>NZ_JAHXPU010000039.1:0-352883 GCF_047308185.1 Pantoea sp. B65
CGCGATATTATCGAAGAAAAAATTAAAGCGATGAAAGATGCGGTGGCGGCGGAGTATGCCGCAGAAGAGGGGGTAGTTAAACCGGAACCCCCGGCAGAAAATATCCCCACAGCATAAACGCGTTATCTTTTTATTAAATGACCTTCTTTATTGCGGCTGAATAAATAATGGTGGATGCGCATGACAGAATCAGGAAATATCACGCAGTTTCTGCAGAGTATCAATCGTCTGGGCGTCGGCGCACCACCGGCAGCGCAACCTATGTTTCCCTGTATCGCGATCGGTAATAGCGAGAAATCAATCGCGCAGGGCGACTTCCGCTATCGCAAACTGACACGACGTCAGCGCGTTGAGCTGAGAGAGCAGGCGCGGGCAGAACAGCGGCATGAGTCTGCCGCACTCTGGCAGACGTTGCTGACCGGAGTGCGGCTACTGCCCGCTCAGGGCGGCCTGCCGGCAGAACCTTTATTTCCTCCGATCTCCACTCCCGGCGCGGCGGCGATTAAGGCCGCAGCGGAGCTGGTTACCCGCTCCGGCTGGCGGGTTTGTGCCGGCTCTGCGCCGCCGCAGGCCGCCACAGAGCGCAGTCCTGATGCGCTAATGCCGCTCAATAGCGCGCTGACCGCCGCCAGCCACTATGGCATGCAGGCGCTGCAGGCGGTGGACCGGGCGCTGGGCGGCCTGTTTACTCAGTTGCTTCCCTGGCGAGGGGTCGGCGGCCAGAGCACCACTGCGCCAACGGCGGTGGCCGAAGCGGGCGGTTTACGGCCGAAACACTCCTGTTACCGGATTCATAAACAGGGTGATAACCACACCCTGTTTCGCCAGCAGATTGATGAGTTTATCGATCAGATGGGCTGGACGCTGGATGGCAATCAGCAGCAACAGCTGATAAATCATCTGTCGGCTACGGATATCATTTTTATCTACCCGTCATCACCGGACGGCAATCGCCCGCCGCGGGTGCATGAAGAGCATATGCGGATGCGCAGCATCCAGTATGAGATGGCGTTAAAAGATAAAACCGTGGCGGCTGACAGCCTCGGCGCGCGGATTATCGCCTGGGGAGATAAGCAGAACGAAAACAGCGTTATGCTGTTTATCGAGGGGACGAGAAATTATAACCCGTTCTATTTTCTCGCCTCAGGAGGCGAAGCGGTGCTGGGTTATTTTGCCCGCATCACCGGTGAATTATTCAGCGGAACGCTGCTGGATCGGGAACCGGGAGAAAGAGAAGTCGACAGGTTACTGCGGCTATCGATGAATATTGTGATCCCGGAGCAACTGGGCAGCAAGGCATTTAACTTCAGACCGCTCAGACCAGGCAGCGGCAAGCCGCTGGCGCAGTTGCCAGGCACGCTGATCAGCCATCCGCCAACCGGTATCACCGTACACTCGCTGCTGCAAAAAGAGATTAACGGCCAACGCTGGCTGCTTATTCCGCAGGGGGAAAACCAGGGGATGGCGATACCGGCAGGATCGGAGCCTGCTGCCAGCGTGCCGGCGACGCGCAATCCGCAATCCCGCTTATGGCGTATCAATCGGGTGGAGGGGGAGCACCGCTTCAGCCACAGCCAGCAGCCGGAGCTGTTAATAAAATTCGGCGATCGCTACCAGCCGGTGAAGTTCTCCCCTGAGGATGGCTGCTGCATCCTGCCGGACGGCGAGAAAATTTATTTCCACAGTATCAGCCAGCAATGGACTCTGTTCTATCCCGGCAACAGTCACCTGCATGCGCGCGCGCTGTCGGTGATTGGCGAAAACTTAATTCAGCCCGGACCGGGGCAGCAGGGGGTGCTGGCCGGCATCGGCCCGCAGGAAGGCCGGGTGTGGTCGGTGGCCAGCAGCGGTAAGCAGTATCTGGAGGTGCGCGCGCAGGGCGCTGTCGCCAGCAACGTCGATATCGGCTATGTCGAAGGCCGTTTGGAGGGTGAATTTTTCACCATCAGCGCCAGCGAAAGCCAGCCGGTATACCGTCAGACGGTGCTGAAATGGCAGCCGACCAGTCAGAAATGGGACAGTACTGCTACCTCGCCGTTTCACCTGCTGAAAAACGCCGACGGCCATATCGACCTGACATGGCTGCAGCGCATCCTTAATCCAGCGCGGGATCTGATCGCGGTGCATCAGCGTCCGGGACTGTACCGTGTTGGCCGGGACTATTTTTTGCGCTGGGAGAACAGCGCCGATGGCGTGGCGCGCTATCTGGAGGTACTCCCAGGCGAAAAGAACAATGAATACCGCACCCCGCAGCCTGCCGCAGAGGGTGAAGTCTATTTTCGCTATGACGAACATCATGCGCAGTGGCAGTTTTTGTCATTCACCCATGACGCCTTTGCCGCGCTGCCGCCACGGGTCAAAGTGCAGCCGACCTTTCCATTCTCCGCCGACTACGCGCTGCCGGAATACCGCAATACCTATCTCAGCGGCAGTGATATCTGGATCCATACCGGCGCCGATCGGCATGGGGTGGCGGAGTATATCCATGTGCAGCAGGATGCGGTTGACGGCGATCTGTTCTCTCTTCGGGTGCCGAATGAGCGCGGCCCGGATAGCCTGTGGGTGTTCCGCTATGATGAAGACGATGAGTTTGTGCTGGAAGAACAACGTCTGTGTCAGCCGCGTGGCAGGCGCGGTAACGATGATGAATGCGTTGCCGGTCCATCCGGCATCCAGCCGCCAGTGAAAAAAGTACGCACCGAGCCGCCGGGCGAGGCATATGAGCTGACATGGCTTGAGCAGCATCCGCGCCTGTTGCAGGAAACCCTGGTAGCAGAAGACGACGCTAGCGTGCGCGGCAAAAAGAACCTCGCTTATGCGCTGCGTCTCAGTCTGGCATCGCCACTGGATATTTCGGTGAACGCCATCGCCGCCCATAGCGGAGTGGAAGTGCGTCGCCTGCGCGCGTGGTTAAGCAGAACCACGCCGGAGATACATCGCTGGTTTGTCAGCTATCCGCAGCAGGCGGCGGAAAGTGATATTAATTATGCCCTGCGCCTGTGCCGGTTGTCGGCGCAAGGGATCACCCTGACCGCGATTGCCAGACATACCGGGGTGAAAGAGAACGTTATCCGCATGTGGTTAAAACGCTTCCCGTCGGATGAAATACAATGGTTTATCCTTAATCCCCGGCGTGAACAGGAAAGCAGTATGGAGTACGCCCTGCGCCTGTCCCAGTTGCCGGAAAGCGGCGCCAGTTTAGCGGCGATCGCTGAGCATGCCGGGGTTTATGAGAAGAACCTGCGAACCAGTTTAAAAACACTCTCTTCCCAGGGGCAGCAATGGCTGGACAGCCATCCGCAGCGCCAAACCGAAACGGATATGGATTATGCCCTGCGCCTCAGTTGGTTGCCCCATGAAGGGGTTCCCTACAGCGCCATCGCTATGCATGCGCGGGTAAACGAAAAGAGCCTGCGATCGCGCTTACACCGTCTGCCGGCGGAAGTTCATCAATGGCTGAACAGTTATCCGCGTGCTGAGAAGGAAGAGGATATGGCCTATGCCATCCGCCTGTACCAGACGCCGCATGACAAAGTCACTACCACGATGATCGCCACCCGCGCCGGTGTGGATGAGTCGCTGCTGTTAGAGCGTTTAGGCCAGTCCCGGGTCGATAAGCTGGCGTCACAGCGCGAGAAGCAATGGCTTAACAGCCATCCGCGCAATCTGCGCGAGAGTAATATCGACTATGCGCTGCGTCTGACCCGGCTGCGCGACGGACAGGTGATGGCCGGAACCCTGACGAAGAAGCTGATCAAAAATAACACTATCGCTCTGCATGCCCGGATCACGCCGCAATTCCTGTCGATGAATATCGTCAGAATGAGAAATGCTCAGCAGTGGCTGAATAATCACCCGCGTCTGCTGTCGGAGCTGCTGACGGACGGCGACAGTTTTCTTACCGTGGCGGATAAGAACCGCCAGTATGCATTACGGCTGGTTAAACTGCGCAACCAGCAGCAGAAAACGCTAATGATCCGCAACAGCGACATTGCCGGGCATAGCTGGGTTCCTGAGCGGAAACTGAAAGAGTGGCTACAGGGTGAGAAAACCGACTGGTTTAGCAGCGTGCCGCGCGAATCGGCAGAACTGGTGACGGAAGACGAGAGTGAATTTACTATTCTGCACAAGAATCAGCTCTATGCCCGCCGGCTTGATTTCAGACGCGCAGAGCAACATATGGGCTGGCTGATTACCGATAAAAATATTGCCACCCAGGCCGGGGTCACCATGAGCTCGTTCAGACTGGCGCTGAAACCTGAATTTGACCACCCCAGGCCGCAACCTGTCCGCAGCTATGACGCGGAAATGCTGGAACCGACCCATGGCTTACTGCATCTGCAACTGAAACAGAATCCGCCGCTGCTGGCCGACCCGCGGCAGCCGGCGCGCAGTATCACCAGTGAAGTGATTAGCGGGCCGGTATTTATTTCCGATATCCAGAATATCGTCAAAGGGCTGCCAAAAGAGCAACGCGAAGAGGTGGCGCACCGCTTTGCCAGCGAGGCGCAGCTGCTGGTGGAGAGCGATGGCGGCCGGCAGGACTTTTTTATCGATGAAAAAGATGAGCGGCAACCGGGGTTGTTAAGCCAGAAACTGGAAATCCACTATAACGAGCAAACACCGGACCTCGGCTGGCAAATTATCGCCAGAGAAGCCTTTAAGGCGTATGAATTTGTCGGCGCCTATAGCGGCATCTTTCATCGGGATGCGGTTTCGCTGCGGGAAGAGTATAAAAAAATGGGTTCCCAGTCGGTACTGACTTATCTCTGGGGCGTCTATAAGGGCGAAGGCGCGGTCAGCGGTTATCAGAATGCCAACAAACTGGCGCTGATTAACACTGCCGCGCTGGCCGGGCACGCCTCACAAGGAGAGAATAATCTGGCGGTGGGTTATATTAATGATAAGATCCCATTTTATTACACCACCCGGAACATTGAAAAAGGCGATAAGCTGCTGATCTCTTATGGCAACTATTACCAGCCGGACTATCTGATCCAGACCGCCATCAATAACGATGTGATCCGCATTATTGCTGGCGAGGAAAAACGCTATTTTATCATTAAAGATATGGCAGGAAAGACCGCGCATATTTATGGCCCGGCTGGTGAAGTGGATGTATTACCTGCCGGTGTGGATAAAAGCATGCTAAAAGAGCGACTGGATAATCGTGGCATTGTCCGCTACGACGCCATCAGTAAAAAAACCGCTAAAAGAATCGCCATCAGTAAAGATGATGAAAATAATCTCTATCATGCGCTGGCGAAAGCGATAAACCCGCTGGCCGGACGCGATATTATCGAAGAAAAAATTAAAGCGATGAAAGAGGCGGTAGCGGCGCACTATGCCGCAGAGGAAGGGGTAGTTAAACTGGAACCCCTGAATATGTAGGGGCGGCATTAATGCCGCCCGTGCTGAAAATTAGCACCGGTCGTAATGACGGCATTAATGCCGCCCGTGCTGAAAATTAGCACCGGTCGTGATGGGGTTGTATTCCATTATTAAATTATTTTCGCAGCGGTGGCTGAATAAATAATGGTGAACAGAGATGCCAGAATCAGGAAATATCACGCGGTTTCTGCACTATATTAATGATCCCGGCTGCGGAACGCCGCTTGCCGCGTCATCGGCTATTCCCTGTATCGCCGTCGCTAATAGCGAAAAAACGATCGCGCAGGGCGACTTCCGTTATACAAAACTGACGCGTCGCCAGCGGGTTGAGCGAAGAGAGCGGGCGCGGGCAGAGCTGGTGCGTGAGTCAGGCGCAACATGGCAATCGCTGCTGACCGGGGTGCGGGTACTGCCCGCTCAGGGCATACTGGCTGCAGAACCACTATTTTCCCCGCTGTCCACGCCCGCTGCGGAAGCCATTAAAGCCGCAGCGGGACTGCTTACCCGCGCTGACTGGCCGCTGTATGCCGGTTCCGCCTTACCACCGCCCGCAACCGCAGCGACAAATACTGCCCTGGTCACCGCCAGCCACTACGCTATGCAGGCGATACATGCTGTAGATCGGACATTTAGCCGCCTGATTAATCAGTTGCTGCCGTGGGATCAGAGCGCCGCGACCACCACTTCCACCCAGGCTTCCGCTGTCGGCAGTGCAGCCACCGGCGCAGGGCAAAGCCTGCCGGCTTACCGTATCCATTATCGCGGCGATAACAGCAGCCGGTTCCGGCAGCAGATTGATGAGTTCCTTGAGCGCATGGGCTGGGCGATCGATGCGCAACAGCGGCAGCAACTGATGACCACTCTGCTGGGGCGTGACATTATTTTTCTCTATCCCGGCCTCCCCGACGTCAACCGTCCGGAGCGTGCTCATGAGGAGGTGATGAGAGGGCGCACCATCCAGTATGAGATGTCGCTTAAAGATAAAACCGTGGCGGCGGAGAGTATCGGCGGCCGAATCATTGCCTGGGGCGATGAACAGAGCGAAAACAGTGTGATGCTGTTTAAGCAGGGTACGCAAAGTTATAACCCGCTGCATTTTCTCGCCTCGGGAGGAGAAGCGATTCTGGGGTATTTTGCCCGCGTCACCGGCGAGCTGTTTAGCGGCACGCTGCTCGATCGGGAACCGGGAGAAAGAGAAGTCGACCGGCTGCTCCGGCTGTCGATGAATGTGGTGATGCCGGAAAAGCCGGGCAACAAAGTATTTACTCTCCGGCTGACCAGGCCGGTCAGCAGCAGCGGGTTAAAGCCGGGCACGCAACTGCCGGGTACGCTGATTTCGCATCCGCCAACCGGCATCACCCTGCACTCGGTGCTGCAAAAAGAGATTAACGGCCAGCGCTGGCAGCTGATCCCGCACGGGGAGAACAGCGGGGTCGCCGTGCAGTCAGACGCCACGTCGGTGATTAGCCGTCCGGCGACGCGTAATCCGCAGAGCAATCTGTGGCGCATCGATAAGCTCAGCGGCGAGCACCGCTTTAGCCACGGCCAGCCGCCGGAGCTGTTGATTAAATGGGGCGAGCACTACCAGCCAGCGACATTTTCGCCTGAGGATGGCACCTGCATCCTGGCGGGGGGCGAGAAGATTTATTTCAGCGAGACCAGCCAGCAATGGCAACTGTTTTACGCCGGCAATAAACATCTGCATGCCCGGGCCCTGTCCGTGCTGCCTGAGAGCGTAATCCAGTCGGAACCGGGTCAGCAGCAGGTGCTGTCCGGCGTCGGACCGGAGGAGTGCCGGGTATGGTCGGTGGCCAGTAGCGGTAAACAGTATCTGGAGGTGCGATCGCAGGGCGCTGGCGCCAGCCATGTCACGATTGGCTATGTCGCGGGGCGTATGGAGGGCGCGTTTTTTAGCCTCCAGCTGGCGGAGAGCCAGCCGGTTTATCGCCAGACCGTGCTGAAGTGGCAACCGAAGCTGCAAAAATGGGATAGCGCAGGCTCTCCGTTTAGTCTGCTAAAGAGTGCCGAAGGCAATATTGACCGGACATGGCTACAGTCGATCCTCAATCCAGCGGCTGATCTGATCGCGCTGCATCAGCGCCCGGGGTTGTATCGCATTGGCCGGGACCATTTTCTGCGCTGGGAAAGCACTGCCGACGGCGTGGCGCGCTATCTGGAGGTGATCCCTGGCGAAAGGAGCGATGAATACCGCACCCCGCAGCCAGCCGCCGGGGGCGAAGTTTATTTCCGCTATGACGAAAAACGCGCGCAGTGGCAGTTTCTGCCGTTCACCCATCAGGCGTTTGCCGGGCTGCCGCCACAGGTCAAAGTGCAACCGACTATTCCGTTCTCCGCCGATTACGCGCTGCCGGAATATCGCAATGTTTACCTCAGCGGCGATGATATCTGGATCCATACCGGCGCCGATCGCCATGGGGTGGCGGAGTATATCCGCGTACAGCAGGATGCGGTTGATGGCGATCTGTTCAGTCTCCGCGTGGCGAATCCGCACGGGCCGGATAGCCTGTGGGTGTTTCGCTATGATGAGGATGATGAGTTTGTGCTGGAAGAAACACGTTTATGCCAGCCACGTGGCCGACGTGCGAACGGCGACGAATGCGTGGCCGGCCCATCCGGGCTCAGTGGACAGCATGACAGCGACAGTGATCAGCCAGTGGACAAAAAAACGCGCGGCAGCAAGGATCCGGACCCCGCGACACAGACGTGGCTTAATCAGCATCCACGTCAGCCGTCGGAAACCTTCACTCAGTTTGATAATGTTATTGAACGTGGCAAAAAGAACCTTGCCTATGCGCTGCGGCTGAGTATCTCATCGCCGCTAAATGTCACGGTGAATACCATTGCCGCTCATGCCGGGGTGGACGTGCGCCGGTTGCGCTCCTGGTTAAGCAAAACTACGCCGGCGGTTCAGCGCTGGTTTGTCAGCCATCCGCAACGGCCGGGGGAAAATAATATGAGCTATGCCGTACGTCTGGCGCGGATGAAAGATGAAGGCGTTTCGCTGACCGCCATTGCCAGACATACCGGGGTGAAGGAGGTCAGCATCCGCATGTGGTTACTCCGCTTCCCGAGCGATGAGGTGCAGTGGTTTGCCAGCTACCCGCGCCAGCCGCAGGAAAGTAATATGGAATATGCCCTGCGCTTATGTCGGTTACCGGAGGATGGCGCCAGTATCGGGGCCATCGCGCAACATGCCGGGGTGAGTGAAAACATCCTGCGCAGCAGTTTAAGAAAGTTAACGCCACAGGGACAGCAATGGCTGGAGAGCCATCCGCAATATAAAACGGAAACCGATATGGACTATGCCCTGCGTCTCGCCTGGCTGTCCGATAAAAGCGTTACCCTGAGCGCCATCGCCTTGCATGCGAAGGTGAATGAAAGGAGCCTGCGATCGCGCTTGCAGCGGGTGCCGGCGGAGGTTCTGCAATGGATGAACCTGTATCCGCAGGGGGAAGAGGAGGATGCCATGGCCTACGCATTGCGCCTCTACCAGACGCCGCATGAGAAGGTCACCACGGCGATAATCGCCACGCGCGCCGGGGTCGATGAATCGCTGCTGTTAGAGCGCTTAGGCCAGTCGCAGCTGGATAAACTGGCATCAGAGGAGGAGAAACAGTGGTTCGCCGCTCACCCGCGTAATCCGCGGGAGAGCAATATTGAGTATGCCCTGCGTCTGATTAAGTTGCGTGACGAAGCGGTGGTAGTGGGCAGTCTGGCGAAAAAACTGATTAAAAATAATACTATTGCGCTCTACTGCCGGCTGACGCCGCAGTTCCTTTCGATGAGCTTTATCAGAACCCGCAATTCACAACAGTGGCTGAATAATCACTCCCGTCTGGAGCAGGAGCTGCCGGCGGCCGGCGACAGTTTTGCTGTCAGCGCGCACAAGAACCAGCAGTATGCATTACGCCTGATTAAGCTGCGTAATCAGCAGAAGAAATCGGCAGTGGTGAGAAATAGCGAGATTGCCGGGCATGCCTGGGTGCCGGAGCGGAAACTGAAAACCTGGCTGCAAGAGGCGCGGGTTGCCTGGTTTAGCGGCATACTGCGGGAATCGGCTGAAGTGGGGGCGGAAGAGGAGAGTGAACTGATTATTCAGTATAAAAATCAGTTATATGCCCGACGGCTCGATCTCAGGCGCGCGCAGGATGATATGGGCTGGCTGATTAGTGATAAACATATTATCACTGAGGCCGGGGTGACAAGGGCGTCGTTCCGCCAGGCGCTGGATCCGGCATTTGCCGGCAGTGCTCCGCGCCCGGTCTCGCCACTGGAAACTGAATTGCTGGAGCCGACCCATGGATTACTGCACCTGCAGCTGAAACAAAACCCGCCGTTGCTGACCGATCCGCTGGATCCACAGCGCAGTATCACCAAAGAGGTCATTAGCGGGCCGGTATTTATTTCCGATATTCAGAAGATTGTCAGAAGGCTGCCAAAAGAACAGCGTGAAGAAGTGGCGCACCGTTTTGCCAGTCAGGCACAGCAACTGGTGGAGAGCGATGGTAGCCAGCAGGACTTTTTTTTCGATGCCAAAGGCGACAAACAGCCCGGATTATTAAGCCAGAAGCTGGAGATCCACTATAACGAGCAAACGCCGCAACTGGGATGGCAGATCATCGCCCGCGAGGCGTTTGAGCGATATGAATTTCTCGGTATCTATAGCGGCGTTTTTCATAAGGATGCACTTTCACTGCGCAATGAATTTAAAAAAATGGGCTCGCAGTCGGTACTCTCTTATCTGTGGTCCACCTATAAGGGCGATGAATCGGTCAGCGGTTATCAGAATGCCAATAAACTGGCGTTAATTAATACCGCTGAATTGATCGGACATCCCTCACAGGGGAAAAATAATCTGGCGGTCGGTTATATTAACGATAAACTGCCGTTTTATTACACCACGCAGCCGATAGAGAAAGGCGAACAGCTGATGATCTCATACGGAGATTACTATCAGCCAAACTATTTACTGCAAACCGCCATCAACAATGATGTGATTCGTCTGATTGCCCGCGAACAGCAGTGCTATTTTCGCGTAAAAGGTATCTTTGGCGATGTAGCGCATATTTACGGCCCCGATGGCGAAGTTGATAGCTTACCTGAAAATACGCACAGCTATATTTTGCAAGAGCGGCTGGATAAGCGCGGTATGATCAGATATGACGCGATAAGTAATAAAAGCGGTAAAAAATTCGCCCTGAGTAAAAATGACGAAAATAATCTGTATCACGCGCTGGCTAAGGCCATGAATCCGCTGGCCGGGCGCGATATGATTGAAGAAAAAATTCAGGCAATGAAAGCTACCGTCGCGGCGGAGTACGAAAAGGAGCAGCAGGGGGAAATTAAAGCTGAACCCTTGTGAGGGCGGGATAACTGAAATACTGCAGGGGAGCCGTCAATGGCTCCCGTCGTCCGGGCTATATCAGCAAACGCGCTGTCGGGTAATCGACAACAATCACGTTAATATAGTGGCCATTTAACGCACCGCGAATGGCATTGGCTTTCTCTTTGCCGCCGGCCAGCGCCACCACCTGCGGACAGTCACGCAGCTGTTCCAGCTCCATACCAATCACCGGATCTTCCTCTTTGCTTAATACCGCGCGTCCGTCGGCGTCGAAGTAGTGCAGGCACAGGTCGCCTACCGCGCCGCGTTCCGCCAGGGTTTTCAGCATGGCCTGATCATAGTAGTTGCCTGAATTGCGCAACAGCTGCGACGGTTCCAGGTCGCCGATGCCGACCACCGCCACATCCACTTCGGAGAATTTGCTGACCACTTCCGCCACATCGGCGTTGGACACCATTCGCGCGCGTTCGTCTACTGCCCGCTCAATGCTTTGCGCCGGTAACAGCCATGCCGGACAGCTCAGATGGGCCGCCAGGGTCTGCGTCAGAATGGTCGCCTGCACATTGCCGTTGGCGCCGACGCCGCCAAGCAACTGGATCACGCCGCGCGCTTTTACGCTTTGCGGATGCAGTTCATCGACCATCGCGCGGATGGTGCTGCTCCAGGAAGAGAGGCCGACCAGGTCTTCAGCGCCAACACGGGTTTCCATATAGTGCGCCGCCGCCGAGCCAATCGCCTGCTTAACCTGATGCGCGCTGGCTTCTTCCGCCACGTCGACCACGATGGCCTGCTGAATGCCATATTTTTCTTCGATGCATTTTTCCAGCGCCGGGAAAATATTGCTGGGTTGTACCACGCTAATTTTCACCAGTCCCTCTTTCAGGCAGCGATTCAAAATGCGCGACACAAAGGATTGCGACAAATTGAGCGAGCGGGCGATATCCGACTGCTTCTTGTTTTCCATGTAGTAGAGCGTGGCGATTTTCACCATCAGCCGCTGCTCATCCTGCTTTGACATAGTACCTCCTTCCTGACGACTGCAACATTGTCGTGCAAATCACCACAGCTGTATAGCGGCATCTGGCGGAGCCGCAGGTGGCTGTCGGATTGCTGAATAAAGCAACAAACTGTGATCCTTTTCGCTTTTCCTGGTTTTGTCATTCGACAAACCTGCGGGGCTGACACATAGTATATTGAATAATAAGTCATGAGTGAATATATATTCAACGTGGAGATAATAATGAAAAGTACCCTACTGAAAGTGTCACTGATTGCATCGGCAATGGTTGTTTCCTCTTCTCTGCTGGCGGCAGATAAAGGGATGATTGCCATTATTACCCCGTCACACGATAACCCGTTTTTCAAAGCTGAAGCGGAGGGCGCAAAAGCTAAAGCGCTGGAGCTCGGCTACACCACGCTGGTGGCGTCGCATGATGATGACGTTAACAAACAAAACCAGTTAATCGAAACCGCCATCGCGCGCAAAGCCAAAGCCATTGTGCTGGATAACGCCGGGGCGGATGCCACCGTCGGTCCGCTGGAGAAGGCCAAAGCGGCGGGCATTCCGACTTTTCTTATCGACCGTGAAGTGAACAAAACCGGTATCGCGGTAGCGCAAATCGTTTCCAATAACTATCAGGGAGCCCAGCTCGGCGCGACCAAGTTCGCCAAATTGCTGAACGGCAAAGGTGAGTATGTGGAACTGCTGGGTAAAGAGTCCGATACCAACTCCGGCGTGCGTTCGCAGGGGTATCACGATGTGCTGGACGACTTTGCGGACCTGAAAATGGTGGCGCAACAGAGTGCGAACTGGAGCCAGACCGAAGCTTTTAGCCGCATGGAAACCATTCTGCAAAAACATCCGAACATCGTTGGCGTGATTTCCGGTAATGACACTATGGCGCTGGGTGCGGAAGCGGCGCTGAAGTCAGCGGGTAAAACCAATGTCATCGTGGTCGGTTTTGACGGCAGTGATTACGTCCGCGATTCCATTCTGAAGAAAAGCAATATTAAAGCCACGGTGCTGCAACCGGGTTGGGCCCAGGCGCAGATGGCGATTGAACAGGCCGATTACTATCTGAAAAACGGTAAAGCGCAGAAAGAAGAGAAGCAACTGATGGACTGTGTGCTGATCGACGAAACCAACGCCAGCAAGCTGAAAGTGTTCAACCTGTCTGAATAGCGCTAAGAGGCTGATTATGTCGAAAAAACAATGGGGCATAAGTGTGCTGTCTGGTGCCTCTTTGTTGCTGACAGCTTGCACCGTGGTGGATCTGGATGCGGATGGCAAACCGATCATCCCGCCCGATCCGAACGCCAAAGCCAGCTACAGCAATCAAACCCCGCAGCAGGTGGTGCAGGAGACCTGGGACAGCAAAGTGATGTCCACAGCGAAAACCCATGCCCTTGACTGGCCAGCGTTGCAGCAACGCAGCCATATGCTGAAAGCGGGCAGCAGTGAGAGCGTGTTTGTCAAAGCGCGTGGTCAGGTAACGGCATTTAACAGCGTCAGTGACCGCGAACGTAATCTGGCGATCAGCTTTAACGGTATGCCGGTGACGGTACAACTCGGGCCGGTGATCCGCAGTAATGCGATTCGTGATGCCGCCGGCTTTAATTTTGCGGATTTTACTAACCAGGTACAGTTCGCCCAGCTGACTAAAGCACTAAACCGCCAGGCGGTGAAACAGTTACCGCCGGTCGATGCCAGCTGGCAGGGTAAAACCGTCGACACGGTGGTCGCCGTCACCTTTAGTCAGGATGGCGTGCAGGATGCCGTGGCGCTGACGCTGACACCGGAGGCGCCATGATCTCTGAAAATAAGGGCCAGCCGGGCGATCTGATCCTCGAAACGCGCGGCGTATCGATGCTGTTTCCCGGCACTCTGGCGCTGGATCGTATCGATTATCACGTCTGGCGCGGCAAAGTTAACGTGATTATCGGTGAAAACGGCGCCGGTAAATCAACGCTGATGAAGATCCTCGCCGGGGTGCAGCAGCCCAGCAGCGGCGAGATTTGGCTGAACGGTAAGCAGGTACATCTGGCGAATACCCGTGAAGCGGCGCGGCTCGGTATCGGCATGGTGCATCAGGAGCTGAATCTGTTTGAAAACCTGAGCGTGGCGGAAAATATTTTTCTCGGGCGGGAAATCCAGCGCGGCCTGATGCCGATTGATCAGGCGTCGCAGGAGCAGCGTACCGCAGAGCTATTGCAGCGGCTGGATCAGCCGATTTCGCCACGTGAGCTGGTAGCCAACCTGAAGGTCGGGCAACAGCAACTGGTCGAGATTGCCAAAGCGCTGGCGGAAGACGCCGATATTTTGATTCTCGACGAGCCGACCTCCGCATTGAGTAAAACCGAAGTGGCGATTCTGTTCCGCGTGATCCGCGAGCTGACCCGTCAGGGGGTAACCATTATCTATATTTCGCACCGGCTGGAAGAGCTGATGGCGATTGGCGATGTGATCACCATTCTGCGTGACGGCAAGTTTCAGGCCGAGGCGCAGGTGGGTGAGATCGATGTCCCCTGGATTGTGCGGGAAATGCTCGGCAGCGAACCGGTGAGCAACTTTCTCAAACCGGGTCGTCAGTTCGGCGCGCCGGTACTGGAAGCGGAGCATATTACCTGCGTTAACGCCGCCGGTAATACGCTGGTCAACGATGTGTCGTTTAACGTGCGTGCCGGGGAGATTGTCGGCATTTACGGCCTGATGGGCGCAGGGCGTACCGAGTTGTTTGAGTGCCTGCTCGGCACCCAGCGTCACTACCTCGGCAAACTGTGGCTCGACAGCAAACCGGTGCCGAATCGGTTATCGACTGCCGACCGCATCCGTATGGGGATGAGTCTGGTGCCGGAAGATCGTAAACGCGCCGGGATTTTTCCGGTGTCATCGGTTGCCAGTAATCTCACCATCGCCAGCCTGTGGCGTCGTCTCTCCTGGCGCTTTGCCATTGCGCAGCAGCAGGAGCATGCGGTGGTGGC
Source organism: Pantoea sp. B65 (assembly GCF_047308185.1). Taxonomy (NCBI): domain Bacteria; kingdom Pseudomonadati; phylum Pseudomonadota; class Gammaproteobacteria; order Enterobacterales; family Erwiniaceae; genus Pantoea; species Pantoea sp. B65. The sequence goes on from NZ_JAHXPU010000039.1 coordinate 14,738, forward strand.
CAGTACCGTCGGCAATCTGTCGATTAAGGTATCGTCGCCGGAGGTCTCGATACAGGCGCTGAGCGGCGGCAATCAGCAGAAAGTGGTTATTGGCCGCTCCCTGCTGACCAATCCAAAGTTACTGCTGCTGGATGAGCCGAGTCGCGGCATTGATGTCGGCGCGAAGGCTGATGTATTTCGCATGATGGTTGAGCTGTCAGACCGGGGGATTGCGGTGATTTTTTCCACCTCCGATTTGAAAGAGATTATGGCGGTTTCCGACCGGATCCTGGTGATGTCGGGTGGGAAGCTTACGGCTGATATTCCGCGCGACAGCGCAGAAGAGTCGGCACTGGTTAAAGCAAGCGCCCAGGGGTTTTGACAATGAAAAATAGCACCAGCGTTGCCGTGGCAGCGCAGCCGGCCAAGGCGTTTAACTCACGCGAAAGCCTGATTTTACTGTTGTTGAAGATGCGTACTTTTATTGCGCTGTTTCTGATTGTCGGTTTCTTTGCCTTCACTGTCCCGGACTTCCTCGCCATCGGCAGTCTGGTGATCATGATTAAACATATCGCCATTAACGCTTTTCTCGCGCTGGGGATCACTTTTGTGATTATCACCGCCGGGATCGATCTGTCGATCGGCGCCACCCTCGGGCTGTGCGGCATGATCGCCGGCTGGCTGATTACCAAAGGCATTGTATTGCCGATGTTCGGCATCGCGATTTTCCCCAGCGTCTGGGTGATCGTACCGGTGGTATTGCTGATTGGTGCGCTGATTGGCGCCGGTAATGGCTGGATTATTACCCGCTACAACGTGGCCCCTTTTATCTGCACGCTGGGCACCATGTATATCCTGCGCGGGGCGGCGATGCTCACCTCCGGCGGCGAAACCTTTCCCGGGCTGGCGGGTAATCCGCAACTGGGAAATACCGGTTTCGATGCGATTGGCGCCGGTACGCTGTTTGGTTTGCCCTATGCCATCTGGATGATGATTGTGCTGGCGCTGGTAATTGGTTATATCGCCAAACGACTGCCGTTTGGTCGGCAGGTGTATGCCATCGGCGATAACGAAAAGGCCGCAGAACTCTCCGGCGTGCGGGTTAAGCAGATCAAAATTCTGGTGTATACCCTGTCCGGCTTCTGTGCCGCCATCGCCGGTATCGTGGTGTCATCACAGCTGGTCGCCAGTCATCCGGCTAACGGTACGGCATTTGAAATGAATGCTATTGCCGCAGTGGTATTAGGCGGTACTTCACTGGCCGGCGGGCGCGGCACCATTATCGGTACGCTAATCGGGGCGTTTGTCATCGGTTTTCTCGCCGATGGTCTGATTATGATGGGCGTCAGTGAATTCTGGCAGATGGTGATTAAAGGCATTGTGATTATTGTCGCTGTGATTATCGATCAGATGCAAAACCGTATGCAGCAAAAAGCGGCGGTGGTGGCGCAGAAAGCGGTGATCCAGCAGGGAGAAGCGAGCCGCCAGTAGCGGGCTGACTTAGTTTTGTATCTTTTTTTACCCGTCATGAATAATTATTCATGAATGATTTTAAATTCAAAGAGGTTGCTATGAATCCGTTCAAACTCTCTGTGGAACAGCTGGAAAAAAAAGCGCGGGCGATTCGCCGTCGCATTATCACGCTGAATGCCAACAGCCCGGCAGGCGGGCATACCGGCGCCGATCTGTCGCAGGTTGAGATCCTCACCGCGCTCTATTTCCGTCTGCTCAATTGCGCGCCGGACCGCACCGGGGATCCGACGCGCGATATCTATATTCAGTCGAAAGGTCATGCGGTCGGCGGCTACTACTGCGTACTGGCGGAAGCGGGCTATTTCCCGGAAAGCTGGCTGCCGACCTATCAGCATGCCGACTCGCATTTGCCCGGCCATCCGGTGAAACATAAAACCCCGGGTATCGAGCTGAATACCGGGGCGCTGGGACATGGCCTGCCGGTGGCGGTGGGGATTGCGCTGGCGGCGAAGAAAGATCACAGCAACCGCCGGGTATTTGTGGTGACCGGCGATGGTGAGCTGGCGGAAGGCAGTAACTGGGAGGCGGCGTTAGTGGCGTCCCATTACGGCCTCGATAATCTGACAATTATTAATGACAAAAACAAACTGCAGCTGGCCGGGGCGACCCGCGACATCCTCAATACCGATCCGCTGGCAGAGAAATGGCTGGCATTCGGCATGAATGTCACCGAGTGCGCCGGCAACAATATGCAGTCGGTCGTGGAGACTCTGGAAAATCTGCCCGCTAACGGCAAACCCAACGTGGTGATTGCCAATACCGAGAAAGGCTTCGGCATCTCCTTTATTCAGAGCAGGCCCGAGTGGCATCACCGGGTGCCGAAGGGCGACGAGATTGAGCAGGCGATGGAGGAGTTGAAAGATGAGTAATTCAGCACATTTGGCCGACGTGATGGTAAAAGCCTTTATCGACGCGGTAGAACGCGGTATCGATTTGGTGCCGGTGGTGGCCGATTCGACCTCAACCGCGAAAATTTCGCCGTTTGTGAAACAGTTCCCTGGCCGGCTGGTGAATGTCGGCATTGCCGAGCAAACGCTGGTGGGCGCGGCTGCCGGGCTGGCGATTGGCGGTAAAGTCGCGGTAACCTGTAATGCCGCCCCTTTCCTGATTTCACGCGCCAACGAACAGGTCAAAGTCGATATCTGCTACAACAACACCAACGTCAAGCTGTTCGGGCTGAATGCCGGCGCCAGCTATGGCCCTCTGGCCAGTACCCATCACAGCATTGATGATATCTCGGTGATGCGTGGTTTTGGCAATATCGAAATTTACGCGCCTTCCTGTCCGGTGGAGTGCCGTCAGATAATTGATTATGCGCTCGATCACCAGGGGCCGGTCTATATCCGCCTTGATGGTAAAGCGTTGCCGGAACTGCACGATGCCAGCTACAAGTTCATTCCCGGCCAGATTGACCAGCTGCGTGCGGGCGAGGATATCGCGCTGGTGGCGATGGGCTCGACAGTACATGAGATTGTCGACGCCGCCGCGACGCTGGCGGAGCAGGGGATCTCGGCGGCTGTGATCAGCATCGCATCGATCAGACCTTGTGATACCCAGACGCTGTACAAGCTGCTAAATCAATACGCCAGTGTCATCACCGTTGAAGAACACAATATCAACGGCGGTGTGGGTAGTCTGGTAGCGGAAGTGCTGGCCGAAGGCGGCTGTGCCACCAGACTGAAACGGCTGGGTATTGCCGACGGTGAATACGCCATTGCGGGTGACCGCGCTTCGACGCGCGCACGTCACGGCATCGACGCTGCCGGTGTGGTGAACAGCGCCGTGCAGATGTGCCGGGGGGAATAACCATGTCAGGCCCACTTATTCTGGCGATCGATGAAGGCACCACTAATGCCAAGGCGATTGCCGTCGATGGTGATGGCAGGGTGGTGGCGCGCGCCAGCCAGCCACTGCAAATTTTTCATCCACAGCCAGGTCTGGCGCAGCAGGATCCGCTGGCGATCTGGCAGGCGGTATCTCAGGCGATAACTGACTGTCTCGCCCGGTGTCAGGGCGCGCCGGTAGCGGCGGTGGCCATCAGCAATCAGCGTGAGTCGATTATGATCTGGCAGCGCAGTGACGGTCAGCCCCTGACGCCGCTGGTCAGCTGGCAGGATCGGCGCTCGGAAGCGCTGTGCCGTGAATTACAGCAAAGCGGTCAGCAAGCGCTGATCACCGCCCTGACCGGGCTGGCGGTGGACCCGATGTTCCCGGCGGCCAAGGTTACCGGCATGCTGGCGGCGATTCCCGATGGCTATCAGCGTGCGGCGGCGGGGGAGCTGTGTATTGGTACGGTCGACAGCTGGCTGTGCTGGCAGCTGACCGCCGGAGAACAATTTGTCACTGATTACGCCAACGCGGCGCGCACCCAGCTGTTTAATATCCATCAGGCCGAGTGGGATGAACGGCTGCTGGCGCTGTTTCAGGTACCGCGCCAGGCGTTGCCAGAGGTACAAGCTTCCGCCGCCTGTCACGGTACGGTGCAGCGGCAGGATATCGCCGGTCTGCCGGCCGGTACGCCGATTCTGGCGCTGATTGGCGACTCCCATGCCGCACTCTATGCCCAGCGCGCCGCCGGCGGCGAAGTGATCAAAGCCACCTACGGTACCGGCTCATCGCTGATGATGTCCCTGCCAGAGGCGGTAATCAGCGATCGCGGCTTAAGTACCACGCTGGCCTGGCATGATGGTCAGCTGCGCTATGCCTTTGAGGGCAATATTACCCATACCGGTTCCGGCGCCGCCTGGCTGTCACGTATGCTCGGCGTTCATGACCCGAAAAAACTGACGGACATGGCGCAGAGTAGCGCCGGCAATCAGGGGATCTACTTTGTTCCGGCGTTATCGGGGCTCGGCGCCCCCTGGTGGGACCTGCAGGCGCGCGGACTGATTTGCGGTCTGACCGACGCCGCGACGTCGGAGGTGCTGGCGCGGGTGGCGCTGGAGTCGGTGGCGTTCCAGATTGCCGATGTGTTTTTTGCCATGGAGCAGACCGGCGGGCAGCGGCTGGCACAGCTTTGTGTCGATGGCAGCGCCACGGAGAATCGCTGGCTGATGCAGTTTCAGGCCGATTTGCTGCAGCGACCGTTAATCAAAGCGCCGACGGCGGAAGTTTCCGCGCTCGGCGCGGCGCTACTGGCCGGACGTGAGCTTGGCTGGTGGCGCGACAGCGCTGAACTGAGTGCCTTACGTGGCGGCACGACCATTTATCCGCGCGAGTCCGCGGCGCCGGCAATGCGGGAAAACTATCAGGGCTGGCTGGCGGCGGTGGCGCGCTGTCGTTTTCAACCCTGAGCGATGGTTTTTAACGGTTGACGCCACTGACAGATCCGGCCAGGCTAAATCACAGCGTGTGAACCCGACAGGAGAAAACAGTGATAAGAGTGGAAATGCTCTCGACCGGCGATGAAGTGCTACACGGACAAATTGTTGATACTAACGCCGCCTGGCTGGCGGATATGCTGTTCCAGCATAGTTTGCCGATGACCGGACGATCGACAGTGGGTGACAGCCTGCAGGCGCTGGTGGCGGCGCTAAGCGAACGCAGCCATATCGCCGACGTACTGATTGTGAATGGCGGCCTCGGGCCAACCAGCGATGATCTGAGCGCGCAGGCGGCGGCAATGGCGCTGGGCGTGGAACTGGAGATTCAGCCGCAATGGCTGGAGAAGATGGAAGCCTTCTTTGCCAGCCGTGGCCGGCCGATGGCGGCGAGCAACCGTAAGCAGGCGGAAATTCCGCAGGGCGCCGAGCTGGTGGATAACCCGGTGGGGACCGCCTGTGGTTTTGCCATTCAGCTGAATCGCTGCTGGATGTTCTTTACCCCGGGGGTGCCATCGGAATTTAAAGTGATGGTGGAACAGCAGATCCTGCCGCGGCTGAAGCAGCGTTATACCCTGCCTGAGCCGCCAATCTGTTTACGCCTGACCACCTTTGGCCGTGGCGAAAGCGATCTGGCCGCCGAACTGGATTCGCTCAGCATGCCGGAAGGGGCGGTGCTCGGTTATCGCTCCTCAATGCCGATTATCGAACTGAAACTGACCGGCCCGGCCGCGCAGCGGGCGGCGATGGAGCAGGCCTGGCAGCAGGTACGACAGCGAGTGGCCGAATGTACCATTTTCGAGGGGACGGAGGGGTTACCGGCGCTGCTGGCGCGGCGGCTGCATGAGAAACAGCTGACGCTGAGCGTCAGCGAACAATTTACCGCCGGTTTACTGCAGTGGCAGCTGGCATCGGCCGCGGCGCCACTGGCGGCGGGCAATGTCCTGCCGTCGCAGCCGGAGTCGCTGGCGGCGCTGGCGGCGCGCAGCAAGGCATTAGCTGAAGCTAATGGTTCGGCGCTGGCGCTGACCGTTGGGGGTTACCACGAGGATCGGCTCGGCTTTGCGCTGCATACGCCGCAAGGCACCTTTGCCCAACTGGTGAAGTTTAATGTCAGTCGTTACAGCCTGAAAACCCGGCAGGACGTGGTGGCGATGATGGCGATGAATATGCTGCGTCGCTGGCTGAAGGGGGATGCGGTTAGCACCGGCCATGGCTGGATTGATGTGCTGGAGACGATTAAGCTGTAAATCTGCTGGTATGCGGGCGGCATCAATGCCGCCTGCATCATAACTCTAGTTCGATATCGCCGCTGGCCTTGCAGCAGCAGGGCAGGATCTCACCCTCCTGCACAAAGGCTAACGGTTTCTCAACGTAACACACCTCGCCTTTCAGCAGGCGTATACGGCAGGCGCCGCAAAACCCTTCCCGACACTGATATTCAATGTAGGTTTTATGGGCTTCCAGTTGCGCCAGCAGCGACGGATAGTCGTCATCGCATTGCAGCTGCGCACCGGATGGACGTAGCGTAATAATTGACGCCGCCATTGCTTACAGCTGGAAATCGCTGAAATCGTCGCCGTTGACTTCGGAGTCAATCTGGCCGACGAGATAAGAGCTGACTTCCACTTCCTGTGGCGCCACCTGCACGTTATCCGACACCAGCCAGGAGTTAATCCACGGAATCGGATTGGAACGGGTCTGGAACGGCAGATCGAGACCGACCGCATTCATACGGATATTGGTGATGTACTCAATGTACTGCCAGAGAATATCTTTGTTGAGGCCGATCATCGAGCCGTCACGGAACAGGTATTCCGCCCACTCTTTCTCCTGCTGCGCCGCCAGCACAAACAGGTCGTAACACTCCTGACGACACTCGCGGGCAATTTCGGCCATTTCCGCGTCGTCTTCGCCGCTGCGCAGCAGGTTTAGCATATGCTGGGTGCCGGTCAGGTGCAGCGCTTCGTCACGCGCAATCAGTTTGATGATCTTGGCATTACCTTCCATCAGTTCGCGCTCGGCAAAAGCGAACGAGCAGGCGAAGCTGACATAGAAGCGAATCGCTTCCAGCGCATTAACGCTCATCAGACAGATATACAGCTGTTTTTTCAGCGCACGCAGGCTGATGGTGACGGTTTTGCCATTCACCTGATGGCTGCCTTCACCCAGCAGATGCCAGTAGCTGGTCATCTCAATCAGATCATCGTAATAACCGGAGATATCTTTGGCGCGCGACAGGATCTGTTCGTTGGTGACGATATCGTCAAATACCAGCGCCGGATCGTTGACGATATTGCGGATAATATGGGTGTAGGAGCGCGAGTGGATGGTCTCGGAGAATGCCCAGGTTTCCACCCAGGTTTCCAGCTCCGGAATCGAGATCAGCGGCAGCAGCGCGACGTTAGGGCTACGGCCCTGAATCGAGTCGAGCAGCGTCTGATACTTCAGATTGCTGATAAAGATATGCTTCTCATGCTCCGGCAGCGCCTGATAGTCGATGCGATCGCGGGAGACGTCGACTTCTTCCGGACGCCAGAAGAAGGAGAGTTGTTTCTCAATCAGCTTTTCAAAGATGTCATATTTCTGCTGGTCAAAACGCGCAACGTTAACCGGCTGGCCAAAGAACATCGGTTCATTCAGCTGATTGTTTTTATTCTGAGAAAAGGTGGTATAAGCCATGGTGTAAATCCAGTTATTCAGGTGATGGCCGGGTGGTGCCCGGCCATCAGGGATTACGGAACAGCAAGCCGTCGCGAATTAAATCTTACAGGCGCCGCTTTCGCAGCCATCATCCTGAATTGACGGCGCCAGATCGTCCTGCGCATCTTCTGCGCCATCACGGGTGTTCTGGTAGTAGAGGGTTTTTACGCCAAACTTATACGCGGTCAGCAGGTCTTTCAGCAGCTGTTTCATCGGCACACGACCGTTGGCAAAGCGCGTAGGATCGTAGTTGGTGTTAGACGAAATCGCCTGGTCGATAAACTTCTGCATCACCCCCACCAGTTGCAGATAACCGTCGTTGTTCGGCATATCCCACAGCAACTCATAGTTATCTTTCAGACGCTCATACTCCGGCACCACCTGACGCAGGATACCGTCTTTCGACGCTTTGATACTGATATGGCCGCGCGGCGGCTCGATGCCGTTGGTAGCGTTGGAGATCTGCGAAGAGGTCTCTGACGGCATCAGGGCCGAGAGCGTTGAGTTACGCAGGCCGTGAGTTTTAATCTCCTCACGCAGCGTTTCCCAGTCCAGATGCAGCGGTTCGTTGCAGATCGCGTCCAGATCTTTCTTATAGGTGTCGATTGGCAGGATGCCCTGCGCATAGGTGGTTTCATTGAACCACGGGCAGGCGCCTTGCTCTTTCGCCAGCTCGTTTGAGGCTTTCAGCAGGTAATACTGAATCGCTTCGAAGGTTTTGTGCGTCAGGTTATTGGCGCTGCCATCGGAGTAACGTACGCCGTTTTTCGCCAGATAGTAAGCGTAGTTGATCACGCCGATACCGAGGGTACGACGACCCATGGCGCCACGCTGCGCTGCCGGGATCGGGTAGTCCTGATAATCCAGCAGCGCATCAAGGGCGCGGACCGCCAGCGTCGCCAGTTCATCCAAATCGTCGAGGCTGTTGATGGCGCCGAGGTTGAATGCCGACAGGGTACAAAGGGCAATCTCGCCGTTTTCGTCGTTCACATCCAGCAGCGGTTTGGTCGGCAGCGCGATTTCCAGACACAGGTTGGACTGGCGTACTGGCGCGATAGCCGGATCGAACGGGCTGTGGGTGTTGCAGTGATCGACGTTCTGAATGTAGATACGGCCGGTAGAGGCGCGTTCCTGCATCATCAGCGAGAACAGGTCGACCGCTTTCACGCGCTGTTTACGGATGCTGTCGTCTTGCTCATATTTGCAGTACAGGCGCTCAAACTCATCCTGATCGGCGAAGAACGCATCGTACAGTCCCGGCACGTCTGACGGGCTGAACAGGGTGATATCTTCACCTTTCAGCAGACGGGTATACATCAGCTTGTTGATCTGCACGCCGTAGTCCATATGACGTACGCGGTTGCCTTCCACGCCGCGGTTGTTTTTCAATACCAGCAGGCTTTCTACTTCCAGATGCCACATTGGATAGAACAGCGTCGCCGCGCCGCCGCGCACGCCGCCCTGTGAACAGGATTTCACCGCGGTCTGGAAATGTTTGTAGAACGGAATACAACCGGTATGGAACGCTTCACCGCCACGGATCGGGCTGCCCAGCGCGCGGATGCGACCGGCGTTGATACCGATACCGGCGCGCTGAGAAACGTATTTCACAATCGCACTGGAGGTGGCGTTGATCGAGTCGAGGCTGTCGCCGCACTCAATCAGTACGCAGGAGCTGAACTGACGGGTTGGGGTACGCACGCCGGACATAATTGGCGTTGGCAGCGAGATTTTAAAGGTGGAAATCGCATCGTAGAAACGTTTGATATAATCAAGACGCGTCTCACGCGGGTAGCCGGAGAACAGACAGGCGGCGACCAGAATGTAGAGGAACTGCGCGCTCTCATAGATTTCGCCGCTTACGCGGTTCTGCACCAGATATTTGCCTTCCAGCTGCTTAACGGCGGCATAAGAGAAGTTCATATCACGCCAGTGGTCGATAAAACCGTCCATCTGTTCGAATTCTTCGCTGGAATAGTCTTCCAGCAGATGTTTATCGTATTTGCCGAGGTCGATCATGCGCGTGACCTGATCGAGCAGTTTTGGCGGCTCGAACTGGCCGTAGGCTTTTTTACGCAGGTGGAAAATGGCCAGACGCGCAGCCATATATTGATAATCAGGCGCATCGCGCGAGATCAGGTCGGCCGCGGCCTTGATCACCGTTTCATGGATGTCGGATGTTCTGATGCCGTCATAGAACTGGATGTGCGAACGCAGTTCAACCTGAGACACGGAAACGTTTTGCAGACCTTCAGCCGCCCAGTCGAGAACCCGGTGGATTTTATCAAGATTAATACGTTCTGTGCGGCCATCGCGTTTAGTGACGAGCAGACTCTGATTCATGTCGCGTTTTACCTGTCCGGGAAATTACCCCCGGTTTATGCACAGAAATCTCATTGTGAGTAACTCTGTGGATAAACACTACATATAGGGGGTAGGGGGTGATTATGTTACTAGATGGTGAGTATTCTAGTAACTTATCTGCGTATAACAAGAGTTGATTTCCGATTGTTTTTCGGTTTTGTACTCTGGCTTTTTTCTGAAGACCAGGTTTCGCAAGGCTCGTCGGCCTGTCAATCCTTGTTAGAAAAAAATGATAAATATGTTCAAATGCTGTTTTTCTGCCCTGCGCGGCTTGTCGGGTTTTTTTCCGCGCAAGAAAATGATCTGGCTGGCGGTGGTAAACTAAGAAAAACCGATGATCTGCGCAGCGCTGTCGGGCGGTTTTTTTGTGGAATCTTTCAGAAATTTCCGAAGGGGCGCATCATGCCGTGATTACGGCTGGGGCAAATTCCTGACACCGGCGGCGATCTCGCGAAATACGCCAGCGGGGCCATGGATGGCCCCGGTCAGATTAATGGCTTCCGTCACAAGGCGCTATGGGTATGCAACATATAATTAACATCAACCCCGTGGCCTAAACGGAATTTATTGCGCAACGGGTTGTAGTGCAGACCAATAATATGACGCTCGCGCAGCGGGGTTTCATCGACCCAGCCCAGCAGTTCGGCAGGACGGATAAACTTCTTAATATCGTGGGTGCCGCGCGGCACCATCCGCAGCAGATACTCAGCGCCGAAAATCGCCATCAGCCAGGCTTTGCTGTTGCGATTCAGGGTAGAGAAAAATACTTCGCCGCCAGGTTTAACCAGACGGGCGCAGGCGTGGACCACCGAGCGCGGATCCGGCACATGCTCCAGCATCTCCATACAGGTCACCACGTCGTACTGACCGGCGAACTGCTGCGCGTGTTCTTCCACGGTTTGCTGCCGATACTCCACCTGAACGCCGCTCTCCAGCGCATGCAGACGCGCCACTTCCAGCGGCTCGGCGCCCATATCCAGACCGGTGACCACCGCCCCTTCGCGCGCCATACTTTCCGCCAGAATGCCGCCGCCGCAGCCGACATCCAGTACTTTTTTGCCAAACAGGCCATCGGCGTGTTGCGCAATATAACCGAGACGCAGCGGATTTATGCGGTGCAGCGGTTTGAATTCACCTTCCAGATCCCACCAGCGCGAGGCGACCGCTTCAAATTTAGCAATTTCAGCGTGATCGACGTTAGCTGTGGACGGGGTGGGGTTTGCATTCATTAAATTAGTGCTCCTGCAACAAAGGGTTGCCCAGAGTATATACCTTCGCGCCGGCGGTACAAATGCCACCCCCGCGCAGAGAGATCGCGGGCCAGCCGGGAAAGCCTCCCGTCCCGCAATTAAAGCGTGCTTTACGACGCTTTCCATTCACCGCAACGGTGCAATGTGATATACTTTCGCACCTTTGAATCCGGGACTAATGTAGAGGGATAGCGGCTCCATGAGCGACCTTGCGAGAGAAATAACACCGGTCAATATCGAGGAAGAGTTAAAGAACTCTTACCTTGATTACGCCATGTCGGTCATCGTTGGCCGTGCATTACCAGATGTTCGGGACGGACTGAAACCTGTCCACCGTCGTGTGCTGTTCGCCATGAACGTTCTCGGTAACGACTGGAATAAACCTTATAAAAAGTCTGCCCGTGTGGTCGGCGACGTAATCGGTAAATATCACCCACACGGTGATACAGCAGTTTACGACACCATCGTGCGTATGGCTCAGCCATTCTCACTGCGTTATATGTTGGTTGATGGTCAGGGGAACTTTGGTTCGATTGACGGCGACTCTGCGGCAGCGATGCGTTACACCGAAGTGCGCATGTCAAAGATCGCCCATGAGCTTCTGGCGGATCTGGAAAAAGAGACGGTTGATTTTGTGCCGAACTATGACGGCACCGAACAGATCCCGGAAGTTATGCCGACCAAGATCCCGAACCTGCTGATTAACGGCTCGTCCGGTATTGCCGTGGGTATGGCCACCAATATACCTCCGCACAACCTGACCGAAGTGATCAACGGTTGTCTGGCCTATATTGAGGATGAAAACATCAGCGTCGAAGGGCTGATGGAACACATCACCGGACCAGACTTCCCGACGGCGGCCTTTATTAATGGCCGTCGCGGTATCGAGGAAGCCTATCGCACCGGTCGCGGCAAGATCTATATCCGCGCCCGTGGTGAAGTGGAAACCGATGCCAAAACCGGTCGCGAAACCATCATCATCAATGAAATTCCGTATCAGGTGAACAAAGCGCGCCTGATCGAGAAGATTGCTGAACTGGTGAAAGAAAAACGTCTGGAAGGCATCAGCGCGCTGCGTGATGAATCCGATAAAGACGGTATGCGCATCGTGATTGAGATTAAACGCGATGCAGTTGGCGAAGTGGTGCTGAATAACCTCTACTCGCTGACGCAGCTGCAGACCTCATTCGGCATCAATATGGTGGCGCTGCACCAGGGCCAGCCGAAGATTATGCCGCTGAAGGACATTATCGAAGCCTTTATCCGCCATCGTCGTGAAGTGGTGACGCGCCGTACCATTTTCGAACTGCGTAAAGCGCGCGATCGTGCCCATATCCTCGAAGCGCTGGCCATTGCGCTGGCGAATATCGATCCGATTATCGAATTGATCCGCCATGCGCCGACGCCGGCCGAAGCGAAAGCCGGGCTGATTGCCCGTCCGTGGGATCTGGGTAATGTCTCGGTCATGCTGGAACGTGCCGGTGATAATGCCGCGCGCCCTGAATGGCTGGAAGAGCAGTATGGTATTCGTGACGGTCAGTACTACCTGACCGAGCAGCAGGCTCAGGCGATTCTGGATCTGCGTCTGCAGAAACTGACCGGCCTTGAGCATGAGAAACTGCTGGACGAGTACAAAGGTCTGCTGGAGCAGATTGCTGAATTGCTGCGTATTCTGGAAAGCGCCGAGCGTTTGATGGAAGTGATTCGCGAAGAGCTGGAACTGATCCGCGATCAGTTTGGCGATGAGCGTCGCACCGAGATCACCGCCAACAGTGCCGATATCAATATCGAAGACCTGATTAATCAGGAAGATGTGGTGGTTACCCTGTCGCACCAGGGCTACGTTAAGTATCAGCCACTGACTGATTACGAAGCGCAGCGTCGTGGCGGCAAAGGGAAATCAGCGGCGCGTATTAAAGAAGAAGACTTTATCGACCGTCTGCTGGTGGCGAACACCCATGACACCATTCTCTGCTTCTCGAGCCGTGGCCGTCTCTACTGGATGAAGGTCTATCAACTGCCGGAAGCCAGCCGTGGCGCGCGTGGGCGTCCAATCGTCAACCTGCTGCCGCTGGAGCCGAACGAGCGTATTACCGCTATTCTGCCGGTGCGCGAGTATGCGGAAGGGCTGAATATCTTTATGGCTACCGCCAGCGGTACCGTGAAGAAGACCGCCCTGACCGAGTTCAGCCGTCCACGCAGCGCCGGTATTATTGCCGTCAACCTGCGTGATGACGATGAACTGATCGGGGTATCGCTGACCGACGGCAACGACGAAGCGATGCTGTTCTCCGCGGCCGGTAAAGTGGTGCGCTTCGCCGAGAAGGCAGTGCGTGCCATGGGCCGTACCGCTTCAGGGGTACGCGGTATCAAACTGGCGGAAGGCGATCGCGTGGTGTCGCTGATCATTCCTCGTGAAGAGGGCGCGATCATGACGGTGACGCAGAACGGTTACGGTAAACGTACCGAAAACAGCGAATACCCAACCAAGTCGCGTGCCACTCAGGGGGTTATCTCGATCAAAGTCACCGAACGTAACGGACCGGTCATCGGTGCGGTACAGGTGGTCGACAGCGATCAGATTATGATGATCACCGATGCCGGTACCCTGGTGCGTACCCGCGTCTCTGAGGTTAGCGTCGTCGGTCGTAACACCCAGGGTGTGATCCTGATTCGTACTTCTGAAGGTGAAAATGTCGTTGGCCTGCAGCGCGTGGCCGAGCCGGTAGCCGAAGAAGAACTCGATGCTATCGACGGCAGCGTGGCGGAAGGGGATGACGAGATCGCACCAGAAGTGGATAGCGATGACGATATCGTTGAAGGCGATGACGAGTAATCGTTAAACGCGATCGGAAAAGGAAAAGGCCAGCATAGCTGGCCTTTTTTACGCCGGTCAGTCAGTGATAATGGCGTGCTGCTGTAAAAAACCGAGCACCATAGCGCTAACCTGCTGATGGATTGCCCGGCGTTGCGCCGCTGGCGTTTCACAGATAAAGGCTTCGCCTTCTTCCGCCAGAATCTGCTCCCCCCGTGGCTGACAGAGCGGCAGGAAATCATAATGTCCCGCCCCGGGCAATTTTTGCTGCGGCAGCGGCAGCTGTTCCACCCCCAAATGCAGCGGCTGCGCAGCGCGAATATAGTATCCCGCGGCCACGACCAGCACCGGTATCTTAATCGTCGCCAGACTCTGTGGCGTCAATACGTACGCCATTGCCGGATCCAGCGCAATAACAAATTTTACCCGCGGGTCGCGATAGCTGGCCTCCAGACGGCGGCTGTCCAGCTGCTGCAGATCAACCTTGCCGCGCTGCAAAAACTGACAGTCCGGCATCTGCGGCATCGCGGCGCAATAGGCGACATAACGCTGGCGGGTTATTTTGCCCCCGGCCAGCGCCAGTGCGCTATACCCCCCTTTCGAGTGGCCGATAACGCCGATTTTCTGGCGGTCGATGGCGTTGCTCCACTGTTTACTGCTGAGAAATACATCCAGCAGATTACTGATATCGCGCGTTTGCCGGGTGATATCACTATCGGGGTGTGAGTCGCCGGTGGTGCTGCCGGGGTGGTTTGCCGCTACCACAATCATGCCGCGCGCGGCGAGCTGCGTCGCCAGCCAGGCGAGATTACTGTTATTCCCGCCGCTGCCGTGCGTCAGTATCACCAGCGGAAACTTACCGGCGGCCAGCGGGGCGTCCGCTATCGCCGTAAAGCCTTCGAATACCGCGTTCGCCGCCTGAGTTTGCGCCGCGGCGGTGGAGGTGCTGGGCCAGAACAGCCGCAGGGTCAGCGGACGCTGTGGATCGGCGGTAGCGAGGGTCTGCGTACTATTACCGGTGCTGTAGCTCCAGCCGTAGTGACTGAACAATAGAGTGAAGAGAAGACAAAAAATACGCATAGCGTTAACTCCTGTGGTGGAAAGCGCTATCATCCTGTTTATCGGTATTATTCTCGTCCTCGATCACGATCTGCACCCGGTAAATATGCTGATTCCTGTTAATTTTGTGCTGAGTTTCTGCTTTCTGTTACTGCTGCTGCGCATGCTGGCAGGTCATCGCCGCGCGCGATTTTTTATCGCCCTGCTGGCCCTCGGCCTGCTGCACTATCAGCTGGCCGGATGGCGCGAACTCTATCCGCATACTCTCTGCGCACGGTTGCTGCCGGTGACGGCGATGGCGCTACCGCTGCTGTGCTGGCTGTCATTACGCGAGGCCTGCGCACACCGTTCGTCACTCCTCTGGCTGCTGGCGCCGTCTGCTCTGATGGCGCTGTGTGTCTGGCTGTGGCCGCAGGGGATTGATGCTCTGCTGCTGCTGACCTGGCTGGCGTGTGGCGCGGCGATGCTGTTCCGGCTGGCCGGCGGGGATAGTGTTTTTGCCGCACAGTTATTGTCGCGGGTGGGGCTGACGCTGACCAGCTGGCGGTTAATGGCGCTGATGCTGATGGGTTGCGCGCTGCTGGACCTGGCGATCACCGTCAATATTTCGTGGTACGGCGGGGCATGGCTGCGGGGTTTACTGCTGACCGGTCAGGTGGGGCTCGGGTTGGCGATCGGTCTGGCGCTGGCGATTACCCCGGCCAGCCCGCCAGCGGAGCCTGAGCCACCAGCCCGCAGTGCCGATGCCAGTGATGAGCGGGTACTCGCCATTATCGATCGGCTGATGCGTGAAACTGCGCTATACCGTGAGGCCGGGTTGAATCTGGCGAAAATGGCGCGTAAAAGCGGTATTCCGGCGCGTAAGTTGTCAGCCGCGATTAATCTATTGCGACAGCAAAGCGTGTCGCAATATGTCAACCAATGGCGTATTGAGGAAGCCTGCCAGCAGCTCAGTCAGAGCTCACTGCCGATTATCGAAATTATGGAAGCGGCAGGATTTATCACCAAATCAAATTTCAACCGCGAGTTTTTACGTATTACCGGCAAAACCCCCTCCCGGTGGCGGGCGGACGCCGGGCGGAGCTAAGTTGATGCGAAAGCTGGCGCGGTCAGCTGCGCCAGTTCTGGCTTTTTATTACCAGTACCGCTACTGTATCGGCATCGTCAAATGCATCGCCGACACTCTGCCACCATAGGTTTCTCTTGAAATATCTTGTCTCGTTTCGTACCACGTTAAGGATTTCCCGCTACCTGTTCCGGGCCCTGGCGCTAATGCTGTGGACCCTCGGGGCGCTGCTCACCGCCTTTTTTATTATTAACGTGTTACACGAGAAAGAGTCCCAGGTGCGTCAGGAGTTCAGCACTAACTATGATCAGGCGCAGTGGTATGTTCACCACTCCACCGACGTGACGCGCGAGCTGAAGTATATTGCGGAAAACCGCCTTAGCTCTTCGGCGAACGGCACTGATATGCTGAACGGCGCCTCCTCCGGTAAAGTCACTCTGCCGCAGTTTTACCCGTTGTATGCCGATTCCGACTGCTCGTCAATGAGCACCAGCTGGCGCAGTTCGCTGGAGTCACTCAGCTATTTTCTCAATTACTGGAAACCCAACTTCTCCTCTGCCTATGAACTGAACCGCGTGTTCTTTATTGGCGGGGAAAGCCTGTGCCTGGCCGATTTTGCTATCGGTAGCGCTTCGGTCGATCGCGAAAAAACGCTGAAGGCGCTGAATGAGCGCATCCTGCGCTACCGCAACGGCAGCAATGTGGAGCGCAAAAACAGCCTCTACTGGATCGCCTCCGCCAGCCAGCCGGGTGTCGGCTACTTCTATATGATCACCCCGGTGTATGTGGCCAATAAGCTGGAGGCGCTGCTGGGTATTGAACAGAATATCCGGCTGGATGACTTTATTACCCCGGGCAGCCTGCCGGTGGTGGCCACCATTATTGACCAGAATAACCAGCCGGTGCTCTCTTCCGCGCGCAACGGCGCCAGTTTTTCGATGGACGATCTGCCGGAGGCGAAGGCATGGTTTGGCTATGTCGATGGTTACAAGCAGCTGGTGCTGAAAAAGACACTGCTGCCCTCCTCACTGAGCGTCGTTTATTCGATTTCCACCGAGGTGCTGGTGACGCAGCTGAAAATGCTGATCATCAATGCGTTATTGCTCAATTTCCTCAGCGGTATCGTGCTGTTTTCCCTGGCGTGGCTGTTTGAACGCCGCATGTTCCTGCCGGCGGAAGATAACGCTCACCGGCTGGAGGAGCACGAGCAGTTTAACCGCAAAATTGTTGCCTCGGCGCCGGTGGGGATCTGTATTTTACGCACCAGCGACGGCACCAATATTCTCAGTAATGAGCTGGCGCATAACTATCTTAATTTGCTGACCCAGGAAGATCGTCAGCGTCTGACGGAGATTATCTGTGGCCAGCAGGTGAACTTTGTTGATGTGCTTACCGGCAGTAATACCAACCTGCAAATCAGCTTTGTGCATTCACGTTACCGTAATGAAAATGTCGCAATTTGCGTGCTGGTGGATGTCAGCGCACGCGTAAAAATGGAAGAGTCGCTGCAGGAGATGGCACAGGCCGCCGAGCAGGCCAGTCAGTCAAAATCGATGTTCCTTGCCACCGTCAGCCATGAACTGCGCACGCCGCTGTACGGCATCATCGGTAACCTTGACCTGCTGCAGACCAAAGCGCTGCCGAAGGGGGTTGAGTCGCTGGTGACGGCGATGAATAACTCCTCCAGTCTGTTGCTGAAGATTATTAGCGATATTCTCGATTTTTCGAAAATTGAATCCGAACAGCTGCGTATTGAACCGCGCGAGTTTTCGCCGCGTGAGATCATTACTCATATCGCCTCAAACTATTTATCGCTGGTGGTGAAAAAACGCCTGACGCTCTACTGCTTTATTGACAGTAAAGTGCCGGTTTCGCTGGATGGCGACCCGCTACGTTTGCAGCAGGTGATCTCTAACCTGCTCAATAACGCCATTAAATTTACCCACACCGGCTGTATTATTCTGCACGCCTATATCAAAGAGGGATATCTGGCGTTCCGGGTCCGCGATACCGGCGTCGGTATTCCGGCGAAAGAGATCACCCGCCTGTTTGACCCTTTCTTCCAGGTCGGCACCGGCGTGCAGCGTAATTTCCAGGGCACCGGCCTGGGACTGGCGATCTGCGAAAAGCTGATCAATATGATGGACGGCGATATTGAAGTAGATTCGGAACCGGGGATGGGCAGCCAGTTTATTATCCGCATTCCGTTGTATAACAGTCAGGTGGTTGCCCCGCCGCTGCATGAAGGTTTGCAGGATAAGCAGGTGTGGCTGGAACTGCGGAATGAGTATCTGGCCTGTTTCCTCGAAAATCTGCTTAATGAGCACGGCATTCAGGTACATCGCTATGATGAAAACCGTTATGGCGTCGATGACGTGATTATCACCGATTATGATTTTACCGTGCAGCGTCAGGTGCGGGCGGTAATCGAGTTTGACGGTAAACATATTGATATGCCGCAGGAGGTCAGTGCCGGGCGCTGGGTATACAGTACCGCGATGCCACACGAGTTGCCGGCGTTACTGGGGCGTATCTACCGCGTACCGGTCGATGTGCCGGAAGGTCTGGCGCTGCTGCCGGCGGTGGCAGAGAGTGTCAATAACGAGGATATTTTGATCCTGGTGGTCGACGATCATCCGATTAACCGCATGCTGCTGTCCGATCAGTTAGGCTCGCTCGGCTTCCGGGTGAAAACCGCCCAGGACGGGGTGGATGCGCTGAATGTTATCAGCCGCAGCGAGGTTGATATCGTGCTGAGCGACGTTAATATGCCAAATATGGATGGCTATCGCCTGACGCAACGTCTGCGTCAGCTGGGACAAACCTTCCCGGTGATTGGCGTAACGGCGAATGCGCTGGCGGAAGAGAAACAGCGCTGTATGGAAGCCGGAATGGATAACTGTCTGTCGAAGCCGGTAACGCTGGATACGCTGCAGAAAACCCTGTCGTTTTATGCTGAGCGGGTGAGAAAGGGCCGGGAAGGCTAAGGGTGTCGGTGGGGAAATATCGGAACGGGCCGCAGTCATGCGACCCTAACGGCGCCAGGGGGCGGCATTATGCCGCCCGGGCCATTTAGTCTTTCTCGACCGGCATTGAACTGACCGATGACAGGTAGTTCAGCAGCGCGATATCGTTATCCACGCCCAGTTTCATCATCGCTGATTTTTTCTGGCTACTGATGGTTTTAATACTACGGTTCAGCTTCTTGGCGATCTCCGTCACCAGAAAACCTTCGGCAAACAGACGCAGCACTTCACTCTCTTTTGGCGACAGACGCTTGTCGCCATAACCACCGGCACTGATTTTCTCCAGCAGTTTTGCCACGCTGTCTGGCGTATATTTCTTGCCTTTCTGTAGGGCGGCCAGCGCTTTAGGCAAGTCGGTTGGCGCGCCCTGTTTCAGCACGATCCCTTCAATATCCAGATCCAGTACTGCGCTGAGGATCGCCGGGTTATTGTTCATCGTCAGGACGATAATCGACAGATCCGGGTAGTGACGTTTGATGTATTTGATCAGCGTAATGCCGTCGCCATATTTCTCACCTGGCATCGACAGATCGGTTATCAATACGTTTGCATCTAATTTCGACAGGCTGTTAATCAATGCTGTGGAGTCTTCGAACTCACCAACAACGTTTACCCATTCAATCTGTTCGAGTGACTTACGAATGCCAAACAGGACAATCGGATGGTCATCGGCAATAATTACATTCAAATTATTCATCTTATTGGTTACCTTGCTGCAGCAGTTCATTGACGTAAGCGTCAATGTTACTGGTGGTATTTTTAATGTTTGAATCGTCACACTCTTTAATGTGCTGTTCTAACGTTTCACAAAGCTGCTTGCCAGGTACCAGATTGAGCATGGCAAACACGCCTTTCAGGCGATGCGCTGTCTGAGCAAGCGAACTGTAATCCTGGTTCGCCGACTCAGTATACAATCTCTTTACATCATCCGGTACTGTGTCGACAAATAGCTGGTAGTAGCCGCTATTAAGCAGCGGCGCGTCGTCCTGTTCTTCAGCCAGCTCTTCACCCGGCACTTCCTGCGCCAGCTGTTGTTCAATCAGTTGCAACAAGGCATCTTGCATTGCGCTACTGATATTGAAGTTCACCCGGAACTGATTATCGCTAATTGCCCTGAAGCCCATCTCGTCATCCGTGAGCAGCAATGACCACGGCGTTAAACGCGCCGGATCGTCAGTCACCAGAACATCATGATCCTGGCCGGAGAAGCGTTCATCTGGTGTAATGCAGTTCGCCCCCCAATTTTCCAGCTGATGACAGACAATCTTGCGTACGTCATCAACGGTAATCTCAATTAATGCCGTCAGGCCTTCCAGCAGCTTCTCTTCCTGCGGCTGCTGATTTTCCAGCGGCACATGCAGGTTAATACTGTAACGGGTGCCGATATCCGGTTTGGCATGGACCTCTAAATGACCGCCGAGCTGTTTACACAGCTGCTTACAGAGGAAGAAGGCGAGGCCGGAAGCCTGACCAAAGCGATCCCGCGAGGTTTCACCAAGGAACGGGAAGTCGGTATTACCCAGTTCATCGACGGTTAAACCCGCGCCGGTATCGACGATATGGATAGTCAGCCGATCCGGGCGCTCTGCCGGAGAATCGACATCCAGCGTGATTTTGCCCCAATTGGTGGTGGTCAGCGAATAGTGCAACAGGGTCGACAGCACCTTACGAATGGCGCGCTGATCGCCAAAGCGCATTTCGTCGCTGTCCAGGCGGTTGCGCACCAGCAGCGTCAGCCCTTTGCGCCGCGTCAGCGGCAACATCTCTAACGCCACCTCATCCAGCAGCAATTGCAGGTTGAAGGAGGCGGAATCCGGCGTCCAGTCGTGGGTTTCCAGCCGGTTCAGCAGCACAATATCATCCACCAGCCGGTGCAGCGCCTGAGTTTCCTCCAGTACGTCCTGGCGCGCTTCATCATCACTGCTGGCGCTGAGCTGCTGTAAATGCGTCACCACATTACCCAGCGGTCGATCAAGTGCATGGCCCAGATTCTGCAACAGCTGTTGCCGCATCTGGTGATTCTTATCCAGTACCTGCTGCGCTTTTTGCAGTTTCTTATTCACCAGCAACTCGCGATCCTGGTCACGCATCATAAACAGCTGAGTATGCGGGGAGACCACGCTGCGCGCATGGCGGATTTCATACACTTCATTATTGACCGTGGCCTGCAACACACCCTGATGTTGATCAGACATATTGATGATTTTTTGCAGGTTCAGATGCGGCAGCAGATGTTCGGCAATCTTGTTGCTGATAATGGTGCGGTTGCTGGCAAAGTCATACACCAGCAGGCCGACCGGCAGACTGGCGACAATCTCTTCGTTTAATACCCGCAGCGCATCAAGTTCCGCGCTCTGATTCTCACTGGGGCGCAAAGACTGATGACGCAGCAGAAACAGCCCGGCCAGTGACATAATCAGCAGCAGCAGATTAGCCAGCAGTGGCCACATCAGATTGCGCAAGGTATCGAACACCAGGCTGGTAAGCGGTACGCGATACACCAATTGCAGCGGAGTGCTGGTCAGTGAGGAGGCAATCTCCACGTTAGGATTGACCAGTGAGATGCTGGTGTTCTGCGCTTCCTCTTCGCTATTAGGCGTGCCTTCACTGGTGGCGGTGTTGTCCTGCTTCAGCTGGAAGTTCTCCAGCGGCATATTGCGTGGGATCAGATCATTGATCGGCAAATCAAATGCCACCACCGTTGCCAGATGACCCGGCTGATTGAAGGTGGTGCGCACGGTAAAGTAGTGATCGTTCTGCCAGGTAAAACGCCGCAGCGGCGAGAAGCTTTCGCGCTCATCAAGGGCATTGGCCTGCTGCAGCATCTCCGAGCGGCGCGCATCAACAATGCTATTGATGGCGCTCTCTTTATAGCGCGTCGCCATATCTTTTAACGGCAGGGTAGAGATCAGGATCAGACTGTTGTCCTGACCATTCAGAAAATACATCGACCAGGTGCTGTTTTCCGCCCCCCACAGGGTATCGAGATAGTTAGACATGCGCAGCGTCATATCCAGCGTGCTGCTGTCATGGGAGCCGAAAATCAACGCTTCGGTTTTCCGCCGGTTTTTTTCCAGATAGTAGACATCCTGGCGTAAACGCGTTTCCTGCAAACTGTTTGGCGGCGTGCCGGTAGCGCTGGCCGCAAGGTTTTCATAGATTTGCCAGGTGGCGAAACGATAGGTGTCGATCCGTTTTTGCATCGCGTGGGTGATATCGGACATCGCGTAGCGTTTTTCTGTCAGCCACGAATTAACCGCGTTATGGATCATAAATCCTAACGCCAGCAGTAACACCAAAATAAACATCACAAAGAAGCGTGTGACATTGCCAGAGGTGAGGGGAAACTTATATGGCACCATAGCGTAACGTGACACCCAAAATTATCGTGTAACCAGCCGGGCGCTGGCAGCAACAGCCAAAAGCAGTAGCGCGATGGCCGTAAAGGCCGTCGTCAGGCTAAACCACTGGGAAACAAACCCGACCAGTGCCGGACCTGCCAGAATACCTGCATATCCAATGGTTGTCATGGCCGAAATTGCCAGGTTGACCGGCATGGCATCTTGTTTTCCGGCGGCAGTGAACAGGATCGGCACGGTATTTGACGCGCCGAGACCGACCAGTAAGAAAGCCAGTAACGTCACCGTGACATCGTTTACGCTCACCGCCAGAAAAATCCCGGCGGCGGCGCATAAACTGCCGCAGAACAGGATGGTGGTGCTGCCAAAGCGGCTGACGGTGCGATCGCCGGTCAGCCGGCCAATGGTCATGGCGACGGAGAACACCGCATAGCCCAGACCGGCCTGCGAGGTGGGCAGGCCGCGGTTGTTGGTCAGGAACAGCGCGCTCCAGTCGAGGATCGCGCCTTCGCTGAGAAACAGAATAAAGCACAGGATGCCGAGAAACAGTACCCAGCCGCGCGGCAGCACTAGCAGTGGGGTATCAGGCTGGTGCAGACGCTGGCTGAGCAGGTGTTTCTGGCTGCACAGCAGCAGCATAATAATCACTGCCGCTATGACCAGCACTGCCTGCAGCGGGATTAAGCCGAGCCACAGCAGCGCGCTGACCAGTCCGGCGCCGGCGATACCGCCGATACTGAAGAAGCCATGAAAACCGGACATCATGGCGCGCCCGGCGGCTTTTTCCACCTCAACCGCCTGGATATTCATCGCCACATCCACTACGCCGATCGCTGCGCCGAACAGCATCAGACAGAGCGCCAGGCTGACCGGGGTCGACAGGGTGGCCAGCAGAGGCAGCATCAGCATAATCCCCAGGCTGGCGGTGATAATCAGCGCCTTACAGCCATACTTAGCCGCCAGTTTGCCGGTCAGCGGCATGGCAACCAGCGAACCGACCCCCAGCGACAGCAGCAGCGCGCCGAGGGAAGCATCACTCAGGCCGATACGGTTTTTGGCATACGGGACCAGCGGCGCCCAGGCGGACATGCCCAACCCGGCAATAAAAAATATCACGCGCGTGGCGAGTTGCGTGGCCGTCGTGTGTTCCCCAGGTTGTAGCGCATCCACTGTATTCATTTATATGCTTTCTTCCCGCGCAATTTAGCTGATCCTTTTACCACAGTTCCCCGCCGCTTTGAATGTAAAGCTGGAACCAGGTCGGCGCTAAACTGACCGGTTACTACAAGCTTTTAACGTCAGTGAGTTAATAACCGATAAAAACAGCGATGTTAACTGAAAAATTATCATCGAAGCCGCTTTCCAGATGTATCCTGGTGAGTTTCCGCTGCCGCGCGTTTCGATGTCTGCCGCCTGCTGGCGCACGTCCTTCACCGCCAGCGCCGCTGCGCGTCAGCGATGAGTGGCAGGATACCTCAATGCTTACCCGGATAACTCACTCCTTTTAAGCGGTTTTCACGCTTGTTTTGCAGCGTAACTGACCTCAGTAAGCCGATTTTCACCTTGATTAAAGCAAATTATTAGTGCGGCGATGGCGTTTTTATTCAGAAACAACTGGCGCTACCATATCATTTTTTCTAAACAATATGATTAATTTAATTAATCGATATGATAAGTATTAATCACGACCACCTGCCGCTTTATTGCTTATATCTGGAGGGTGTAAAAGAGAATAATTAACCGCCGATCGCCGGCTATAAGCCGGATTTGTGACTGTTGTATTTTTTGTTTGCTGATAAACACCAGGCTGATAAACCTTCGCGTAAGCGAAATTTTCTCATTTAGTCACCATCGTTATTCTGCAGAATTTCTGTAGTTTTTCGCGTGGCATTTTACCCAACTGGTGTGTAAGGGGTTACATAGATGGCACAGCTCAATGAAGGCCGCGTCGATATTATCTCACGCGATAACGGAACGCTTATCTCTCAGGCCACTGCCGGCTCGGCCGATACGGTGATGCTTACCGAGCCCAGCGTGGTGAAGATCAATGGCACCCGGGCGATGGTGACCGAGTTTGAGCGTCAGGGTAACGATCTGATCCTGCATATGCGCGATGGCAGCGTGGTGCGCTACCAGCAATTCTTTTTTGACGACGCAAATGGCATGCACAGTGAACTGGTATTCGATGATGGCGTTAACCCGCCAGAACACGCACTGTTCCCGCTGACCACCGAAGCCACTGATGCGACGACCGCGATGGCGATCACGCCGCAGTACGAGTCGTTGGGGAGTATTGATCCGCTGTTGCTGGCTGATAACCAGATTCCGGATGGCATCATCACCGCTGCCGGTATCGGGGCGCTGGGGCTGGCGGGGCTGGCGATCGGCGCGATTGCCGGCGGCGGTGGTGGCGGGGGCGGGGGCGGGGGCGGTGCCACCACTCCCCCAGCCCAGCCCGGCATCACGATCAACACGTTTGCCGGTGATGACGTACTGGATAGTGCGGAGCAGCAGAGCAGCCAGATCATTTCCGGCAACACCAGTCAGGTAGAGCAGGGGCAGATTGTCACGGTGACCCTTAACGGGCAGAGCTGGAGCGCCACGGTGGCTGCCGACGGCAGCTGGAGCGTCAGCGTGCCGTCATCTGCGCTACTGGCGCTGGCTAACGGCACGGCGACTATCACGGCGACGGTCAGCAACAGTGCCGGCAATAGCGCCAGCGCCAGCCACGATTTCACCGTTAGCGCGCCGCTAAACGATCTGCCGACGATTACCATTGGCACCTTCGCCGCTGACAATATTCTCGATGCCGCCGAAAAGGAGAGCAGCCAGACCATTTCCGGCACTACCAGTAACGTTGAAGCGGGGCGCAGCGTGACCATTACCCTCGGCGGCGTGACTTACAGCGCCAGCGTGGCGGCCGATGGCAGTTGGAGTGTGCTGGTACCACCGGCGGCGCTGCAGGCGCTGGCCAGCGGCAGCAGCACGATTGCCGCCACGGTGAGCGATGCGGCGGGGGTGGTGGCCAGCGACACCCGGCAGATTACGGTTAACGGCCCGGCAGCGGAAGTGCCCGCCATCACCCTCGACCCGTTTGTCGGCGACAACGTACTCGATGGCGCTGAGAAGCAAATCGATCAGCGGCTGAGTGGCGGCAGCGCCAATATTGAGCCAGGCAGAAGCGTAACCATTACGCTGGGTGGCGTCAGTTACAGCGCGCTGGTGCAGGCGGATGGTAGCTGGAGCGTAGCGGTACCCGCAGCGGCGCTACAGGCGCTGGCGACCGGAACCGCCACCATTAACGCCAGCGTCAGCAATGCGGCAGGCGACAGCGTCAGCGTCAGCGGTTCACTGACGGTGCAGCCGGATAGCGCGGGGAGCATCGCGCTGGCGCCGATCAGCGACGACGGTTATCTCAGCATCGGCGAAGCCGGATCGGCATTAACCATTAGCGGCACCACCACCGGCGTGACGGCAGGCAGCAGCGTTACCGTGAGTTTTAACGGCACTGACTATAGCGCCAGCGTGGCGGCCGATGGCCGCTGGAGCGCCACTATTCCTGCCAGTGCGCTGAGCGGGCTGGCGGACGGGCCGCTTACCGTTAGCGCCAGTGTCACGGACAGCAGCGGCGCCGCGGTAACCAACAGCGGTCAGCTGAATGTACTGATCAATAACCCGCCGCAGGCCACTATCGATGCGCCATTTGGCGGCGACGGCACGCTCAATGGCGATGAGGCCAGTAGCGACCAGACCCTGAGTGGCAACACCGGCGTGACCGGCGGCGGGCAGACGGTCACCGTGACCATTGGCGGTATTGATTACCCGGCCGCCGTGGCTGGCGACGGCAGCTGGAGCATTGTGATCCCGTCAGCGGCGTTGCAGGCGCTGCCGCAAGGCCCGCAGACGGTCGGGGTG
Organism: Pantoea sp. B65; assembly: GCF_047308185.1. NCBI lineage: Bacteria > Pseudomonadati > Pseudomonadota > Gammaproteobacteria > Enterobacterales > Erwiniaceae > Pantoea > Pantoea sp. B65. The sequence goes on from NZ_JAHXPU010000039.1 coordinate 41,127, forward strand.
ACCGTCAGTGACGCCGCCGGTAACAGCAACAGTTCCGCCACCACGGTAACGGTCGATACCCTGCCGCCGCCGCTCGATATTGAACCGATTTCCGGTGATGGGCGAATTAACGCCAGCGAACAGAACCAGCCGCTGTTAATCGAAGGCCATGCCGAAGGCGGCGGCACGGTGACGGTGACGCTAAACGGCGTCGATTATCCGGCGGCGGTCGATAACAATGGCTACTGGGCAGTGACTATCCCGCCGGCGGTATTGCAGGGTCTGGATGACGGCAACTATCCAATCGCGGTAACCGCCAGCGACAGCGCCGGCAATCGCGCAACACAGACCAGTAACCTCGTGCTCAGCACCGGTACTCCGGAGTTTAGCCTCGCCACCCCGGCCGGGGATGGCATGCTTAATCGCACCGAGCAGGGGCAACCGCTGGCGCTGAACGGCAGCGGGACACCGGGTGACAGCGTCAGTGTGACGCTGAATGGCAAAAACTATAACGCCACGGTCGATGCGAATGGCGACTGGTCAGTGAATGTACCGGTCAGCGACCTGGCGGCGCTAAACAGCGGCAGCAGCTACACCGTGGCGGTGACGGTAAGCGATGCCGCAGGCAATACCGCCGTGCAGCAAAGTCCGCTACTGATCGATACCACCCCGCCGCTGGTCACGCTAAATAGCGTTGCCGGCGATGGGGTGCTGAATGCCAGCGAACAGCGCCAACCGTTAATTATCAGCGGCAGCGGAACGCCAGGCGATGCGATTACCGTCACCCTGAATGAGATCGCCTATCAGGTGGTGGTCGGTCAGAACGGCCTGTGGGCGGTGACGGTTCCGCCAGCCGCGCTGGCGGATGGCAATTATCCGCTAACGGTTGATGCCCGTGATGCGGCAGGCAATATCAGCAGCCAGAGCAGCACCCTGCTGGTGGATACCGCCGCGCCGCCACTCAGTATTAATCCGATCGCCGTCGACGGTACGGTTAATGGCAGCGAACAACAACAACCGCTGCTGGTCAGCGGCAGCGCGACGGCCGGCGACAAAATTATCGTCACCCTGGCTGGGGAAACGTACAGCACCGTCGTCGCCGGCAACGGCGAATGGAGCCTGACTATTCCGGCTTCCGCGCTCGGCGCCATTGAGGATGGCAGCTACCCGCTAACCGTTAGCGCCACCAATGCCAGCGGTAACAGCAGCAGTAGCGACAGTAACCTGAACTTTGCGACCGCGACGCCGACGTTAACCCTGTTGCCGGTTGCCGGTGATGGCTATCTGAATAACGCCGAGCGCGATGAAACGCTAACGATCGGCGGCAGCGGTGACGCGGGCGACAGCCTGACGGTAACCCTGAACAACGTCGGCTACCCGGCGCTGGTGGACAGTAACGGACAGTGGTCGGTGCAAATCCCCGCCGCGGTGCTGAGCGGGCTGGCGGATGGGCCTTATACCGTCAGCGTGACGGTAGTGGACGCCGCGGGCAACAGCAATACGCTAACCCGTCCGTTAACCGTGCTGGCCGATCCGGCGAATCAGCCGACGATTACCGTTGAACCGCTGAGCGGCGACGGCGTACTGGATGGCGCTGAACAGGGCGAGAGCCAGATTCTGCGCGGTAGCACCGGCAATGTGCAGGCCGGACAAATCGTTACCGTCACGCTTAACGGGCTGGAGTATAACGGGGTGGTACAGGTCGGCGGCGGCTGGAGTGTCATCCTGCCGGCCAGCGCATTTGCCGGTCTGCCGAACGGCACGCAGAACCTGGCGATCAGCGTCGCCGATGTTGCCGGCAACCCGGCGACCACCAGTGACAGCTTTACCGTGGATAACCGCTTCAGCGCGCTGGCGATTGGCATTATCAGCGGTGATGATTACCTGAACGCCGCTGAGGCGGCATCCGCGCTTAGCATTAGCGGTAGTACTAACAATGTGGCGGCGGGCAGCACCGTCACGATTAATTTTAATGGCAATCAGTACAGCGCGATAGTTGATGCCAGCGGCAAATGGAGCACCACGGTGCCGTCTTCCGCATTGCAGGCGCTGGCTGATGGTCCGCTTACGGTGACGGCAACCGCCAGCGATCTCAATGGCAACCCGCTAACCAGCGAAAATACGCTGAATGTGCTGATCAATAATCTGCCGCAGCCGACGCTGGCTACGCCGTTTGGCGACGGCGTACTTAATGGCGACGAAGCCAGTCAGCAACAGACGCTGAGCGGTAGCACCGGTATCACTGGCGCCGGTCAGAAGGTGACGGTCAGTATCGCCGGCAGCGACTATCCGGCGCAGGTGGATAGCGCGGGTAACTGGACGGTGAATATTCCCGCCGCTGCGCTGCAAAACCTGCCGGATGGCGGCAATGCGCTGGTGGTTAGCGTCAGCGATGCCGCCGGCAACAACAGCAGTATCACCACGCCGGTGTTGGTGGACAGCACGCCACCGCAAATGGTGATTAACCCGATCGCCGGCGATGGGGTAATCAATGCCAGTGAACAGGGGTTACCTCTGACGGTCAGCGGTAGCGCAGAGCCTGGCTGCGCGCTGGTGGTGACCCTCGACGGCGTCGGCTGGCCGGCGACGGTGGCGGCAAACGGCGACTGGAGCGTCAGCATCCCGGCCAGCGCCTTGCAGGCGCTGAGCGACGGTAAATACGATATCAGCGTAACCGCCACCGATGCCAGCGGCAACCGTGCCACGCAGCTCACGCCGGTAACGCTGGATACCGCCGCGCCCGCTTTTACCATCGGCGTGATTGCCGGTGATGGCACGCTGAACGCCAGCGAGCAGCAGCAGCCTCTGGCTATTAGCGGCAGTGGTACTGCCGGTGACCGCGTTAACCTGACGCTGAATGGCAACAGCTACACCACCAGCGTCGGGCCGGACGGCCAGTGGACGGTCAGTATCCCGGCTGACGAGCTGGCGGCCCTCCGCGACGGTAATTATGCGGTCAGCGTTACGGTAAGTGATGCGGCAGGGAACAGCACCACGCAACAGGTTAGTCTGCCGGTAGCGATCGCCGCCCCGGCCCTGACGCTGGATCCGCCTTCCGGTGATGGCATTCTCAGCCGTACCGAGCAGGGGCAGGCGCTGATATTAAACGGCAGCGGCGAATCCGCTGACCTGGTGACCGTCAGCCTGAACGGGAAAACCTACCAGGCGACAGTCGGCGTCAATGGTCAGTGGTCGCTGGAGGTGCCAGCGGTCGATCTGGCGGCGTTAACCGAAGGGGCGAATCCGCTTAGCGTCACCGCGCGCGATGCGGCGGGCAACGTGACCACACTCCAGAGCAGCCTGACCCTGGACACGACCGCGCCGACCCTGACGGTGGCGATAGCTACCTTTGCCGGTAACGGCATTGTCGATGGCGCTGAACTGCTGCTGGACCAGACGCTGACCGGAACCAGTAGTGCGGAAGCCGGGCAACGGGTGACGGTGACGCTGAATGGCGTCAATTATACCGGTCTGGTGCAGGCGAGCGGCGCCTGGAGTGTGATTATCCCGGCCGGCGCGCTGGCCGGATTAAATGATGGCAGCCAGACGCTGGCGGTTAGCGTCAGCAATGCCGCCGGTAACAGCGTTACGGTTAACGACAGCTACACCATTAACACCAGCGGCAGTAGTCTGGCGATGGCGCCGGTGAGTGGCGATGGTTACCTGAATGCCGCTGAGCAGGGACAGGCGCTGAGTATCAGCGGCCAAAGCACTAACGTCAATCCGGGCAGCATAGTGGCGGTGACGGTGAATGGCGCCAGCTATAGCGCCACGGTTAGTGCCGACGGCAGCTGGACGGCAACGCTGCCGGCCGGTGCGCTGAGTGCGGTGGCGGATGGGCCGTTAACGATTAGCGCAACGGTTAATGACAGCGCCGGTAATCCGCTGAGCAGCAGCACTACGCTGAATGTGCTGGCGGACAGGCTGCCGACGGTCACGATTGATCCGCCGTTTGGCGACGGTACGCTGAATGCCATTGAGATCAACAACAGCGGTATCCTAAGCGGCAACACCGGCATTACTGGCGATGGCCAGACGGTGAGCGTCAGTTTGGGCGGCAATACTTACTCTGGTAGCGTGGCGGCCGATGGCAGCTGGAGCGTGACCATTCCGGCAGAAATCTTGCAATCCCTGCCACAGGGGAACGCGACATTTACTGTCACCGTCGGCGATGTGGCAGGTAACCGCGCGCTGGGGAGCGGCAGTGTGCTGGTGGATACGCTGGCGCCAGATCTGGCGGTGGATATCCTCGCCGGTGATGGGGTGGTCAATGCGACAGAAAAAGGCCAGCCGCTGGCGGTGAGTGGCAATGCGGAGAGTGGGGCGGAAATTGTCGTCAGCTTTAATGGTAACGACTACGCCACCAGCGCTGGCGCGAACGGTAGCTGGTCGCTGAATATCCCGGCGGCGGCGCTGGCCGATCTGGCCGACGGCAACTACAGCCTGACGGTAACCGCCAGCGATGGCGCCGGCAACAGCAGCCAGCAAACGGCGCCTTTCGCCCTGAAAGCCGATGCGGCAACGCTGCCGGCCATCAGTTTTAATCCTTTTGCCGCTAACAATGTGGTCGATGGCGCCGAGCAGCAAACGGCGCAGATCCTCTCCGGGGTGACCCGCAACGTTGAAGCGGGTCAGACAGTCACCGTGACGCTAAACGGGCAAATCTATAGCGCCGGGGTTCAGCCCAGCGGAGCGTGGAGCCTGTTGATTCCGTCATCCGCCTTACAGGCACTGGCTAACGGCAGCGCCAGCTTTAGCGCGGCGGTCAGTGATGTCGCTGGCAACAGCGTCAGCAACAGCCTGCCATTTAATGTGAATAACGCCGCATCCGGGCTGGCGCTGGATCCGCTTAGCGGCGATGGCTATCTTAATGCCAGCGAAGCCAGCCAGGATCTGCTGATCAGCGGCACTTCGCAAAACGTGCCGCCAGGCGGCACGGTAACCATCGTGTTTAATAACCAGACCTTTAGCGCTGAGGTCGGGGCAAATGGCGTCTGGAGTGTGGCGGTCTCTCCGGCAGTACTGGCGGGTCTGGCCGACGGCCCGGCGACGGTCAGCGTTACGGCTACCGATGCGGCAGGCAATGCGCTCAGCAGCAGCGCCACCCTGAATGTACTGGTCAATACGCTGCCGGATGCCAGGATATTGCCGCCGTTTGGCGACAGTATTCTGAATGCGGCGGAGGCGGACAGCGGACAGCGGTTGCAGGGCAGTACCGGCGTGGCGGGCGACGGACAAGCGGTCAGCGTCAATATCGGCGGTACTGACTATCGCGGCCTGGTCGATAGCGACGGTAACTGGACGCTGGATCTGCCGCCGACGGTGTTGCAGGGGCTGGCCGAAGGCAATGGCAGCGTGACGGTGACGGTAACCGATGCCGCCGGTAACCGCGATCAGATCAGTGTGCCATTTAGCGTTGATCGCACGCCGCCAGCCTTAGTTATCGATACGATTGCCGGTGATGGCCGGGTCAATGCGCTGGAATCAGCAGGCGTTATCACGGTTTCAGGCTCCACCTCGGCACAGCCCGGGCAGATTGTTACCGTGACGCTTAACGGTCAAACCTATAACGCCAGCGTCGCCAGCAACGGTGACTGGTCGCTGGATCTGCCTGCCGGCGCCCTTGCCGGGATCAATAATGGCAGCTACCCCCTGATCGCGACGGTCAGTGATGCGGCGGGTAACCCGTCGACCAGCAGCAGCACACTGATCGTCGAAAACAGCGCGCTGGTGCCCACCATTAACACCCCCTTTGGCGATGGCTATCTGAATCGCGATGAAGCCGGGGGTGCGCAGACGCTGACCGGCACTACTGGCACTGGCGGCGCCGGACAAACGGTGGTGGTGACGCTCGGCGGTAGCGATTACAACGCGCAGGTGGATGTGAATGGCAACTGGTCACTGCTGCTGCCGCCGGAAACGCTGCAGAATCTGAGCAGTGGCAATTTGCCGGTGGTGGTCACCGTGACCGACGCTTCCGCTAATCAGGGCATGGCTGAGTTGACCGCCAGCGTTGACTTCACGCCGCCGACGCTGGCGATTGCCGCCATTGCCGGGGATAACATGATCAATGCCGCAGAGTACCAGCAGGGGGTGGCGATCGCTGGCAGCGCCTCGCTGAGCGAGGCGGGGCAGCCGGTAAGCGTGACATTTAACGGCATCACTTATCAAACCCTGGTACAAAGTGATGGCAGCTGGAGCGTTAACCTGCCAGCGGATGCGCTGCAGGGACTGGCCGACGGTGACTATCAGGTCAGCGCCGAGCTGAGTGATAAGGCCGGTAATACCACTATCAGTGAACAGACCATTACCATCGATGCCGACGCGGCAACGCTGCCGACCCTCAGTATTAATGTGGTGTCCGGCGATAATTATATTAATCAGCAGGAGGCTGCTCAGCCGCTGACGATCGGCGGCGGCAGTAGCTATCTGGAAGCGGGGCGTACGGTAACGCTGGCGCTGAACGGTAAAAGTTATACCGCGACGGTGGCCGCGGATGGTAGCTGGACGCTAACCGTTCCTGCCGCCGATGTGGGCGCGCTGGCCGATGGGGCGCAAACCCTTAGCGTGACCGCAACCGATAGCGCGGGCAACCCGGCGAGCACGACGCAAAACCTGACGGTCATTGCGGCGCCGGCGGATCAACCAACCCTGAACTTCAATCCGGTCAGCGGCGATGACATCATCAATGCGCAGGAAAATAGCAGTAATCTGATCATCAGCGGTACCAGCCAGCGCGTAGCGGCGGGCGCCAGCGTGCTGGTGACATTAAATGGTAAAAGCTACAACGCCACGGTGGATGCCGAAGGTAACTGGAGCACCACCGTCCCCGCGGCGGATGTACAGGCGCTGAATCAGGGCAGTAATACCGTCAATGCCAGTGCCGCCGATCTGGCCGGTAACCCGGCCAGCGCCAGCCATAACTTTACGGTTGATACGCAGCAGCCGCTGCTGAATGTGACGCTGGACGCCGGCCCTGACGGCATTCTCAACCTGGCGGAAGCGCTGAGCGGTTTGCTGGTCAGCGGCAAAACCGAAGCGGGATTAACCGTTACCATCACGCTGAATAATCAACAGTACAGCGCCACCGCCGAGGCGAATGGCGACTGGCGTCTGACGGTTCCGGCAGCGGATCTGCTGCTGCTGAATGATGGTCCGACGCAAGTGGCGGTTTCGGTGACTGACCGTGCCGGTAATAGCAGCACGGAGGTGGTCGATGTTGAGGTGCTGATTAATGCGCTGCCCTTGCTGACCATTAGCACGTCGTTTATCGATGGCCGGTTAAATGCCGCAGAGGCGGGGGCAGAGCAGATTATTAGCGGTACCGCCAGCAACCTGGCGCCAGGCACCGTAGTGGTGGTCACCATTGGCGCACTGAGTTTTAACGGTACGGTAGATGGCAACAACAGCTGGAGCGTCAGGATAGCGGCGGGGGATCTGACGGCTCTGGCTGACGGCCAGTTGCCGGTTGAAGTCAGCGCGGTCGATAGCGCCGGTAACCCGGCGGTCGTCACCAGCAACGTCGAGGTGCTGATCCATAGCCTGCCAGACGCCAGCATTCTGCCGCCATTTAGCGATGGCGCGCTGAATGCCGCCGAGGCGGGCGTCAATCAGCCGATCGGCGGCAGCAGCGGTATTACCGGCAGCGGCCAGAGCGTGGCGCTGAAAATTGATGGCGCCACCTTTAGCGCTGGCGTCGATCAAAATGGCAACTGGAGCGCCACGCTGACGCCGACCCAACTGGCGCAGCTGGGCAACGGTACTCATACCATTGATGTCACGGTGACCGATCGCGCGGGTAACAGCGCTAACGCCACGCTGGATTTCAACGCGATTATTAGCGGCCTGCCACAGCCGACGCTGGCGACACCGTTTGTTGACGGTTTGCTTAATGCGGCCGAAGCGGCGCAGGGCGGATCGCTGAATGGCGTCACCGGCATTAGCGGAGCACAAACCGTCAGCGTCACCCTGAATGGCACTGTTTATCAGGCTGAGGTCGATACCGGCACCGGCATCTGGCGATTACCGCTTGCCAGTGAGCTGCTGCAAAGCCTGCAGGACGGTAACTTGCCGATCGGCGTGTCAGTCACTGACGCCGTGGGGAATGTCGGCAGCACCAGTGGTTCGTTGCTGGTGGCGGTCAATGCCCTGCCGGATGTGACGATTAATCTGCCGTTTGGCGATGGCGCGCTGAATATTAGCGAAGCCGCTGTCGACCAGTTAATTAGCGGTAAAACCGGCGTGACGGGTGACGGGCAAAGCGTCAGCGTGCTGATCTCCGGTTTCAACAATGGCAATGCGCTGGCGGCGACGGTGGATGCCAATGGCAACTGGTCGCTGAACCTGACGCCAGCGCAGCTGGCAACGCTGGCGGATGGCGGCCATAGCATTACGGTGAACGCCCGCGATGCGGCAGGCAACAGCGATCAGGCGACGCTGAATGTTACCAGCGCCCAGACGCTGCCGGATCCGCTGATTAACCCGCCATTTACCGATGGCGTACTGAATATCGCCGAAGCCGGCGCGGCGGTTACCCTGACCGGTACGACCGGCGTGGCGGGGCTGAATCAGGGGGTGCGGCTGCAAATTGATATCGATGGCCTTAGCTACAACGGCAACGTCGATCTCAATGGCAACTGGACGGTGAATATTCCAGCCGGGGCGCTAAGCGGCTTAACTAACGGCAGCCACAGTATCAATGTGACGGTAATCGACAGCGCCGGTAATACCAATAGCGAAAGCCTGAACTTTACGGCGCTACTGACCGCGCCGCAACCGACGCTTGATCTGCCGTTTGCCGATGGTTTCGTCAATGCCGCGGAAGCCCAGGCGGGTGGGATATTAAGCGGTAAAACCGGCGTCAGCGGCAGCGGTCAGCAAGTGGTGGTTACCATTGCCGGGATCTCTTATAACGGCGCCACGGTCGACAGTGACGGCAACTGGACATTAAACCTCGGCAGCGGCGTCTTGTCCGCGCTGGCGCAAGGTACGACCAGCATAGCGGTACAGGCGACCGACAGTGCCGGTAATCCCGGGGCCACGACTGGCAGTTTTGTCGTCGATACCCAGCTGCCAACCCTGACCATTGCGCCGTTTACCGGCGATAACGCGCTGACTTATCTGGAAAGTTTAACCACCCAAACCCTGAGCGGCAGCAGCAGCGGCGCCAGTACCGGCGCGATAGTGACCGTGACCATCGGTAATGCGACGCTGAGCGGTATAGTGCAGGCGAATGGCAACTGGACGGTAAACGTGACCCCAGACGCCATGCAGCAACTGGGCAGTAGCAGCGGCACGATTAGCGCCACGGTAACTGATGCTGCCGGTAACGCCGGCAGCAATAGCCTGACGGTCAGCGTCGACCTGACGCCGCCGCCGGCACCGCTGGTGACCCTGACGCCGGTCGGCGGCGACAATATTATTAATCTGGCTGACGGCAGCGGTAATGTGACGTTAAGCGGTAGCTACGGCAATATCGGCGCCGCCGGCGGCAGTGTCAGCGTAACCATTAACGGTGTTGCTGTCGGTAGCACGCTGGTGTCGACTGATGATGGCGACTGGAGCATTACGGTGCCCAATAACCGCTTTACGGAGGGCAATGCCAGCGTGGTGGTCACCGCCAGCGGCGCGGACGGCACGGCATCCGGCAGTACCACGGTGCTGGTCGATCGTGTGCCGCCGACGCTGACCATTGGCAACTTCGCCGGTGATAATGTGCTGAATGGCGCCGAAGCGACCAGCAGCCAGATTATCAGCGGCACGGCATCTGCTGGCGAAGCCGGACGTACGGTGAATGTCTCACTGAACGGCAAAACCTACAGCGCCGTAGTCCAGGCTGGCGGCAGCTGGTCAACCTCAGTGCCTGCGGCGGATCTGCAGGCGCTGGATCAGGGGCCGCAGACCATTTCCGCTACCCTGAGCGATGCGGCGGGCAACAGCACGTTGGCCAGTCAGACGATTGATATTGATACCCGCGCGCCGCTGTTACAGGTGAATGCGTTGCTCGGCGACAATATTCTCAATGCGCTGGATATTACCACCACCCAGCTGTTAACCGGCAACGCATCAGGTGCCGAAGGGCAGACGATTGGTCTCTATCTCGGTGATGGCGCGCCGATTGCGACGGCGATAGTTAATGCCAATGGCAGCTTTGACATTGCGCTGACGCCTCAGGTACTGGCCAGCCTGGCTGAAGGGCCGCTGGTATTTGGCGTTCGGGTCAGCGATGCGGCCGGTAATCAGACTGAGGCCACCCTGACCGTCAATAAAGTGGTTAACAGCGCGCTGAATCTGGTGGTGGATACGCTGTTTGGCGATGGCTTCCTGAATGCCGCCGACAGTGCGGTGGCGCAGACCATCAGCGGGATAACCACCTCCGCTGGCGTGGGCGCGACAGTATCGGTCACCATTGGCGGTACGCAACTCACGGCTGCCGTGGGGCAGGATGGTAAATGGGCGATCATTGTCCCGCCGTCGCTGCTGGATCTGTTTAACGACGGCAATATCGCGCTAACGCTGACCCTGACCGATGCCGCCGGCAACACCAGTATTGTTGAGAAAACCTTTACCGCGATTGTCGATAATCTGCCGTCAATTAGCAATCTGACCGGTCTGTTTGGCGGCGATAATCTGCTGAATATTGCCGAGGCCAGCGTTGAGCAGACGGTAAATGGGGTGATTAACGCGGCGAACGGCTCGCTGGTCACCGTCACGCTCGGCAGCAAATCTTACCAGACCACCCTCAATGCGCTGGGTGAGTGGAGCGTCAAAATTCCACCGCCTGATCTTGCCGCGTTGCAAGCCGGTACCCTGGCGCTGGGGGTAAACGTGGTGGATCCGGCCGGTAACAGCGCTTCCGGTTCGGCAAATATCGGTATCTTTACCGCGCAGCCGACGATCACGCTGAGTCCGATCTTTGGCGACGGCATTCTGAATATTGCCGATCTCGCCAGCGGGCAAGTGATCAGCGGCGTGGCGAACAATCTGGCGGCGGGCAGCATCATTACCCTGCGCATTGGCAACAGTAGCGTGACGGCGACGGTAGGCGAAAATGGCGCGTTCAGCGCCACCGTCGCGCCCGATATTCTTAGTACGCTGGTCAGCGGCAATTTAACCGTCTCCGCCAGCGTCACCGACGCGGCGGGAAATACCGCCTCTGCTTCCCAGGGGCTGGTGGTGGACGTTATCAGGCCGACGGTAAGCCTGGCGACGCTGTTTGGCGATGGCCTGCTGAATGCGGCGGATGCGCTGCTAACCCAGACCATTAGCGGTACGGTTAGCGGAGCGGAGTCCGGTTCGCGGGTGGTAGTGACCATTGGCGGACAACAGTTTGTCACCACCACCAGCGGTAACAGCTTTAGTCTGGCCCTGTCGCCAGCCATCCTGCAGGGATTAGTCGATGGCAATCTGACGGTTGGGGTGGCGGTAACCGACAGCGCAGGCAATACCGGCAGCGCCACTGCCGGTGCGCTGGTGGGCATTCATAATCTGCCGGCGATTACCCTCAATCCGCTGTTTGGTGATGGCGCGCTAAGTTTTGTTGAGTCGCTGGTGACCCAAACCATTTCCGGTACGGTGGCTAACGCGGCCGCCGGATCCACGGTGCAGGTGACGCTGGCCGGGCAAACGCTGGCGGCAGTGGTGGACAGTAATGGCCAGTTTAGCGTGCAGCTATTGCCTGCTCTGCTGAGTACTTTACTGAACGGTAATCTGACGGTGGGGGTGGCGGTAACTGATACCCTGGGTAATAGCACCAGCGTCACGACTGGCGTGCAGGTGGGGATCAACAATCCACCGACCCTGACGCTGAATACGGTATTTGGTGATGGCGTGCTGAGCGCCGCCGACCTGAATGCAACGCAAACCATTAGCGGTAGCAGTACTTACCTGGCGACCGGGTCAACGGTGAGCGTGACCCTTGGCGGTAAAAGCTACAGCGCGCTGGTGGTGAACGGCGGCGGCTGGTCCGTCAGCGTGTCAAAAGCCGATCTTGCTCTGCTGGCGAACGGCACCCTGCCGGTCAGCGCATCGGCCACCGATGTGTACGGTAATGTGGCCGTTAACAGTGGCTCCGTCAGCGTCATTACCAATACGCGGCCGACGGTGAGTGTCAGTACCGTCTTTGATGATGGCTTACTGAATGCCACCGACGCACAGAGTGCGCAGACCATTACCGGCAGCGCAACCAATGCTGAAGGTTCCACGGTGACGGTTAACATCGGCACGCTGACCCTGAGCGCGACGGTGGCGGCGAATGGCAGCTGGAGTGTGTCGGTACCCTCCGCCAGCCTGCTGGCGCTGGCGGACGGCACGCAAACCGTGACTGCCAGCGTCACCAACGCCGCGGGCAATAGCGGCAGCGCCAGCGCCAGCGCGACAGTGATCACCCATAACTTACCGGCGGTGGCGATCGGCACGATTTTTGGCGGCGACGGCTATCTTAATCTGGCGGAAGCCTCTACCACTGAAGCTATCAGCGGGACTTCAACCAATGCGGCAGGCAGCCGCATCTCGGTCGATGTGGCCGGTACGGTATATACCACCGTCGTCACGGCGAATGGCAGCTGGAGCGTAAATGTCCCGGCTTCAACGCTGCGCGCTATTTCTGACGGTAGCCACATTATTATGGTCACGCTGACCGATCCGGTGGGTAATACCACGGTCGCCGGCAACAGCTTTACCGCCAAAACCCATGCTCTGCCGCTGATTGGGGTTGACCCGATACTCAGTGTGCTGGGCGCGCTGATTAACGGGCTGACGGTCTCCGGCGGCACGCTCAATCTGGCGCAGGGTACGCGTCTGAATGTCACCCTGAACGGTTCGACCATGCAGGCCACCACCGATGCGCTGGGACGCTATAGCGTGAAATTCGCCGGTGGTCTGCTGGCTGCGCTGACCACCAGTTCGATCGTCACGGTCAGCGCGCTGGATGTGGCCGGCAATCCGGCATCTACCACCACCACGCTATTACTCGGCTCGTTGCTGCCGCTGGCAACCAGCTCTGGCGCGCAGTTCTCGCTGACCAGCGATGATGTCACTGCGCATGATGCCAGCACCGCGGCGACAGTGACGGCCAGCCATCAGCAGGGCGGCAAACAGAGCAGTAGTGAAACCGCGACCGCCGCCGCCGCTGAGCCGGCGCATAGCGCCGCGGCGGACAACCTTACCCACGCCGCCAGCATGCCAAACAGCACTCCAGCTGAGGCCGCCAGCGAAAGCACCGCGATGCTGGCGGAAAACCACAGTTACACCATCGGCGGAGTAGTGATCACCCGGGCGGATGGCTCGACGCAGGAAGGGCCGGTCGTCGCCGGCGGCAGTGGTGATGACATGATAACGGTCAACAACCTCAATTTTGAATATATCGAGGGCGGCCAGGGTAGCGATACCCTGGTGCTGGGCGGCGAACATATGGCGCTCGATCTCACCGCGCTGGGGCTGAAAGTCGGGCACATTGAAGTGCTGGATCTCGGCAAATCGGGTACCAACAGCATCAGGCTGGATCTGCATGAAGCGCTGAAACTGACGGATACGCCGAATGACGATCTGCTGATCAAAGGGGCGGATGGTAGCCAGGTGACATTAAGCAACAGCGACGGTGGCGTCTGGGCCAGCGTGGGGCAGCGCACGGTAGATGGACAGGTGTTTGATATTTACCATAATTCATCGCTGACCAGCGATAACAGTCTCGGGGATGTGTTGGTGCAACATAATCTGCAGGTGCATGTGGTTTGATCAATTAAACATCTGCTCCGTGCCGCACCGCCGGAGCGGAGCCATTTATGGTTCCGCTCCTGACGATAGTTGCGTTATCCCCTGCGCCTGTCGCCCTGCTGGCTATTACGCTGAGAGTCGCGGGCGACCGGCGCTAAAACTGTGGTGTTAATCATGAATAAACTGTTGGTGAGCTGGTGTCTGGGCGCTGTTTGCAGTGTGCCGGCACTTGATGCCGTGGCGGCGGCAGAACCCGCAGCAGAATTTAACTGGCGGGCGGCGCCCAGCGAGCAGCAAATGGCCACACTGACGTTACGCGAAGCGATTTTGCGCGCTTTTGCGCGTAATCCGAAAATCGCCGCGGCTGCCGCGCAGATCCATGTTGGCGAGGCCGACCTGGATGCGGCGAAAAGCGGCTGGTATCCGCAAATTTCGTTACAGGCCAGTGGCGGCCGCGCCAGCCAGCCAGACGGCGCCGGCAGCCTGAGTAATAATGCCGCCGGCGGCCTGACCTTAAGCCAGTTGTTATATGACTTTGGCCGTACCGGCGGCGCCATTGATGAACAGCATGCGTTATCTGATGCTTATCGCTTTGGTCTGTACGACACCATGACCAGCGTCGGGCAGGACACCCTGCAGGCCTATCTGCAGGTGAAACGCTATCAGGCATTGACCCTCGCCTCACGCCGCAATATCGCTTCGCTGGAACATGTGCGCGATATTGCGCAGATGCGCGCCGATGCCGGACTCAGTTCACAGTCTGATGTGTTGCAGGCGCAAACCCGCATTGCCGGAATGCACGCCACGCTGGAACAGTATCGCGCGCAACACCGTTCAGCGCAGGCGCAGCTGCGGGTGCTGACCGGGGTGATGGCGGATAATCTGCCGGAGCTGCCGCAGAGCCTGCTGCAACAGCAGGTGATGCCGGACAACATTACCTACGAAAAAAGTGCCGCGGTACGCAGCGCGCAGGCCAAACAGGAAGCGGCCAGCGAACGTGTGCGTCAGGCGCAATCCAGCCACTGGCCGACGATCAAAGTAGAAGCTGGCCGCAGCCGCTATAAAAACGACGACCGCGCTTACTGGGACGATCAGCTGCAATTACGGGTTGAGGCGCCGCTTTACCAGGGCGGCCTGGTCAATGCGCGCACGCGTTCGGCGCAGGGCGAACGTGAAGCGGCGGTGGCGGCGATTGAACAGTCCAAACTGGACATCAATCAGCGCGCCGCCACCGCCTGGGCCGACATGATTGGCGCCCGGCAGCGCCAGCAGGCGGGGGAAGAACAACTGGCCAGCGCCGACCATACCCGCTCGGTGTATGCCGATGAATACCAACTGAATAAGCGCAGCCTGAACGACCTTCTCAGTGTGGAGCAGGACGTGTTCCAGGCCGACAGCATGCGTATGGTGGCGCTGTATGACGGCTGGGATGCCACCGTGCGCTATGCCGCTGCGGTGGACAACCTGCTCGATATGATGGGGATCGATCGTGAAGCCAGCCGCGGGCAAAGCCTGCCTGCGCTGTAAGGGTCACTCCGCTACCACCAATAAAAGGCCGTAATCATGACGACACAAACCGCAAGCACGGAAAACTGGATTAATGCCATGCTGCGTGTCGCGGCACGCTTCGGCAAACCGGCCGAAGGCCACACACTTCGCCAGCAGATGCGCTGGTTTGAGCATCTCAGCAGCAGCCAGCAGCTGGAACGTCTGGCCGGACTGCTCGGGCTGCATCTCACCATGATGGCGCGCGATAGCATTCGCTGGCGACAGGAGGTGACGCCGCTGGTGCTGATGCTGGAGAACGGCAGCGTGGCGGTGGTCGAAGCCATTGATGCCCAAAGCAATGTGCGTTACTGGATCAGTGACGGCGGCGATGTGGTGCGCGAAACCGAGCTGGCGCTGCTGCTGGCGCAAAGTCAGGATCAGGTAGCGATTATTGGTGTTGCGGCACGCGGGCGCGACGCGCGGATTGACGAGTTTGTGCAGCCGTATAAAAAGCACTGGTTCTGGCACAATTTTCGCGGCATGGGGCGCCGCATCGCTGAGATCTCGCTGGCGTCGATCGTAGGTAATGTGCTGGCGCTGGCCGGGATCCTGTTTTCGATGCAGATCTATGACCGGGTGATCCCGGCACAGTCAGAATCGACGCTGTGGGTGTTGTTTGTCGGCGTGCTGCTGGCGGCGGCGATCGAATACCTGATCCGTCTGATGCGTACCCAGGTGTCGGATGTGATGGGCAAGCGTATCGATCTGCAGCTGTCATCAATGCTGTTTGCGCGCGCGATGAATATTCGCAACGAGGCGCGGCCGAAATCCACCGGCTCCTTTATCTCGCAGTTGCGTGAAATCGACCAGGTGCGCGAGCTGCTCACTTCCACCACCGTCGGGGCGGCGGCCGATATGCCGTTTGTCATCCTGTTCCTGTTTATTATGGCGTTTATTGGCGGCCCGCTGGTGATTATTCCGCTGCTGGCGATTCCGCTGATTGTTATTCCGGGTCTGTTGCTGCAAATCCCGATGGCGAAGCTGGCAAAAGAGGGAATGCGGGAAGGGGCGCTGCGTAATGCGGTGCTGGTGGAAACCATTGAAGGTATCGAAGATATCAAAGCGCTACAGGCAGAACCCTATTTCCAGCGCCAGTGGGAGCAAACCCATGAGGTGAGCGCGACGATTGGGATGAAACAGCGTTTGTGGGGCGCGCGCCTGACCGGCTGGGCATCGACGGTGCAACAGCTGACCTACGCCGGGATGCTGGTGTTCGGCACCTATCTGGTACTGGGCGGCGAGATTACGACCGGCACGCTGGTAGCCAGCAGTCTGTTGTCATCACGCACTATCGCGCCCCTGATGCAGCTGACGATGGTGTTTTCGCGCTGGCAGCATGCGAAAAGTGCGATGAACGGTCTGGATGAACTGTTAAAACGGCCACTTGACCAGCCGGAAGAGGGCGAAATAGCGCACTGCCCGACGCTGACCGGACACTACGACCTGCGCAATGTGCAGTATAGCTATGATGAAGAGAAGGCGAAAAATGTCCTTAGCGTGGCGAAGCTGCAGATTAAACCCGGCGAGCGTATCGCCATCCTCGGTAAAGTCGGCGCTGGCAAGTCGACCCTGCTAAAGCTGCTGGCCGGGCAGGCCAGCGCCAGCCAGGGCAAAGTGGTGGTGGATGGCGTGGATATCAGCCGTATCGATCCGGTGGATTTACGCCGCCAGCTGGGCTGGTTATCCCAGGACTCGCGCCTGTTCTTTGGCACCCTGCGGCAGAACCTGATGCTGGGCAATCCCCATGCCAGCGAGCAGGAGATGCTGCAGGCGCTGCGCGTCAGCGGCGCATTGAGCCTGGTGCAGCAGGACGCCGCCAGTCTCGATCGGATTATTAATGAGGGCGGGCGCGGGTTGTCTGGCGGCCAGCGGCAGATGGTGATGCTCAGCCGGATGATCCTGCGTCAGCCGCAGGTGGTACTGATGGATGAGCCGACCGCCTCCATGGATGAGCAGCTGGAAGAGCATGTCCTGCAGCAGATGCATGGCTGGCTCTCCGGGCGCACGCTGGTGCTGGTGACGCACCGTCCGGCGCTGCTGAAGCTGGTGGAGCGTATTGTGGTGATGGATAACGGCCGGATTATTGCCGATGGCGCGCGCGATGAGATTCTGCCGGCGGTGATACCGGCGAAAGCGACGGCGGCCAGAGCGGGGGATGCGGCATGAGCCTGATTCTGATCGATCGCGATTTAAAGCGTAATGAAAAACGCACCTCGGCGATTATCTGGACCTCTGGCGCTGCACTGGCGCTGTTTCTGCTCTGGGCGCATTTCGCCATTCTGGATGAGGTGACGGTCGGCAGCGGTAAGGTCACCCCTTCCACGCATGCGCAGGTGATTGAAAGCCTCGATGGCGGGATTGTCGAGCAGCTGAATGTGCATGAAGGAGATATCGTCGGCAAAGGTCAGATTCTCGCCCGTCTGGACCCGACGCGTTTTCAGTCGAACTTTGGCGAAGCGCAGTCCAAAGCGCGCACCCTGCGCGCGTCGGCGGAACGGCTGCGCTCGGAACTCACCGGCGCGCCGCTCCAGTTCAGCGCCGAAACCTGGCAGGAGCCGGAACTGGTGGCGCGTGAAACCCAGCTGTATCAGTCACGGCGGCGTAATCTGACGGAAACCGTCAGCAACCTGCAACGGTCGATGACGCTGGTGCAGGATGAGTTGCGCATGACCCAGCCGCTGGTGGCAAAAGGGGCGGCCGGACAGGTAGAGGTGATTCGTTTGCAGCGCCAGGTTGCCGAGCTACGCGGTAAAATCGATGAGGCGACCAATGACTATGCGGTGCGTGCACGCGAAGAACAGGTAAAGAATAACGCCGATCTCGATGCGCAGTTGCAGGTGCTGGCCGGTAAGCAGGATCAGCTGAAGCACGCCATTCTCTATTCGCCGGTGCGCGGCATCGTGAAGGATATTCAGGTAACCACCGTTGGCGGCGTGTTACAGCCGGGCGACAAGCTGATGGAAATCGTGCCGCTGGAGGATCAGCTGTTAATTGAGACGCGTATTAACCCGCGCGATATCGCCTACATCCGTCCGGGCCTGGCTGCCACGGTAAAGGTTACCGCCTATGACTCGTCGATCTATGGCAACCTGGAAGGCGAGGTGGAAAGCGTCTCGCCGGACACGCTGCAGGATGAGGTGAAGCGCGATCAATATTACTATCGGGTCTATGTCCGGACGCAAAAAGCGGAACTGACCAACCGTGCGGGCCGGACATTCCCGATTATGCCCGGCATGGTGGCCAGTGTTGAAATTAAAACCGGTCAGAAATCGGTGTTGGATTATCTGATTAAGCCACTGAATAAAATTAAAGAATCTCTGCGCGAACGGTAGAAAATACGACCAGTGAAATTTAGGTTTATGATTATTTTAGCGGCTAAATAAGCGCAAATATCCGCCGCTTATAACTGAACATAATGTGCTAAAATAAGCAAATAGTGCTCATGGAAAGCTCGGTTAATTTTAAAGCGGAAATGAAGTTTACTCTTAATGACAATTGGTAAAAAAAGACAAAAAAAAGCCGAACAAAAATGTTCGGCGGGAAATAACGGTAAAACATCTCATTCGGGGTGAATGAAGGTAATGATCAAATAAAAATGATGATAGCGGATACATTCTATAACCTGATGAGTGATTGGTTTTATCATTCAGTGCTCAAAAGAGTAAACCTGTGTAACTATATGAAATATAAAAGTTAAATTTATTTATGTCATTAAGTGCTATATTTTTTAGCTATGAGTGCTGTGTGAAAGTTCCGCTATATTAACATTTAGAAATATGTATCTTTCACTTTGAAACAGTTTCGGAAATTTAGTAGCATTTTCTTTATAGCATATTACTTCCCTCAAATTGACAATGAATTGCCGGCTGAATTTTAAAAACGTTCAGCACGCAGTGGTAAATAAGGCACATAACTAGAGGGTAATAAAATGAAACTTCGAGTTCTTTCCCTGATGGTCCCAGCGATGCTGATCGCCGGTTCAGCGGGTGCAGCAGAGATCTATAATAAAGACGGCAACAAATTAGATCTCTTCGGTAAAGTCGATGGCTTACACTACTTTTCTGATAACAACAGTAACGACGGTGATCAGTCCTATGTGCGCTTTGGTTTCAAAGGCGAAACTCAGGTAAATGACCAGGTGACCGGTTATGGTCAGTGGGAATACCAGGCCGCTCTGAACACCGCTGAGTCTGAAGGGACGGCCAACAGCTTTACCCGTGTCGGTTTTGCCGGTGTGAAATTCGGCGATGCCGGTTCTTTCGACTATGGTCGTAACTACGGCGTGATTTACGATGTCAGTTCATGGACTGACGTACTGCCAGAGTTCGGCGGCGATACCTATGGCTCTGACAACTTTCTGTTCCAGCGCGGTAATGGCATGGCCACCTACCGTAATACCAACTTCTTCGGTCTGGTGGATGGCCTGAACTTTGCCGTGCAGTACCAGGGCAAAAACGGCAACTCGACTGAATCGCCAAATGGCCGTGATGTGCTGGGGCAGAATGGCGATGGCTGGGGTCTGGCGACCACTTATGATATCGGTGGCGGCTTTAGCGCCGGTGCGGCAACCTTCTCTTCTGACCGTACTAACGACCAGAACAGCGCGGCAGTGCTGGGTGACGGTGATAAAGCCACGGCTTACACCGGTGCTTTGAAATATGACGCCAACAACGTCTATCTGGCGGCGATGTACACCCGCTCATTAAACGCCACCCGTTTCGGCAGCAGCAGCGGTACCGCTTACGGCTATGCTGATAAAGCGGATAACTGGGAACTGGTTGCTCAGTACCAGTTTGACTTTGGTCTGCGTCCGTCACTGGCTTACGTGACTTCACGCGGCACCGATGTTGAAAATTATGGCAAACAGAACCTGAAAAAATATATCGACGTCGGCACCACCTACTACTTCAACAAAAACCTGTCTACCTATGTTGATTACCAGATCAACTTGCTGGATGACAACCAATTTACCCAGGATACCGGTATCAATACTGATGATACCGTCGCACTGGGTCTGGTTTACCAGTTCTGACAGCCAACGGGGGCGCCATGGCGCCCCCGTTTTTTTCTGCCCGCATCACGCCTTTTCCCTTTTCCCTTTCCCCTCACCCTCCGCGACTCGGGTTATTGACTTTACACTAACCGCCAGCGCCAAATGATTATGGTGTTTTGCATTCCAGGAACACCGGCAATTTTCTTTTCCTGCAAATCGACGATACTTTGTACCGGACTATTCACTGGTACTAAAAATTCATCCAGCGCCATTTTTTCACTGGCAGGGTTGTAGCCGATGATGTTAAACCGTCCGCGTTCGTCGGCGGTGCGGCCAGCTGACTGCCGGTCATACCTTCGAACGCCAGTCCACCGAGGGTAAGGGCGGAGTACTTCATCAGCTGGCGATGCAGTAGATGACTGGTTACCGCTTTTTTATCTTCGCTCATGGTCTGCTCCCGGCTGGTTAATCTGCTGCGCGCAGTTGTCTACAAGACAAAAAACATTAAGCAGAAGTTGTGCCAGGTTGATGAACGGCAGGGTACAAAGGGATTGAAAGCAGCGGGTTAAGATTGCTGGCATCGATTTGGTGCAGGCTGTTCCGCGATGGTGCTTTAGCAGTGAGATAAAAAGCCCCGGGAAGCCGGGGACTGGCTGGAGACTAGCGATTGCGCTGGCGGGTAAGCACTTTAGCGCGGGTCTCTTTATGGTGTTTGTAGCCGGAGTAAATCACCAGGCCTGCGAGGATCACGAGGAGCACGATATTTTGCATATAAGTCTCCTTTGTAGCTTGTCGTTATGCACAGATAACTGGCAGTGAGATCGTTGTCCTGGGCACTATTCTGGTCAGGCACAGCCCAGGGGTCAAGGCGGTTGCTGCCACTTTACAAATACTTAAGTTGCTGAAATTTATGTTAACAAAGAGAAACAAAAGGGAAACTGTATGAAGGGTTATGTGCTGCGATTTTCATTTTTATTGGCATGTTTAACTGTTTCAGCTTGCGATAAACCTCAGGCGCTGACGGATTCTCCGCTGGTGCTGGAAGGGAAAACCATGGGGACATACTGGCGCGTCAGCCTGGCCGGCGTCGATAGTTCACGGGTCGTGGCGCTACAACAATTCATTCAGCAGCAGCTTGATGAGGACGATCATCAGCTGTCGACGTGGAAGAAAGATTCCGTGCTGTCCGGCTTCAATCAGTATCGTGGCGCTGAGCCGCAGCCGATTAGTGAAAATATGGCGCAGATCGTCAGTGTGGCGCTGCGTATTGGCAGACGGACCGCAGGGGCGATGGATATCACCGTGGGGCCACTGGTCAATCTGTGGGGTTTTGGGCCGGATAAGCAGCCCATCCGTACGCCATCGCAGGCCGAGATTGACGCTGCGCGCGCGCTGACCGGTTTACAGCACCTGAAAGTGATCCAGAGCGGGGAGGGGCAGTGGCTGCAAAAAGACCTGCCCGGACTGTATGTCGATCTCTCTACTATGGGGGAGGGCTTCGCTACCGACCATCTGGCCCGTCTGATGGAAAAGGAAGGAATCAATAACTATCTGGTCTCGGTCGGCGGCGCGGTGCTGACGCGCGGTAAAAATGCGGAAGGCAAAGCCTGGCGTGTTGCCATCCAGAAACCTACCGATAAAGAGAGTGCGGTACAGGCGGTGGTTGATTTACAGGGCCATGGCATCAGTACCTCGGGCAGCTATCGCAACTATTATGAACTGGATGGTAAACGCATCTCCCATGTAATTGACCCGGCAAGCGGGCGGCCAATTGAGCATAAGCTGGTATCGGCGACGGTGATCGCCACCACCGCGCTGGAAGCGGATGGCTGGGATACCGGGCTAATGGTGCTGGGCACGGAGAAAGCGAAACAGCTGGCGATCCGGGAGAAACTGGCGGTGTATCTGATCACCAAACAGAATGATGATTTTACCAGCTGGATGTCGCCGCAGTTTGCGGCATTTCTGCAGAAACAATAAGTCACCGGTCACCATCTGACCGCTACAGGAGGGGACAATGCTGGATTTATTTGCCGATGATGCGCCCTGGTCCGAGCCGCTGGCCGAGGGGGCGGTTATTTTGCGCCGGCTGGTGCGTGACGAAGGGGCTGAGCTGCTGGCATTAGTCCTGGCGGTGGCGGCGCAGAATCCCTTTCATCACCGTATTACCCCCGGCGGGCACCGTATGTCTGTCGCCATGACCAACTGTGGCGACCTGGGCTGGTCGACGGATGCGCGCGGCTATCAATATACCGCCGGCGATCCGGCCAGCGGACAACCCTGGCCGCCGATGCCGGCGCGTTTTCGCCAGCTGGCGACTGCCGCCGCCGCCAGCGCTGGCTTTGCTAATTTTCATCCTGACGCCTGTCTGATTAACCGCTATGAACCCGGCGCTAAGCTGACGCTACATCAGGATAAAGATGAAAAAGATCTGCGACAGCCGATTGTCTCGGTATCGCTGGGCTTACCGGCAGTATTCCAGTTCGGTGGGTTTGAGCGCGGCGATGCCACGCAGCGCGTACTGCTGGAACATGGTGATGTGGTGGTGTGGGGTGGTCCGTCGCGCCTGCGCTTTCATGGCATCCTGCCATTAAAAGCGGGTGTGCATCCGCTGGCCGGAGCTTATCGCTACAACATTACTTTTCGCCGTGCGCATTAATCGCCGTATCGCATCCTGAAACGCTATCCCGGCGCGGCAGTCATCCCGCCCGGCCCATGATTGGTCGGTGCAATAGTCTCAGGAATGAGAATTATTATTGCTATCGATTCGCTTCTCATTAAACTGCAGACAGCTTTTATTGATCGGGAAGTTGTTATGGAGTTGCTTTACGTTGTTTATAAGCAGTACCGCTGGCCCTTTATTATGGTGATGGTACTTAGCCTGCTCAGCGCCGTGCTGGGAATTGGGCTGATTGCTTTTATTAACCGCGAGTTAATTGTTACCGTTAACTCGTCGCTGCTGGTATTGCCGCAGTTTTTAGCTTTACTGCTGCTGTTAATGGCGGTCACCTTCGGCGCTCAGCTGGCGCTGACGCAACTGGGGCACCACTTTATCTATCGTCTGCGTGGCGAATTTATCAAACGCATTCTGGATACCCGCGTTGAACGGATTGAACAGATTGGTAATGCCCAGTTACTGGCCGGTTTAACCAGTGATGTGCGCAATATCACCCTGGCGTTTGTTCGCCTGCCTGAACTGATCCAGGGGATTATCATTACGGTTGGCTGCGCCGCTTATCTGGCGTGGCTGTCACCGAAAATGATGCTGGTTACCACCGTTTGGGTGGCGGTGACGGTGACTGGCGGCTGGCTGCTGGTATCACGTGTTTACCGTCATCTGGCAACGCTGCGGGAAACCGAAGATCGTCTGTATAAAGATTACCAGACGGTGATCGACGGTCGTAAAGAACTGGCGCTGAATCGCGAGCGCGCGCAACAGATCTATTATCAGGTCTATCAGGAAGATGCGAAAACCTACCGTCACCATATTGTGCGTGCCGATACTTTCCATCTCAGCGCGGTGAACTGGTCGAATATTATGATGCTCGGCGCCATCGGGCTGGCTTTCTTTATGGCCAACAGCCTTGGCTGGGCAAACACTGCGGTAGCCGCGACCTATTCACTGACTTTGCTGTTTCTGCGAACGCCGCTGTTACAGGCGGTGGGGGCATTACCGACGCTGCTGAGTGCGCAGGTGGCGTTTAATAAACTGAAGACCTTCCAGCTGGCTGAGTATCATGAAGCGTTCAGCGCGCTGCCCGCGTCAAAAAACTGGCAAACGCTGGAATTACGCGATGTGGTGTTCCATTATGGCGACAGCGGCTTTGCCGTGGGGCCGATCAATCTGACGCTGAAACGCGGCGAACTGGTGTTTCTGATCGGTGGCAATGGCAGTGGTAAATCAACGCTGGCGATGTTGCTGACCGGATTATATCAGCCGGTTTCCGGTGCGCTGCTGCTCGATGGCGAAGAGATTGGCGCCGACCGTCTCGACGAGTTCCGCAAACTGTTTTCCGCGGTGTTTACCGATGTCCATCTGTTTGATCGCCTGATCGGGCGCGAAGGGCTGCCAGCCGATCCGGCGCTGGTACAACAGTGGCTGGTACGGCTGAAAATGCAGGATAAACTGCAGCTGGAAGGCAATAAGGTCCTGAATCTGCAGTTGTCGAAAGGGCAGAGCAAGCGCCTGGCGCTGTTGCTGGCTACCGCTGAGCAGCGTGATATTCTGCTGCTGGATGAGTGGGCGGCCGATCAGGATCCCCATTTCCGGCGTATTTTCTACCGTGAATTGCTGCCGTGGTTGCAGGGGATGGGCAAAACAGTTTTTGCCATCAGCCATGATGATCACTACTTTATTCATGCCGATCGCCTGCTGGAGATGCGCGACGGCCAGCTTAGTGAACTGAGCGGGCAGGAGCGTGAGCAGGCGACGCTGGATGCGGTAAAACGCACCGATACTGCCGGTTAGCAGGCCGCGTGCGTCAATAACCGTCCGCTTTGTCGCTTTTTTCTCAGCTGAGGATGCGTGATGAATATACAACAGATGATGTTGTTAATATTGACTGCTGCCCTTTCAGCCGCACTGCTTTACTGGCTGCATAAAAGTAAAAAGATCGATAAATGGCTGGCGATAAGTATGTTTATCGCGTTGCAACTGGTGGGGAACCAGGTGGCGCACAGTGATTACCTCAGCGCCGGCCCGCTCACCCTGCAGCAGCAGATCGGCGCGAGTCTCGATCGGCTGCCGGTAATGGTTACCCTGAAGGAAAAAGATCCGGCAACGCGCCAGCGGCTGGAAAACGCGGTGCTGGCTGCGATGGCGCAAGGGATGAGTAAGTACCAGGCGCTGGAGCTGGTGCAGCCAGAGATCGCCGAAGCGATCGGCAAACGTCTGCCTTTTGCGCCGGATGCACAGATCAATCAGTATATGGCGGTGACGCTGTTGCAGCTTAACGAGTTGCAGGACAAAGGCGGAAAACTGTGCTTTCAGTTTCTGTTTCCTCACAGCGCTGGCGCAATTGATGCGACAAAATATAATTCCGCCTCCGTGCTGATGCAGCGCCTTGAAACCGACAATCGGCTGGTTGCGGCATCGTATCAACAGCCGCAGACGAATAGTGAACAGGATTTGCAGCAGGCCAGCGCGCAGATGCAGCATATCGCGCTGCAACTGGCCAGAAAGTATGGTGATGACCTGAAAATGCTCACCCCGCCGCAGCGCAGTGATGTTGACCATCAGCAGGTGTGCCGCATTGTCAGCGACCTCTACCAGCGCGTAATGGCGCTGCCTGCTGCGCAGTCGGCAGCGCTATTACGCATTATGCTGCGCCCTTCGTGAATGACTGATGCGTTTAACGCATATATTCTGATGATATTGTTATTAGTCAATGGTATAGCAGGCGATTAAGCTGTAGTCAGACCCGGGCGGCAGCGCCTGCGTCTCGTTAACTTTCCCGTCGTCTTGCCAAATGGTTACTGCCGGCTTATCACCTTGATAAGCCGGCTTTTTTATTGTCTGTCACCGGCTATCAGCGGGCCGGCTGGTTAAACAGATCGAACAGGGTGGCAATCTCGCTATCCCACGGCAGGTTATGCTGGCGGATAATCAGATGCAGCGCGGTTGCCCGTCTGGCGCCATGACGCAAGGGCAATATTTTTAATTCACCCTGCGCCAGCAACGAGGCAATCCTCTCTTCCGGTAGCCAGCCGTAGCCCACCTGATGCACCACCGCTTCTATCGCCGCTTCAACGGTGGTAAAGCTCCAGCTCTCCGCCAGCGCCGGCTCTGTCTGCTGATCCTGCTGCTGGCGATCGGTAATTTTAATCAGCGGATAACCGGTCAGCTGGGCGCTGCTTAACGGCGCCGGCTGAGCGTGCAGGGCATGCTGTGGATGCGCCACCGCGACGAAATCAATATTCATCAGCCACTGGCCGTGACCCTGTGCATCCTGATTACGCGTCAGTACCAGCAGGTCGGCCGGACGTTCGGCCACTCTGGCCGGGCTCTCGCTGTTCAGCACCTCGGTAAGATGCACCTGGGTTAATGGATGCTGCAACTGGAAGCGCCGCAAAATATCGAACAGGCGTGGCCGGGGGAAAATACTGTCCACCACCAGATCAATGCGTGCACGCTGCCCGGCTTTCAGGCCGCCGGCGCGTTGCTCAATCTGATAAAAGTCATGGAGTAACGGGCGCACCTGCGCCAGCAGCAACTCTCCGGCCGGAGTCAGTACTGCACGCCGCCCCTCGGGGCGCAGCAGAGGGATCCCCAGCCGCTCCTGCAACAGCGCAATATTGTAGCTAACGGAAGACTGGCTACGATGGACCGCCTGCGCGGCCAGCGCAAAACTGCCGAGATCCACCACCTGTTGCAGCAGCGCCCACTGCTCCAGCGTACTTTTAGGTAACATAAATTATCGAATTTTTAGATAAGTTAGCGCTAAAAGTAGCGTTATTTATCGAATAAATAAAGCGTTAAGCTGACGTTATCGAAACAGGAGAAAACAGTCATGAGTCAGTTTGATAAAAATGATTTGAGCGGGTTTACCGGTAAACACCTGGTGTATACCTATGATAATGGCTGGAATTATGAGATCTATGTGAAGAATGCCAGCACGCTGGATTACCGTATTCACAGCGGCATCGTCGGTAACCGTTGGGTAAAAGACCAGCAGGTTTATATCGTCCGCGTGGCCAGCCAGGTGTATAAAATTTCCTGGACTGAGCCTACCGGCACCGATGTCAGCCTGATTGTTAACCTGGAAGATAAGATTTTCCACGGCACTATTTTCTTCCCGCGCTGGGTGATCAACCACCCGGAAAAAACCGTCTGTTTCCAGAATGACCATCTGCAGGAGATGGCGGCATATCGTAGCGCCGGTCCGACTTACCCGACCGAAGTGATCGATGAGTTCGCCACCATTACCCTGGTGCGTGATTGTGGTGAAAATGATGATGCCGTGATTAACTGCGCCGCCAGCGAGTTACCGGCGAATTTCCCGGCTAATCTGTTGTAATAAAGCGGGCGGCCGCGGTTCAGAGTACGCTGGCGAGGAAACGCCGGGTGCGCGGATGCTGCGGCTGAGTTAATACCTGCTGCGCCTGTCCCTGTTCCACTATTTTACCATCGACCATAAACACCACCCGGTCGGCTACTTCCCGGGCAAAGCCAATCTCATGGGTCACTACCACCATGGTGGTGCCGGATCGCGCCAGCTGTTTAATCACATCCAGCACTTCGCCAACCAGTTCCGGATCCAGCGCGGAAGTGGGTTCATCAAACAGCATCACCCGTGGATTGAGCGCCAGTGCCCGGGCGATAGCAATGCGCTGCTGCTGGCCGCCGGAGAGTTGACGCGGCCAGGCATCGGCTTTATCACGCAGGCCAACGGTCTCCAGCAGCTGATATGCCAGCGCGATCGCCTGCGCCCGGCGCTGTTTTTTATGCGCAATCGGCGCTTCGATAATATTCTCCAGTACCGTCAGATGGGGGAACAGATTGAAGTTTTGAAACACATAGCCGACCTCAATACGCTGGCGCAAAATGGCGTTCTCTTTCAGCTCATGCAGGCGGTCGCCTTTGCGCTGGTAGCCAATATAATCGCCGTCGATCTGAATAAAACCTTCATCCACCCGCTCAAGATGATTAATGGCGCGCAGCAGCGTCGATTTTCCCGACCCCGAGGGGCCGAGGATCACCGTAACCGAGCCTGGCTCCAGCTCCAGCGACACCTGATCCAGCGCTTTATGGCGGCCAAAACTTTTGCTGACCTGGGTAATGCTAATCTGGCCACGAACGGCGGTTGTTGCGTAATCAATGGCTTCTGACATGGCTGACTCCCTGCGACAGGCTGTGCCGTAGCAAACGTTGACGGATTTGACGCCAGAATGGCGGATGCGGACTACGGGTGGCGCTGCGTGCCAGCCAGCGTTCAACGTAGTGCTGGATAACCGACAGGACCGTGGTGACAATCAGGTACCATACCGCCCCCACCATCAGCAGCGGGATCACCTGTTGCGTGCGGTTATAAACCATCTGAATGGTGTAAAACAGCTCCGGCATCGCCAGCACATAAACCATCGCCGTGCCTTTCGCCAGGCTGATGACCTCATTAAAACCGCCAGGAATAATGGCGCGCAGCGCCTGGGGTAAAATAATGCGCAGGGTGCGGCGGTGCGCCGGTAAACCGAGCGCCATCGCGGCTTCAAACTGCCCTTCGTCGACCCCGAGAATGCCGCCACGAATTATTTCCGCGGTGTATGCCGACTGCACCAGCGTCAGGCCAATCACCGCCGTAGGAAACTGCCCCAGCACATCAATGGTCTGATAACTGGCAAATACCAGCGGCGTAAACGGGATACCCAGCGACAGGGTGTCGTACAGATAAGCGAAGTTATACAGAATGATCAGCACCACAATCAGCGGCAGTGAACGAAACAGCCAGATATAACTCCAGGCGAGGCCGCAGAGCAGCCAGGAGGGGGAGAGGCGCGCCAGCGCCAGTACGGCGCCGAGAATAATGCTAAACAGAGTGCCGAGCAGCGTCAGGAGCAGGGTTTGCGCCAGCCCGTGCAGGATCACCGGATCAAACAACCAGCGCGCAAATACCGCCCATTCCCAGCGTGGATTCAGTGCTACGGACTGGATCACCGCGGCGAGAATAAACAGGGCCAGCAGCGCGCCCAGCCGCCGCAACGGGTAGCGGGCGGGCACGACGCGCAATATTGAGGTTGATTTCATTGGCGGCTCCTTAACTGGCGTCAGCAGTGGCCGTAATGCTTAACGGTTTGGTAAAACGCAGACGACCATCAAAAGGTGGCAGGGCGTAGCTTTCCGGATCGCGATAGATATCAAACTGTGGCTGATAGCCATGGGCCAGGTAGAGGCGTACGGCCTCCGGCTGGCGAAAACCGGTGGTCAGATAAACCTGCTGGTAACCGGCGCGTAGCGCACGGCGCTCCAGCTCCTGCAGGATCACCAGCGCCAGCCCCTGCCGACGCTGATCCCGGCGCGTCCAGATGCGCTTCAGCTCAGCGGTTTGCGCATCGAAAGCTTTATAGGCCCCCATCGCGATAATTTCGCCATCGCGCTCCAGCACAATAAACAGCCCCTGCGGCGGCAGGTACCATTCGGTCAGTTCCTCTTCTTTCTGCCGCGAGAAAAAGTCCCCGTAACGGGCGGCATATTCGTCAAATAATCCGCTAAGAATAGGTTGCAGTTCCTCTGCATCCGGTGACAGTTCACGAAATTGTGTCTGCGTCATGGTTTTCTCCTTAGTCGCCAAGTCCTGGCGGATTGATTTCTGACTGCCCAAGTCGCTCAACGCCTTCGCCCCAGCGGTTCAGCACTTTGTCGTAGGCGCCATTTTTAATCACGCCATTCAGCGCGATATTTACCGGCTGTACCAGTCCGTTGCCTTTTTTCAGCGTGACGGCGATATGCGCCGCTTTGGGCCAGCCGCCGTCGACGCTGCCGACCAGCCTGGTTTTGCCGGTCAGCGCCGCTTTCCATGCGCCAATCACGTTCGGACCAAAGTAAGCGTCAGCGCGTCCTGACTGCAACGCCAGGGTTTGCGCCGCATCATCTTTGCTATAAATCGGCGTAAAGGCTTTCAGCCCTTTGGCCTGATTGGCCTGGTCCCAGGCCAGCAATATCGCTTCCTGGTTGGTGCCGGAGCCGACAATAATCCGTAATCCGGCAATATCTTCCGCTTTATTTATCGCGCGAATGTTGCTGGTGGATTTGACATAAAAGCCCAGTGAATCTTTGCGGTAGGTGGCAAAATCGAATTTCTCTTTACGCTCTTTGGTTACCGTGACATTGGTGATGGCCGCATCATATTTGCCTGATGCCACGCCCAGCGGCCAGTCCTCCCACGAGGTCGCCACGATATTCAGCTCAAGGCCGAGGCTGTCAGCGACCAGCCGGGCGATATCCGCTTCACTGCCGAGCAGGGTTTTATTGTCATCAGAGAATAGCGTCAGCGGCGGTGAGTTCAGCCCGGCGATGGCCACGGTAAATTTCCCCGCTACCGCAAAGTGATGGCCGGGCGGGATGCTGGCGATGGCCTGTGGGTTTTTCTCCACATTAACCGGGACTTTATTGGCTTCCACACTAACGCCCTGGCCGTTGAGGCTGACCTCTTCCGCCTGACTCAGGCCACTGAACAGTAATCCGGAAAGCAGTGCGAGGGTAATAAATGGCTTTATCTTCATGATATCAGGCTCTTATTGTGCAGAAAATTGATTGGCAGGTGTTGCCAGAACCGGGCTGGCACGCCGGAGGGTTCCCGGGGATTCGCGATGCCGTGAAATAGCTGTCGTTGCGTTGCCATATTGTTTACCCGATGTTATTGGCCGGTAAATATTACTATTCCCGAGCCTGTCGATTTAGTAAAACAACAAATCTGGCAATTCACTGCCGTAATCATCAAAAGCAATGGCTAAAGGAGTTTAATTTTAACTTATTGTTATTTATGATTATTTTAATAATGGCTATCGCCGGAATTACTGCCGGCGATAGTTTTTAAATGGGGGAGGTGTTTTTTATGCGCTGACTAACTGATGAGTGGCCAGTAATTCCAGAGAGGTTAACCGACTATTACCGTCGCTGACAGGTGTATCAATAATAAATTCCCCGATATTAAATCGCCGCTGTAAAGCATCAAGCTGGCCATGTACCTGTTCGGCAGTGCCTTTAATTAATGAGACGCTACGCGGTTCAATCCGGCAATTTTCTTCGCCGGACTGGCGAATCCAGGTTTCAGCCTGCTCAAGGCTGGCGACGGTGACGCTCTGGCCGCCTGGCGTATGCACGCGATAATACTGCCGATCGCTGGCCAGTCGTTCAGCTTCAGCCGCAGAGGCGGTGGTGATCACCTGCACTGCCAGTATCGCGCGCTGACCGCCACTCTCCTGATGCCAGGCATTTAGCGCGCGGGTTTGTTCATCAATATCGCCATTCAGATGGGTGGCAAACACAAACTGCCAGCCGAGACTCGCCGCCAGGCGCGCGCTGCTTTCGCTGGCGCCGAGCAGAAAACGTTGCGCCGGGTGTGAGGGCAGCGGCGTGGCCTGCAAGCGATCCTGTTGTGGCGCAGCGTCATCGGGGCGCAGCCAGTGGTCGAGCTGAGCCAGCTGGGCGGCAAAATCCCCTTTCTCTGACTGATGCAGCCCCTGCTGCAATGCGCGGGTGGATAACGGCAGGCCTCCTGGCGCTTTACCGACGCCAAGATCAACGCGACCGGGGGCCAGCGAAGCCAGCAGATTAAAGGTCTCCGCCACTTTATAGGGACTGTAATGTTGCAGCATTACCCCGCCGGAGCCAACGCGCAGCTGGTGGGTATGTGCCAGAATCCAGGCAATCAGTACTTCCGGCGCCGGGCTGGCCAGCGCTGGCGTATTGTGGTGTTCCGCCAGCCAGAAACGATGAAACCCCCACTGTTCGGCGCGCCTGGCCAGTTCCAGCGTACCAGCTAACGCCTGCGACGGCGACTCGCCATCAGCAACCGGGCTTTTGTCCAGCAGGCTCAGTCGATAGGCCATAATAAGGATTCCTTAATTAGCATGAGTGTCGGCAATTATTGGAGTCGCTGACATTTCATGTAAAACAACAAATTTTGCTTTATGAAGTGATTTAACGGGATTAGTGCTATTGCCTGCTGACGAATTTCGTTGGCACAAATTGGCATTTGTCGGCGGCCGGCGGGCAGGTTTTAATGAACCTTCACTTGCCCGGGAGAGTAACAATGAAAGGTTTATGGCTGCATTTTACCCGTATGTTCCATGTACCCTCTGGAATGGCAACACTGGATAGTTGTCGCATTATTGAAGCAATGATGCCGATGGTAGAACTGTATGGCGTCGATATTCACGGACTGCCTTCGCAGCGTAAGGATATTGAACCACGTTAGTTGTGGTGTGTTTCAGGCGACGGCAGGTCAGAGATCATCAATAACCCATGTGGTGATCTCATCCTGCTGTTGTTGGAAATAACCGTTAAACAGGCGTCCGGCCTGCAGTTGCTGATTAAAGTCGCGGGTTAGCCTGAGCTGCGCGCGACCAGTTCGTCCATCCAGCGCCACAATCTCCGCACTGTGCAAATCCATAAATTGCCGTAACAAGGGAAACAACGCTTTATACAGACTCTCTTTTAACGAGAAAGTCAGTGTTAGCGCCTGCGCCAGCGATAACCCACACTGCTTTAATACCTGCTGCTCACTGGCGGAAGCGATGATGTCACACAATTCACCTGCGCTTTCCGTCGGGATAACGCGTTCGGCATCAACCCCGATCCAGCGCTGCGGTCGTGCCGCGGCGGTAATAATCACCGCTCGCTCAGCGGTGTGAGACAGCGAGCCGCAAATCCCCGCCGGCCAGACTGGCGCACGCTGCTGATCATTCTGCAGCAGGAAATCTTTAATACCAAAAGTTGCCAGCGCACGACGTGCGGCATAACGACTGGCAAGGTATTCCGCCCGCCGTTTTTTTACCGCTTTATTGAGATGCGTGGGGGGATCGATATCGCAGAGGGCGAACAGCGTATCGTCAAAATGGTGCAGATCAAAACGAATTTCGGTCAGATGCAGCCAAGGGAAGCCTTGAAGGCTGATCTCTTGCAACGAGCAAATAAACGGCGTCGGGGGAGATGATAGATCTCGTCGTTGATTTAACATAACTTGGTGAAAGTTAGAAAATGGTAGATAAATTACAGCAGTAATTTTGAATAACTTCAATGCGATATGGAAAATATCTGCGGTAGCGAAAGCGGATTATATGGTTATTAGAGTAAAATACCATAAATGATGATTTTTTAGCAGATGTATCTACAATAAAATCTTAAAAACATGGCCATTATAAATTTTATTTATTTTTTTCTAAATTACGTTTTAAGGTAAATTGTTTTTTATCAACAATTTTTTATTAGCCAATGGTGTTTTTTTTATTATATCAAAATGAGATTCTTATAATTATGGATGTTTGTATTTTCTTTTGGATGGTCTTGCAATGCTTCCTATATTTAAATAGCCAAGTGTTATTGTGGTGATGAATATATGAGTCAATGGTCAGAGACTGGAGGAGCATATGGCAGCGTCAGAAGATGAAAAAAAACTATTGGAATTAATGGCAGCAACTTTGACTTGCACTGATGTAAATTCATTAAGGAAACTTGATGGCATGTTTTCTGGTCAAAAAGTGAGCGTGATACAGTATGGTGTAGGGTTTATTGATGGTGGTGGTGATTTTTATTATGATAGTCATGATAAAAGTACAGATGATAATGGTATTACTGTGATTGTATCCAGTGGAGGTAGTCGCTGGAAACGTGAAGTGCATGGACAAATTAATTTATATTGGTCAGGGATTAGTGAGAAAAGTGACAGTTCAGGTGCTTTGCAAAAAACTATCGACTTAGTTGAAAAAATTGCAATTGATAATAAATCAGCTAGCGGGCTACCACAGATAATCATGCCAGCAGGGAAAAGAATTATTTTAAACAAGCAGATTAATGCAACTCCGTATATTAAATTAAATGCCCTCGGGCCGGTGTGGCTTGATTTTAGCCATTGCAAAACAGGAGAGGGGAATATGGGGTTTAGGGTAAAAAATGGCACAAAATTTGATGACGATATTGGCAAGATGTTTGCCAATCAGACGTCTTTTTTAGATGGGCCAATATTTATCCAGGGACCAGGGAAAGATAAATTAAGCAGCAGTACCGATTTCGCTATTGATTTCGGTAACAACGAAGAGGGACATTCACCATGTCGTAATGCACGCATAGATGGTGTAACGGTAACAGGCTTTGGTTGTGCATTTAATTTTCGTGGCATAAATACTTATTTAACCAATTTTCGGGATTGTCGTTTTGAAGGTAATCGTATAAATATTCGTATTTGCCCCCCCAAAACAATTGATTCTGGAGAGCGTATTTCATTCGATAATTGTGTTTTTTCGGGGTCAGGTATTCATTCTGGTACTAATGTGCCTGCTGATGAGGCCAGTGTATATATTGATGCTCCGGGTTTCGATCTTAATTTTTTTAATTGTTCTTTCGATTTTTCTTTTGGCGATGTAATCAAAATGGGGAACAGGCATGGTTATTTAAAACTTGACTTTCTCTCTTGCCACTTTGAAGAATGGGAGGGGTATTTTATAAATTCACCATATGACTCAATAGCAGGAGGGAATACTTCGGTTTATATATCGTGCTCAATTTTTCTACCGCGCTGTCAGCGTCGAGATGTTGCCAATTCTCCTTCGCGTCCGCTATTTAACTTAGCTGCTGGGATTGTTGTAAATATACAGGATTTTGAGATAAGGCATGAAGTCAGACCTTATAATGATGATCTTATGATGAGAACGATTGGATCGAAAGGCGGACTTAGGGTATCTGATTATGTTAAAGACCCATTTCCACATATCGTGACAAAAATTAATCATGATTATAATTTCTCTTATGATGATCTTGGGGTTAATTTCACGAACGAAATACCTTCTCTATGGTGGGCTCGTATGAGTGTTAATGCGATTACAGCCAAGGTTGTTGCAGTATCGATACCTGACAGCACTAATACTCATGCTGTTGAATTAACCTCAACAGCAAGTAGTGGTGCCTATTATGTCTTGCGATCTAAAGAAAAATTGCCAGTGCGTCCGGGGGAAATACTCGGTGCTTTTGCCGCACTCCAGGCATTGCAGGCAACTGGTCCAATAACCTGTACGCTAGAATTTTTCTTTTTCGATTATCAGGGAGTGCAACTGAGCGGCATTGGTAGCCAAAGTAAACAATATAATTTCAACAATGTTTTTGCTGACAGCAAGGTACCAAATTTCGATAAGGGGAACGATAGGAGTATCGCGATAACTCAGACTGGTTATTGGGTTCCTGCTGGCGCATCAGGTGCTGAAATACAGTTAACTATCAGTAACTTCATGGGAACGGTAAATCTGACACGTGCTGGTGCGTACTATGATATTTAACCATATGGGATTTCCCGGATCAGGCTGTATCGTAGATGGCATGTCCGGGAAAAAAGGGGCACCTTGCATTTAGTCATTCGGCGGAATTGCGAAGCCTTTTAGCGACACAATAAAATGATCATTTCCTTTGCTGATTTTGGCCCCTTTTTCACACCAGCGGCTGACGAGGCGAAAGAAGTCGTCGCTACCGATATCATAAGCCAGTTCGACTTTTTTAACCCCTGAATGTAATAACTCTTCGGCGTCTCTGGCGTTTTTTGCTTTCATAACAACCATGGTTGATGGTTCCGTGTTGGCAATTTTGAGCCAATAGAATAAGAAATATATATGACATTTTTATTTCAACCGGGTGAATTAGGATAATCGCCAGCATGATTTGCTACTGAGCGCCGCGCCAGCGCATCACGGCGATTGTGGCGCTGGCGGGTTGCACGGATTAACGCAGCAGTTTCAGGGCGCCGGTCAGCGATTTCACCCATTGCGCCGGGCCGCACAGTGCGATGCCGTCAAGGGGTTCCTGCGCCAGCTGGCGCTGGCTAAATTGCTGCGCATAGCCATTGAAATCGTGCATCTGGCGCGCAAAAGCCGGAAATACCACCACCGACTGCATGCCGCTGGAGCCCGCCGATTTTGCCAGTAGCTGCTGCAGGGTTTCGCTACTGGCTTGCAGGACGGCAATCGGCAGTTTTGAACTGACGTCAATTTCCAGCCCCGCCGCATCGTTTAGTTTGCCCCCCAGCAGCAGCGGAAAACGTGCCCCCAGCCCGGCAGAAAGGGTGGCGACAGTATTGGCGCTATAACCAGCAGACAGATCAGGGTTCACCACAATAGCTACGCGATAATCGTTCAATTTAATACTCCGGCAGACAGGAAAAGCTTATTTTATCGCTTCCGGCCGGTATATTTTTTCTTTCTCTGCGTTTAATTAGCTTTATCAGGTAATAATATCCGCTATTAACCTGTTAACCGGAAGGATTTACCATGGCGCTGGACAATAAAGAGATCACTCTGTTATCTGCATTGCAGGACGATGGCCGGATTACCAACCAGCAGCTGGCCGATAAGTCTGGTATGGCGGCATCGCCTTGCTGGCGACGCGTCAGGCAATTTGAACAGCAGGGGGTAATTCAGGGCTATCAGGCAACCCTCGACCGGCAGAAGCTGGGTTTTGGCATTCTGGCGTTTATTCGCATTAAGATTGACAGCCATGATGCCCGGCAGGCGATGCGCTTTGAAAGCGATGTGCGGCAGTTGCCACAGGTGATTGCCTGTTACGCCACCGCCGGCAGCTCTGATTTTCTCTTGCAGGTAGTCGAGCGCGACCTTGACCACTATTCCGATTTCGCCATGACGGTGATCCGGCGCCTGCCCGGTATTAAAGAGATGGAAACCACCTTTGTCCTGCGCGAAATAAAACCTCCGGCCGGATTACCGGTTGAGATGCTGCGTTAGTCTCCCCCGGCGTCGGGCAACTTGTCTGGCGTCGCAAGCTCCCTTTATTGGTGCATCGGGCGGTTTTTATGCCCCATTCTGGTTCAGTTATCCCCGGTTCATCGTTATCCGTCACTGGCTTATCGCCCGTTAATTCACTGTTTAAAATATTGGCATGATTACTGCTTTATGATTGTTCAACAAACAACACCAGAGGGCTCCACCATGAAAACGATGTTACGCATTGCATGTTTTGTTGCACCTGTGTTTTTCAGCGTGGCACAGGCTGCCACCCTTGTTCCCGGCAGCCTGACCATTGGCTCTGACCTGACTTATCCGCCTTATAACTTCTTAATACAGGATAAAGCTGCGGGCTTTGATGCCGAGTTTATGGCGTTAATCAGTGCGCCACTGAAGCTGAAACCGGTGGTAAAAGACACGCGTTTTGCCAGCCTGATCCTTGGGGTGAAAACCAATAAGTTCGATGTCATCGCCTCAACGCTCTATGTCACGCCGGAACGGGCGACCCAGGTGGATTTCCTGCCGTATATGAAAACCGGCGGCTCATTGCTGGTCAGCGCCAGTTCAGCCTTTGCCCCGCAAAAACCGGAAGATCTTTGTGGTAAGCGGGTGGCGTCAATCAAAGGCGGCGCCTGGATTGCGCGCCTGAATAAAGTCTCGACGGACTACTGCCAGCCAAAAGGTCTCGGCGCCATTGCCGTTCGCGAATTCCCGACGTCTCCTGAAGCCACTCAGGCACTGCTGTCTGCGGCGGTGGATACCCAGTATGAAGATGCGGCGGTGGCAAAGGCGACGGTTGAGAAAACCGGGCAACGTCTGAAGATCTCTTCGACACAGATGATCTATCCGGTAGTGGTTGGACTGGCGGTAAACAAGAGTAATCCGCAACTGCTGAGTGAGCTGAAAGCCTCATTTGCGCAGAAGGTCAGTGACGGCAGTTATCACGCGTTATTGCAGAAATATAACCTGCAGATGCCTGACGCGGATGAAACGGCAAAAGCGCTGGCAGGCACACTGTAATCCGCAGCCCCGGGAGGAATGATGCAATTTGACTGGCCTTACCTGATAAGTTTATTTCGCTATGCTGACTTCTGGCGGGCCAGCTGGCTGGTGGTGCAACTGAGCGTACTGACCTGGTTAGCGGGAATCATACTCGGCTTAGGGGTGGCGATTGCCAAACAGTCGCGCAATGCGCTACTGCGTAATATTGCCGCCTGCTATATCTGGCTGTTCCGCAGTTTGCCTCTGCTGGTACTGCTGATCTTTATTTTTAACCTGCCACAGATGATTCCGGCCACCAGCGCGCTGCTTTCCGACCCGTTTGCTGCCGGACTGCTGGCGCTGATCGTCAGTGAAACCGCGTATATTGCAGAAATCCACCGTGGCGGATTGCTGTCGGTTCAGCAGGGACAGTTTGAAGCCGGACGCGCGCTGGGGTTAAGCAGCACGCAAATTCGTCTCAGTATCATTATTCCGCAGGCTCTGCGTATTTCTCTGCCCACGCTGGTCAATGAGTTTATTACCATTGTAAAGATGACCTCTCTGGTCTCGGTGATCTCCTTATCCGAGATCCTGATGGTGGGGGAACGACTGTATACCGACAACTTTAAGGTGCTGGAAACGCTACTGGCGGTGGCTTGCTACTATGTACTGATTGTCACTCTCTTTGAGCGCTTATTCGGCTGGCTGGAGCGACGCTGGGATGTACAAAACAGAACGCCGGCCGCCTTTGATGCGGTGCAGGCGCGGGCTGGATTGCCGCCGGCGCCAGTGCAGGTACGCCACAGTCACAGCCCGTCAGCCAAACCGATTCTGCAATTAGCCGGTATCAGCAAGGCGTTTAACGGCAAAACGGTGCTGCATGATATTAGTCTTAGCGTAAAACCGGGTGAGGTTATCTCAATTATTGGCCCTTCCGGTTCGGGGAAAACCACCTTAATCCGCACCATTAATGGCCTGGAAAGCCTTGACCAGGGTAGCGTTGAGCTACTGGGGCAGCCGTTTATTCACGCCGGGCAGCGTGAGAATGCGTTGCCTTATCGGGCGCAGATTACCCGCCTGGGCATGGTGTTTCAGGGCTTTAATTTGTTCCCGCACAAAACAGTACTGGAAAATCTGCTGCTGGCGCCACGTCTGCATAATCTTGATCGTCATGAGGATCTGCGGCAACGCAGCCTCGCGATGCTGGATAAAGTCGGCATGCTGGAACATGCCACCAAATATCCGCATCAGTTATCCGGCGGCCAGCAGCAACGCGTGGCGATTGCGCGCACGCTGGTGATGAAACCGGCGGTGGTGCTGTTTGATGAGCCCACCTCCGCCCTGGATCCTGAGCGGGTCAGCGAAGTGCTGACGGTGATAGAGAAGCTGGCGCAGGAGGGGATCACTATGCTGATCGTTACCCATGAGATGAAGTTTGCTTTTGCCATCTCCGATCGGGTGGTGTTTATGGAGCAGGGACGTATTGAAATTGATGCGCCGCCGGCGGAGATCCGCCAGATGCGCGATCACCGGATTTTCCGCTTTATTGATGATATGGCAATGGCCTGAGGGAGAAGCATGAAAGGTTCAGCGGGCGAAGCACGCAGCTTAAGTATTGAGATACCCGAGCACCTGGATTTAGCCGGTTTACCCGCCTTTGAGCGCATCTCAATCCTGCTGCGGGAGAATATTATCAGCGGCAATCTGGTCGCCGGTCAGGCCCTGGCAGAGATCGAACTGGCGGCGCTCTGCGACAGTTCGCGCAATACCCTGCGTGAAGCCCTGCGTTTTTTACATGGCGAAGGGCTGGTGAATTATCACCAGAATCGCGGGGTATTTGTGCGTCAGCTCGATAAACGCGATGTACGCGATATTTTCAAGGCGCGTCGCCATCTGGAAGTCCTGGCGTTGACGGTAAACAGCCCGATCAGCGATTTCCATCTGGCGCGTATGCAGCAGCACCTGGATAAGGCCAGCCAGGCGGCGGCTGAAGGGCAGTGGCGCAGCGTCGGTACCCATAGCCTGCGTTTTCACCAGGCGATTGTGCAGATGCTGGGTTGTGCCCGTTTTAACGATTTTTTTAGTGTATTGCTGGCGCAGCTACGTCTGCTGTTTGCCAGCGGCGCCGGTGAGCGCGACTTTCAGCTGCCGTGGATTGCCCGCGATCGCCAGATCTGGACGTTGCTGTGCCAGCAACAAAGCGTAGCGGCATGCGGTGCGTTGACTGACTACCTCGACCACTCTGAACGCCAGCTAACGGCTACTTTTAGCTATCCCTTTTCACATGGAGAATCTTACTGATGTCGAATTATCCTGCGGCTTACCAGAGCACCTCCGGCTCGGCGTTAGATGTTGATCGCCAGTTCTATCAGGCACTGGCGCAAGGACCGCGTGAACTTACCGCCTCACATCTGATCCCGATCCGCACCGGCTTCGCCTGGGAAGTCCCGGCTGGCCATCTGTTCCGGATTACCACCCCGCAGGGACCGCAGGTGGGGGATTTAAATATCTGGAACCGCCACGATCCGCGCGAAAGAATGTGGGTCGCCCGTACCCGACAGTTACAGCGTGCGCACCTCTCCACTTTCGATCGCCTGTGGTCCAATTTGCCGTTTATCCGCCCGATTGCCACCATCACCGCCGACTCCTTAGCGGATTACGGTGTCGACAGCGATGGCGGTCGCGTGCACGACCTGCTGGGTACGCGCTGCGATCCTTATGTCAACAAGCTGCTGACCGGGGAAGACTTCGATTTTCATTGCCACTCAAATCTGGTGCGCGCGGTGCAGCCGTATGGCCTGACTGAATTTGACGTTCACGATGTGATGAACGTCTTTCAGTGCACCGGCCTGAATGATAATGACCAGTATTTTATGAAAGCCTGTCCGGCGAAAAAGGGCGACTATCTGGAGTTTTTCGCCGAAATCGATCTGCTGTGCGCGCTGTCGACCTGCCCGGGAGGCGACCTGTCGTTGCCGATGTGGGGAGACGAAGCGGAAGATACCCTGAAAGTATGCCGTCCGTTGGGCGTGGAAATTTACCAGCCGCAGGCGCAGTTGTTAGCTAACTGGAAACCACCGGTTTCCCCGGATTACCGTGGCAACCATGGTATGCAACTAAAACCGGTTAGCTGGTAATGATGCTGGCGGCTGTGGGATAAAAGCCGACCGCACTGCTGTTGAAGCGAATTTCAGCAGTGCGGTTATTGCGCTATTTCAGCAGATGGCGCGTAGCGGGTTTAGCTGAAGAGATATTTTGATAACACCGCGACCAGCATCGCGCCAGCCAGAGATCCGATGATCTTCCAGGTTTGTGCATTAAGCTGTTTGTGCAGGTCCGCTTTGTTTGACTGCATATCTTCCCGGGTCGCAACTTTATCTTTCAGGATCGCGACATCGGTTATTAGAGTTAGCATTCGCCCTTCCAGCTCTTTTACTCTTTGCAGCATGTTTTCACCTCCTTTGTGACTCTTGCCATATCGGCAGTATCTGTCAGCGATGGCGGGGCGCCCATCTGGTTGAGATACCTGCTGGTTAAGCATTAAGTTAACCACCGCATTATCTGTATCCATCATCGCAAAGTGCTCCTTGTGGTTGTCCGCCGGATTTTATGCGAATTAAGGCGGTTAAAAAAGCAACAAATTACGTCTGCGGAAGGTACCACGCAAAATAAAATGGTGAGGTGGCAGCCAGTTGCAAAACAGAGTGAGAAAAACCAGCTGTAATAGCTGGTTTTCGGTTTCGCAGGCAGATTGATTCAGTTGATGAGCGGTTTTCTGACGGTCTGCGGTGGTCTGTCAGCCAGCGCAAACAGTTCCTCCACTCTGGTCTTCTCTGCCGCATCAACGTGGATCAGCACGCCACAGGCAACAAATACCAGCAGGTTACCTGCCAGGCCGACAATACCGCTGGTAAGCGATCCCAGTTGCGGAATATCGTCCGGGAAGAATACCGTCAGCACAATAGCAATCACAATCCCGGTCAGCATACCCGCCAGTGCGCCTTGCTTATTGCCGAAGCGGCTAAAGATGCCGAAGAACAAAGGTACCGCCAGCTGGATAATCCCCTGATAGGAGATCTGCGCCAGCAGTTGCAAACGTGAATAGTTAAACGTCAGGTAAGCAAGCAGTGCTGCGGCGACAATAAACACCACCATGCCTGATTTAGCCAGTACCGTCAGTTGACGATCGCTACGCGGCTTGTTCCAGGTTGCCAGGTCATTAGCAAACTGGGTGCCACACACCTGCACGCAGCCATCCACATGACCGATACTTGCCGCCAGCACAATCACCAGCGCCAGCGCCAGCATCCAGGGACCGCCATGATCAAACAGCGCAGTGAAAAAGCCATTCTGCGGATTAGCCTGTACGTTAGCATCCTGGCTAACGGCGGTAGCGAACAGCATCAGGATGGCGTAAAAGCCCCCGACCAGCAGGATGGTCAGCAGCGTGCCTTTTTTTACTGCTTTGATGCCGCTGGCGGTGTAGATTCGCTGGAAACTCATCGGCCAGCACATGGAACCGACGACACCAGTGAAAATCAAACTAAACATATACCAGTCACCATAATGACTGCCTTCTGACCCCGGTACCTTTAGCATCTCAGGTGGCAAACTGGAGAGCTGACTGTAGCCGTGTTCACCGGTAAATAGCAGGATCACGCACATCACTGCACCCAGACCGTAAGCGATCAACCCCTGATACATATCCGTCATGATCAGACCGCGCATCCCCATACTGACGGTCCAGTACTGACGTAGCAGAATCAGCAGTACGCCCGCCACCAGGCAGGTGGTAACGCTCCAGCGGCCGAAGCTGGCAAACTCTACCAATAGCGCCAGCGCCTGGATGCCCATGACTACCCAGGGGAATACGCAGATAATGCCAATAATCGAAGCCACACGTTTTACCGCCTGGCTGTTATAACGCATACCGAGCAGATCAGGCTGAGTGGTTAGATTAAAGCGCTGCCCCCATGTCCAGGCACGTCGCGCCATCAGATACATCGCCGTTACGCCGAGAGTAGAATACACGGCGCCATAGAAGCCGATCACACCACTGACCGACAGGGCGAAAAAGGCGGTGAAGGTTGCGCCAGGCCACCATGAATTGGTATAGCTCATGGCGATATACCAGGGGCCATAGGATCGGCCTCCGACTGCGTAATCGGAGAACGAAGTGCTTTTACGATTGGTGGCGTAGAGCACCCCGATCATGATCGCCAGAAATAAGCCGATCATACCAAAGGTAATAAAATAGTGCGGTTCAGCAGCGGTGATATTCATGACAGTTCCTCATCCTCGGGTATTTCCCCGAATGCACATTCAGCGAGATACATGACCCAAAGGCCGATGCCAAGAAATAAGGCGATCGCCAGCCAGTAGAGGATAGGTAACGGTATTCCCATCAGCACCGTTGTACTGCCGCTAACACTTAAATATAAGGGGGGACAGAGCGCCAGCAGTAATAGCGCCAGCATATACACGGCAAAGATTTTGTTTTTTAAACTGATACGTGCGCGCAAATGTTGCGCCATAATTATGGAACTCATAACCACCTCCTGACATGGAAATTATTGCGTTCGCACTCCTTTACCTGCTGATTAACAGCATCTCTCCTCTGGTGTACGGCTATAAACAGCATACAACGATGACTCCTCAGTCAATATGTGGATACCGAAAAAACCTTTTTAAATAGAAAGTTATATTGCTCTTGCCGGTAATTACAGGGCGCGTAACCAATTTTCCCAGTCGGGATGATTCAGTACGCTACGGGCACGCATGGTTTTCCAGGCGCCATACTTCGAAAAATCAAAATCAATATCAGCTACCTGATGCTGAATAATCGCCCAGGTTGACCATTTCATATCCGCCAGAAACTTGTGAATCTGCACCCGGGCAAAACAGGCTGTATCCACCCGGCCAAAATAATCCTCCAGTAATTCTCGTTCTATTTCCGGTGTAAAAAACATTTCACCAAACCATAATGCGAGCTCATAGCAACGATCGTTATTGGAGGCATATTCAAAGTCGACCAGCCGGATATCGTTGTTGCCGTTCAGCATAAAATTACCGGCCAGCGTATCGTTCATGCAGGGGACATAATCGATTCCGGCGGCATAGAGCGCTTCGCGTGCGCGTTGACACTGCCTGTGTAGCCAAATCGCATCGCCGGAAAAGGCGGCCTTTAGCGCGCGCACCTGGTCAATATGTTCATCCAGCATATCGAAAACGGTTTTAGTCTCTGTCAGACGAGGTTGGTCGTTAAAGCTTTTCAGCGCCTGCAGCGCACGGTGACGTACGGTGCGCTGCTGGAAATCCTGGTTGGATGAACTGCGCCACCCCTCCATAAACTCAAAAATCTCCACGCCCAGTTCGCGCAGATAGCTGACCACCGGGGCGCCATAGCCAGTTTGTGCCGCTTTCAGGCTGGCTTCATGAGCGGTGTCACGGTTGATAAATCGCTCAGTGCCTTCACCGGGGATCTTCACAAAGTAGGCGCAGGGTGCCCCGGCAACGTCTACGCGCCAGTTGGCATTAGAAATTCCGCCGCTTACCGGCCGATAACTAATGTCGCGCGCCTGCCACGCAGCAACTGCGGCAATCGCCTGTTCCAGACGCTGCTCCTGCCAGTTGCTTGCTTCTCCGCTTCGCTTCTTCATGCCGCATTTCCCCCCACAAGGGTTAACCAACGTTCAAGACGCGGATCGCGGGCGCTCTGACGACAGCGCAGCAGCGTCCACTGTCCCACTTTGGCAAACTCCAGGCCACGGCTGTTGCAGTGACCGTTCCAGAACCCCCACAATGTCCAGTAGTAGTCATCTGCTAACGCGTAAAGACGGCAACGTGCATAATCCGCCTC
Organism: Pantoea sp. B65; assembly: GCF_047308185.1. NCBI lineage: Bacteria > Pseudomonadati > Pseudomonadota > Gammaproteobacteria > Enterobacterales > Erwiniaceae > Pantoea > Pantoea sp. B65. Next base: position 85,634 of record NZ_JAHXPU010000039.1, read on the forward strand.
GCTGCAGTGACCGCGCCAGGCGCTTATGGCTTCACGCCACTGATGATCAAAAAGGAGTTGCTCGTTCAGCAGGGTGGCGATGTCATACCAGGCATCACCCCGGGCGGCATAATCGAAGTCAAGCAAACACCATTCGCCATGATCATTCACCATCCAGTTACTGGCGATGTTGTCGCCATGAATCATCACCGGCTGCACCGGGCTGGCGTTCAGACTGCGCCAGGCCAGGTCGACACATTCACCCAGCCACGTCAGTTCAGCGGGCAGCGCCACGCCATCCAGGGCACAGCGCTGACGCAGCTGTAGCATATCTGTCTGGCGGGTTTGTGGCGGTAGCGGCAGGCCGGACTGATGCAGCCTGTCGAGTATTCGCGTCAACGCCTGAAAATGGGCCGGGGAGGCCAGTTGATCAAGCCTGGCCCAGTGCCAGCTGTTATCCAGTGCTTCAAAGATCAGTACTCCGTGCAGCGTATCGGCATATTTTAGCCGTGGAGCGATTCCCAGTTCGCCGACCTGGCGACTGATATCGGCGCTACGTGCGACATCAATTAGTGGACGCTGATCGTCAAACAGTACCTTGGCGTACAGACGTTGCGTTCCTGCGGTTAATACAAATCCTGCCCACTCTGTCGCCAGGCGATGCGGCGAGGCGACGCCGGCGGTACCTGACTGAATAGTCCAGCAGGTGAGCGGGTCCCAGCCCAGCAGAGCCTGCTGTAAGCGGTTCAACATTTTTTTGCCTCCGCCAGGGATAATTCGCCCACAGGATGCAAGCTGAGATCGGCCAGCAACGCCAGCAGCAGGTCCAGCCCACGGTGTAAATCATCCGGCGCGGTAAACTCGCGCTCATTATGTGAAAGTCCCTGGTGACTTGGCACAAATAACAGACAACTGGGGCAGTGATAGCTCAGGCTGATGGCGTCGTGGCCAGCGACTGTGCGCATTGGCATCGCCGCCAGCTCCAGATGCCCGGCCTGTGCCAGCGCGCGCTGTACCAGTCCGGCATGCAGCTGCTGGCGCGGACGAAACTGCGATGACACCAGACTGACATCGGTGGCGGTATCCTGCGCAATGGTCTGTAACAAGCGGGCAAATCGCTCGCCGGTGGTTTTCAGCAATGCTTCATCGGCGGAGCGAAACTCGATAAATAACGTGGCCTCGCGGGTAACCACATTCGGCGAGTTAGGCTGCGTTTCGAGGCGGCCGACGGAGGTATGCAGTACCTCTCCCTGTGTATCGGCCTCTGCGCGCACCGCAACAATGGTTTTTGCCGCGGCGAGGAGTGCATCGCGGCGGCTGCTCATCAGTGACGGACCGGTATGATTCTGTTCACCGCGAAATGTCACCTGCCACTTCAGCGCGGCCCAGGTCTCGGTGACCACGCCAATTTGTTGTTGCTGCTGCTCCAGATGGGGGCCTTGTTCGATATGTAGTTCCACATAAGCCGCCAGTGGCAGAGATGGCAGCGCTGTACCGCGATAACCGATAGTTGCCAGCGCCTCGCCCAGCGTGATGCCCTGCGCATCGCGGCAGGCAAGCGCTGTAGCGAGGGGGAGGGCGCCAGTGAATACCGCGCTGCCAATCAGGCTGGGCTGAAAGCGTGCGCCTTCCTCATTTGTCCAGTTAACTACCGCCAGATTGCGGCGCGCCGCTGCCGGTTGTTGCCGTAGCTGACGCGCCAGACTGGCCAGGGTCACTGCTGCAGCGGTAACACCATAGGCGCCGTCGAAGCGGCCGCCGTCTGGCTGGCTGTCAAGGTGCGATCCGCACAGCAGCCACGGTGCGCCGGGAGATAACTCCAATAGGCCAAAAACATTGCCGATCTCATCAATTTGAACCTGAAATCCCTCACTGCCCAGCCAGTGGCAAAAGGCGTCACGTACGGCGCCATCGTCAGCACTGGCCGCCAGACGGTGCAACCCGCCAGTTGGGGTGACGCCAATAGCGCTGATCAGCGCAAACAGCGCATCAAAGGCCTCATAGTCATGTTGCATCATCCGCGGCGCTGCCGGGATGGAGGATATTGACATGTGCTTTCTCCAGACTTGCTACAAAACCTGTCGGTGGCGGAGCGTTGGTCACCAGCGTATCCACTGCGCTAAATGGCAGGGTGTTAACGTAGGTGCGCAGACCAAATTTGCCCTCATCTGCCAGAATTACACTGTGACGGCAGTGCGCACTTAGCACCCGACGCAGTAAAGCTTCCGGTTCTTCGTAATCCATAAATCCATTTTCCAGATCCACCGCACCGATGCCCATAAAGGCAATGTCGTAATGGAATTCGCGGGCAAACGCCAGCGTATGTGGACCTGTCAGAGCGTTATCATTGCGCCGTACGCGACCCGGTGTAAGGGTGACCGCATTCTCACTCTGCTGGGTAAGCAGCGCGGCGATATCCAGCGAATTAGTCACCACCTTTAACCGCGAAAAGCGCGTAAGTTGATGCGCCAACGCCATGGTGGAGGTGCCGGTATCGAGAAACAACGCCATTCCCTCTTCCACCAGATCACTCGCCAGCTGCCCCATCCGCACTTTGGCGCGTGGTTTAATGCGGCTGCGTATTTGCAGCGGTTGCTCTTCACTTGGTACCGGCAGGATGGCGCCGCCGTGCACCCTTCTTAGTACCCCCCGCTCTTCGAGATATTTCAAATCGCGGCGAATGGTTTCTTCCGATACCACAAAGCGCAGCGCCAGCTCGGTGACCCGAATGCGCTTTTCGCTGCTTAATACTCGTTTAATTTCATCCAGTCGCGGCTGATTGATCATGGCTACCCTTCTGTTCCTGAGAAGAAAACCGCAGTATACCTTTGCTCACCGTTCCTGCGGTGGCTGATGCTGATCCCAGGGCATCAACGCTTCCAGCGCAGCACAAAACTGTAATACCTCGCCATCAGCATAACGCCGTCCGATAACCTGCAGCCCGACCGGCAAACCTGCTGGCGTGAAGCCGCAGGGTACTGTGGCGGCCGGATTGCCGCTCAGGTTGAAAGGCCAGGTGAAAGGGGTCCAGCGCGCCCATTCCACGCCGCTGTCGCCCACTGGCTGATCTGGCGGAGTATGACGGTCTGCGGCAAATGGCAATACCGGCAGGGTGGGGGTAATCAGCAGGTCCACTTCATCGAACAGCGCATGTACCTGGCTGGCAAAAAACGCCCGCTGCTTCTGTGCATGCAGATAACCAGCCAGGTTAATCTGCTGTGATTTCTCTATCAGTGCGGCAAAGCCGGGATCGAGTTGGTCCAGACGATCGCGCAGCGCTTCGCCATAAGCCACTCCGCGTCCGCCGGTCCACAATGTGTCAAAGGCGGCAAATGGACTCGTCCAGGGCTGGACTCGGGTGATTAGCGTAACGGGCAGCATATGCGCCATCTGCTCTACCGCCTGCTCCACCCGCGAGCTAATCAGTGGATCGACCGGGGTATTAAACAGGGTCGGGCTATAGCAGACGCGCAGCGGCGGCAGTGGGCGGTCGCAGCCAGCCAGCCAGGCTTCGCCTTTCTCCGGTAGCGCCTGATGATCGCGCGCATCCGGACCGGAAAGAATATCAAAAAGCAGGGCGCTATCGCGCACCGTACGCGTCATCGGCCCGGCATGACTGAGCATCTCAGTGGCCGACCAGGGCCAGGTGGGAATACGGCCAAGCGATCCTTTCAGCGCAAAGATGCCGCAGAAGGATCCGGGAATACGCACCGACCCGCCACCATCGGAGCCCAGTGCCGCAGGTACCAGTCGGGCTGCCACGCTGATCGCTGATCCTGAGCTGGAACCGCCGCTGGTTAGTTCAGTATTCCAGGGGTTACGCCCGTGGCCAAACAGCCGTGAGTAACTTGAGCCAGTCCAGCCGAACTCGGTGGTCGCAGTCTTACCGATAATGATCGCCCCCGCTGCTTTCAGCCGCGCAATAATTGGAGCGTCGCTGTCGGGCAGATTATCCAGTGCCGTAAGCGAACCTTTGGTAGTTCGTAGTCCGGCAGTGGAAAACAGATCTTTAATGCCGAAGGGGACACCATGCAGTGGTCCGCGTAACTTGCCGGCCGCGGCCTCTCGATCGCAGGCTTCAGCATCACCCAGCGCGGCTTCTTCATACAGATCACCAAATGCATTTAATGTGGGGTTGTGGGTTTTTATGCGTTGCAGGCATTCGCTGACCAGGGCAAAACTGCTGCGCTCCCCCTGACGGATTTCTCGTGCTGCCGTCAGTAAATCCGGCATATGTTCCGGTTTTTGATCGCATGGTTGCATGAGGTTACCTGCTGTTAATCCTGATTACATGGTTTTGATAGTGACGATTGCGCCGGTTTTTCGCAAGACCGATTTATGTGGTTAATGTTGTTTATGTGGTATTTTGTCGGGGCGTAATAAGAATTGGTTATGTGCGTACTGCGGGAAAAATCGCGGGTTTTTGCCGCAACATGGTGTTCCATGCTGGGTTTGGTCGCCGGCAGGGGGAGCTTATCTTATAAACCGTTCACAGGAATAGAATGGGTGGCAACAGGGAAAATGGTCGGCGATAAGCTATTGCCTGCCTCGGTGATAATAAAATTGTCTGGATGAAAATGAGTCGGCGATATTATCACCTGGCAACAGCCGGGGGGTTGAGTGCCGGAGATATCCTGCGGGCCATTCGCTTATGAGCCTGCGGGATATCTCGGGGGCTGGTTGCAGATTAGGCGATTGAAACGCTGAGGATTACCACCAGCCAAACTTAAAGTTCATTAAAAGGATCAGCGCGCTGATTGCCATTATGTTCACGGAAACAACGATTTTGCTCATAGCTATCATCCCGTTATGGTTAATCCGGTCATTATTGTAGATCAGGATTTTTTAACCGCCACCAAGGGTTCTGCTGCGCAACGCAATTTCCCGCAGGCAGACCTCAGTCTGCTGTTCAGCGCTGTGAGTAACGGCTACGGACAGCGCGCCATCTGGCTGACAATATCATCTGCCATAAACCGGGGTTACCCTGGCCTCAACCCCATCGGGAACCGTGCTTCGCAGGCAAAAAAAAACCGCAAACTCCGGGAGTATACGGTTTTTTCTGGCAATAATTTGGTCGGCACGAGAGGATTTGAACCTCCGACCCCTGACACCCCATGACAGTGCGCTACCAGGCTGCGCTACGTGCCGACACAGTACAATAATAGTACCTTTTCCGTTTTTGATTGCAAGCGACTGATGAGCTAATTGCTTTATAAATAATCAGTTAGCAATAAATCTTTTCTCTTCTGTCAGCACCTGAAGTAACAGCGACAGCTGTGGTTTATGGTCTTTCAGCGGTTTACCATCCTGATCAAATGCCCGGTAGCCGCCGTTATTATCGAGGATCAGCGTGGTTTGCGGCGTGGTGATCACCAGATGGCGGTCTTCCGTACCGGCTACCCAGTTATGGCGGCGCTGAGCAGCAAACAGATCTTCACCCTGCGAGTATTCCCCTGGCGCCGTACTGACATGCAGCAGTCGGCGCATCAGGGTGGTCATCACATCCTGATGGTCGGTGAGTTTGTTCACCTGCTGTGCCGGTGTATTCGGCCAGTGCACCACCAACGGCACCTGGAGCAGAGCGCGATTACCGTTGCTCTCATTACTGCTATCCAGTGGCACCCCGCGTTGGGCGGTAATCACTACCACGGTATTTTTTAGCAGATCTTTCTCTTTTAAGCGCTCCAGCACCTGTTGAATCTGCTGGTCGACACGGGCGGCACCGCGCAGATAACGCCGGTTGATATCCTGACTACTGTCCGCCAGATCGCTCAGACCGGTGTAGGAGATATAAGAGAACCATGGCGCGCCATTCGGCTTCTGCCCCTCCAGCCAGCTCTGCCACTGCGCCGTGGTTTGCGTGTTCGGCTGGCTTTCAGAAGAGGGCAGGGAAAAGTCTGACAGCAGCGCCTGACGATACAACGGAGAAGTAAAACCATCCGAGGCGAACAGACCAAACTGGTAGCCCTGATGGCTCAGCGCATTGATCAGTGCGGACGGAATACGTGATGACAACACCCCATCCATATAGCTTGGCGAAATACCGTAAAACAGCCCGAACAACCCGGCGTCATCAGAGCTACCGGCGCTGAAATGCTGGTTGAAGCGCACGTTTTGCTGGGCAAACTGATTAAGATTTGGCAGCGCCTTCGCCATGGTCGCCTGATTCAGACCATCGACGGTAATCACCAGCAGATTATTGCGCGTGCCGCCGTCGCGGAAGCTAATATCGCTGAGCGGATAGGCCACCGACAGTGCTTCCGGATTCCCTTGCTGCACCAGTCGACGCTGATAGGCCTGCGCATCAAGCAGACCGTACTTCTCCAGAAAACGGCGTGCCGTCATAGGATAGGAGAGCGGCAGGTTGGCGCGCTGCATGGTTATCGGACGATAAAAGTTGGCATCAGCCCAGATATACATCAGGTGGCTGGTAAAGAAGGCGGTAATAAATAGCGCGGCCAGCGGCTTGCCGAAACTGCGGCGATTAAGGCTGCGCAGTTTCTGCCAGCTCCAGGTGGCAAACAGCATCTCGACCAGGAAAATCAGCGGCAGGCTGATAAACATCAGTTGCCAGTCGCGCGCCATTTCACTTTGATCGGGGTTGACCACCAGCTCCCACACCACCGGATTCAGGTGCAGGTGGAAGCGGCTAAACACCGCACCGTCAACCAGCAGCAGCGTCATGCCGGTGGTGGCGACAATGGCGGAAAGGAACCGCATCAGCCGTTGCGACATCACAATAAAGGTCAGCGGGAAGATAATCAGCAGATAGGCGGCAAACACCACAAAGCTGAAATGACCAATCCAGCTGGTAAAGGCGTAGATACGGCCTGGCAGCGATGAGGGCCAGTCCGCCAACAGCAGAAAGCGGCTACCTAAGATAAAGGCAAAAATGATATTAAACAGAGCGAACCAGTGCCCCCAGCTAATCATCTGGGAGACTTTTTCACGGTAGCGCTGCCGGTTGGTTACCATAATGGGGTCTGGATCATCACATTAATGGGCTTTATCTTCGCGAACCGAAGCCTGCAGTGCATCAGCGAAGGAACGTGCCAGCACGCGGCGCTGGGCGGGTGCCACGCTGGTGTTAATTAAATTGGTCACCATATTTCCCAGTACCATCAGGGAAAGATCGGTTGGCGTCTGGTTTTTTTCCAGAACCTGGACCAGTTCGGCGAGGAGCTTCTCCACGCGTTCGTCACTATAACGGGATGATTGTGGCATAAAGTCGAATTATTCAGGTATTAAAGGGCGGTATCTTACCGTATCAGCGCGATTTTTTCCGCACTTTTATCGTAAGCAGCACGTTAATGCAATCCCCTGGTTGATCGTGGCGGCGCGCAGTGATTGAATACGCGCCTGAGTTATTAAGGAGAGTTTACCATGAGTCTGGATATCGACCAGATTGCCCTTCACCAGCTAATTAAACGCGATGAACAGACGCTGGAGCTGGTTTTACGTGCCTCGCTGCTGCCCGTTAACGCCACGGTTGAGGCGATGATGGAAGAGTTACACCGCGTCTATAGCGCCAAAAGCAAAGCCTACGGCCTGTTCAACGAAGAGAGCGAGCTGGCCGATGCACTGCGCAACTGCCGCAAGGGAGAGGATGATTTCCTCGCGTTTAGCCGTGCAGCGACCGGACGTTTGCGTGATGAACTGGCCAAATATCCGTTTGCTGAAGGCGGGGTGGTGCTGTTCGGTCACTACCGTTATCTGGCGGTGGAATATTTGCTGATTGCGGTGTTAAACAGCCAGAACAGTATGCGTGTTAATGAGGAGCTGGATATCAGCAGCACCCATTATCTCGATATTAACCATGCTGATATTGTCGCACGTATTGATCTGACCGAGTGGGAAACTAACCCGGAGTCCACGCGCTATCTGACGTTTTTGCGCGGGCGGGTAGGGCGGAAAGTTGCCGATTTCTTTATGGATTTCCTTGGCGCCAGCGTTGGTCTGGATACCAAGGCGCAGAACCGTGGGTTGTTGCAGGCGGTAGATGACTACTGTGCGGAGTCCGAACTGGATAAAGGCGAGCGCCAGAACTATCGTCAGCAGGTTTACAGCTACTGTAACGAGCAACTGCAGGCCGGTGAGGAGATTGCGCTGGAAGATCTTTCTAATGAATTGCCGCCGCTGGGGGAGAAAAGTTTTCAGGCTTTTACCCAGGAGCAGGGCTATGAGCTGGAAGAGAGCTTTCCGGCAGACCGCAGTACCTTGCGTCAGTTGACCAAATTTGCCGGCAGCGGCGGTGGTTTAACCCTGAATTTTGACGCCATGCTGCTGGGCGAGCGAATTTTCTGGGATCCGGCCACCGATACGCTAACCATTAAAGGTACGCCGCCGAATCTGCGCGATCAGCTACAACGCCGTACTGGCGGTAACTGAGTCCGGTTATTGCCGGCAAAAAAAAACGCCGCTAATGCGGCGTTCTTTCTTCAACAGGTTCAGCGATTAAGCACGAACGAAGTCGATGTGGTGCAGTTTTGGCTTGAACGGGTGACGCTGTACAGCCTGAACTTTAACCTTAACTTCTTTGCCATCAACAACCAGGGTCAGAACTTCGTCGTAGAAACCCGGTTTAGTCTGGGTATTCATTACGGAGTCGTGATCCAGTTCGATAGCTACAGCTGCTTCCGCGCCACCATAAATGATTGCCGGGAATTTGTTAGCTGTGCGCAGGCGGCGGCTCGCACCCTTACCCTGCTCTTTACGTACTTCTGCATTGATAGTGAACATTGTTGTTTCTCTTCAATAAATGTTCCTGCAACAGGCGACCCAGTAGCAGGTTGAATTGTTCAGCTTCTGCTTTCACAAAAGCGGGCGGCATTATAGCGATGTTTCGCGATATCAGCAAATAATACCCGCGTTAATTCATCTGATTGGCGCGGCGGAAGCGTCCCTGATAATCGAATATCTTTTCGCGTACCTGCCAGAAATGGCGCTGCTGGCGGGCAACCACAAAGTCGGGGTGGCGTAACAAGGGTTGCAGCGCCACCACATCGGCGGCGGTTTGCCAGCCCAGCGGCACACCAGGGGCACGCTGATGCGGGCGCATAAACAGCTGCTCAAAGGCTTTACGCTGCGCCGGGCTTTTTAAACGGAAGCGCTCGCTGACGCTGGTGCCATCTTCATCAAAATAACTGGCTTTCAGCCATTCGCCTTTCTCATCGCTGCCGTGGCTTAACGCCATGCCGCCGCAGCGCAATACCAGCGCATCTTTCAGTTTCAGCGCCGCTTTCAGCATATCGTCAGGATCGACCAGTACGGCGTCGCACTGATTGCAGCGGCGCGCGGCGATATCGTTTTCCGCATTACAGTGTGGGCAGTTTTTAAAGCGAAAACGGTAGTCGCACTGCTGGCGTTCGCCGTCGTCATCTTCCAGCACGCCCTGACAACGACGGCCAAAGTGTTCAATAATGGTGCCGTCGGCAGTGGCCTTGCCCCAGAAGGTGTTGGCAAAGCCGCAGGCGGGGCAGAATACCTGCACCGGCTGGTTATCGCTTTTGCCTTTTGGCGCGCCGACTTCCGGGGTGTAAAGATCATGTGGATTGCCGGCATAGTCGAGGATCAGACAGTCGCTTTTTCCTGCGCACAGGCGTAAACCGCGACCGACAATTTGCTGGTACAGGCTGACCGATTCGGTAGGGCGTAAAATGGCAATCAGGTCGACATGGGGAGCATCAAAACCGGTAGTCAGTACCGCCACGTTGACCATATAGCGCAGCTGTTGCTGTTTAAACGCGCGGATGGCGGCATCGCGCTGGGCTGCCGGCGTGTCAGCACTGATTAATGCTTTGCCGTCTGGCAATAAGCCGAGGATCTCTTTTGCATGTTCCACGGTCGCGGCGAAGATCATCACACCTTTACGGTCGACGGCAAACTCAACGATCTGCTGAATAATCAGCGGGGTGACCCGCTGCTGCTGTTTCAGTTCGCGGTTAAGATCGGCTTCGCTAAACAGGCCATTGTCTTGCGCGCTCAGGCGGCTGAAATCGTATTGCACCACCGGCATATCCAGACGTTCCGGCGGCACCAGAAAGCCATGCTTAATCATATAACGCAGCGGCAACTCATAAATACAGTCGCGAAACAGCGCCTTCTCATCACCGCGCACCATGCCATGATAGTGGTATTGATAGATCCAGCCTTTACCCAGCCGGTATGGCGTTGCGGTTAGCCCGAGCAAACGCAACTGCGGATTATGCTGGCGCAGATGATGAAGGATTTGGCGGTACTGGCTGTCATCGTCGTCGCTGATGCGATGGCATTCATCGACGATCAGCAGTGAAAACGCGCTGTCGAATTGCGCCAGATTGCGCGCCACGGATTGCACGCTGCCAAAAACCACTTTGCTGTGACTCTCTTTACGCTGCAATCCGGCGGCAAAAATATCGGCGTCCAGCCCCCAGGCCTGATACTTGCTGTGATTCTGCGCCACCAGTTCTTTCACATGCGCCAGCACCATTACCCGCCCGCGCGCGACTCTTGCCAGTTCGGCAATCACCAGGCTTTTGCCCGCGCCGGTGGGCAGCACGATCACTGCCGGTTGCTGAGAGCGGCGGAAGTAGCTGAGCGTGGCATCCACCGCTTCCTGCTGATAAGGACGAAGAGTAAACGACATGAACAAGACAACGATTGCGGAAACAGAGTCGCATTATGCCATGAAAGCCGCTGAACGGCGCGATCGCCTCTGTTAGCCGCGCTTAACTCTCGCTATACTGGTCTCTGACACCCTTTCAGGGCGCCACGCAGGCGCTTTCCAAACGTCAGTCGGAAGATGGCGTCGGATTTCATTTCAAGAAAACAGGCAAAGCAGATTTAATGCGACTCGATAAATTTTTATCTCAGCAACTGGAAATCAGCCGGGCAATCGCTACACGCGAAATTCGTGCTAAACGCGTCACCATTGATGGCGAAATCGTGCGTGACACGTCGTTTAAACTGGAACCTGAGCACCAGGTCGAATATGACGGTAATCCACTGCAGCAGCAGCTCGGGCCGCGTTATTTTATGCTGAATAAGCCAGAAGGCTATGTCTGCTCGACGGACGATCCCGACCATCCTACGGTGCTGTTTTTCCTCGAAGAGCCAACCGCTTACAAACTGCATGCCGCCGGGCGGCTGGATATTGATACCACCGGCCTGGTGCTGATGACTGATGATGGTCAGTGGTCGCATCGTATTACCTCGCCGCGCCATCACTGTGAGAAAACCTATCTGGTGACGCTCGAATCGCCGCTGGCAGACAGCACCGTACAGCAGTTTGCTGACGGTGTTCAGCTGCATAATGAGAAAACGCTGACCAAACCCGCGACCCTGGATGTTATCAGCGAGTACCAGGTGCGTCTGACGATCGGTGAAGGGCGTTACCATCAGGTAAAACGTATGTTTGCTGCGGTGGGGAATCATGTGGTGGCGTTACATCGCGAGCGTATCGGCGAGATAACCCTCGATCCAGCGCTGGCGCCGGGTGAATATCGTGCGCTGCGCGCAGAAGAGATCGCCAGCGTGGTCATACCGCGTTAACCGGCGTGATAAACGATACTTTTGCCTGATAGCCTGGAAATCCAGGATTGAAGCCGATAATAACGATGCATGACGAGGAGTAATGGGTGCGGAAGGATAAGAACTCTTCACTGGGATTAGTGGTTATTCTCGGCCTGCTGGCCATGTTAATGCCGTTATCAATTGATATGTATCTGCCGGCGCTGCCGCAAATCGCCAAAGAGTTTGGCGTACCGGCGGGTAGCGTGCAGATGACGCTGAATATCTACATTATGGGTTTTGCCCTCGGCCAGCTGTTCTACGGGCCGATGGCGGATAGCTTTGGCCGTAAGCCGGTGATCACCTTCGGCACCCTGGTGTTTGCGATTGCCGCCGCCGCCTGCGCCCTGTCGCAGACCATTGAGCAATTGATTAATATGCGCCTGCTGCATGGCCTGTCAGCGGCGGCGGGCAGTGTGGTGATCAGCGCCCTGATGCGCGACAGCTACTCAAAAGAGGAGTTTTCGCGCATGATGTCATTTGTGATGCTGGTGACCACCATCGCGCCGTTGCTGGCGCCGCTGGTCGGCGGCTGGCTGCTGATCTTCTGGAGCTGGCACGCGATTTTCTGGGTGATTTCCGCTGCCGCCGTGGTCACTACCGTGCTGGTAGTGACGCAAATCAAAGAGACGCTGCCGCCGGAAAAGCGCCAGAAGTTTCATTTACGCACCATGCTGGTTAACTTTCTCTCGTTGTTGCGTCATAAGCGGGCATTCAGCTATATGCTGGCCAGCGGCTTCTCTTTTGCCGGTCTGTTCTCGTTTCTGAATGCCGGGCCTTTTGTTTATATTGAAATCAACCATATTTCACCGCAGCATTTCGGCTACTACTTTGGGCTGAACGTAGTGTTCCTGTTTGTGATTACGCTGATTAACAGCCGTTCGGTACGCCGTTTTGGTCCGCTGGCGATGTTCCGTTGCGGCCTGCTGATCCAGTTTGCCATGGGCATCTGGTTGCTGGTGGTAAGTGCGCTGAACCTCGGTTTTCTGCCGCTGGTGTTTGGCGTGGCGATGTTTATCGGCTGCGTATCGATGGTGTCATCCAACGCGATGGCGGTGATCCTTGATGAGTTTCCGCATATGGCCGGTACCGCGTCGTCACTGGCTGGCACCCTGCGTTTTGGCGTTGGCGCGCTGGTGGGGATGCTACTGTCGAATGCCACCTTTACCAGCGCCTGGCCGATGGTCTGGGCCATTGCGCTCTGCGCCACGGTGTCGCTGCTGTTTTATCTGTATGCCAGTCGTCCACGTAAACCCGCATAATGGTTCGCGGGCGGTATTAATGCCGCCTGCGATGCTGCCCCGCAACCGCCGTATTCCTGCTTTAATCCCCTAATTTATGCAACTATTGTTGCTTTATTGTGAAATTTGGCGCATAAAAAATAACAATCTCGCAGCAAAAATGGTTGTGATCACTTTATGAACGCGGTACATATAACGATAAAATGAGAGCTGGCGCTCAAAAACAACGTCGTAAATATGAAATGTTTAAAAACGCGACGGCTTGCATTGACGCTTATGGCAGTACCTGACCAGCAATAACCGGTCGCGGTTTATCTGCAGCCAGAAAATAGTCGTGTTTTTGCTTACCGCTCTGGGGATTTGATTTGAACACATTACAGCTTTCGGTCGTACATCGCCTGCCGCAAAGTTATCGCTGGTCTGCCGGACTGACCGGCAGCACCGTCGAGCCACTGGAGATCAGTGGTTTAACCAATGATAACGATCTGATTGGCCTTAAGTTATTAAGCCATGATGGCGAGTCGGCGTGGGATATTATGCAGGTGCTGAAATCCGCTCTGAACGACATTCAGGTTGAATGTGCGGTGGTGGAGTGGCAAGGCGAGCCTTGCCTGTTTGTGCATCGCAATGACGAGAGCGCCACCAACTGTCGTCTGAAAAATCAGGGCGTCGCCATTGCGGAAACCTTCTCCGCCAGCAATCCTTTCTGAATCCCGCTCAGGCCATGGCCAGCGATAGCAACTGGCGGGTATATTCCTGTTGTGGCGCGGCGAAAATCTGTTCGCAGTCACCCTGTTCCACCACCTCTCCCTGGCGCAGTACCACTACCTGATGACATAAAGCGCGTACCACCTGCAGATCGTGGCTGATAAATACATAGGCCAGCCGGTGCTGCTGCTGAAGGTTTTTCAGCAATGTCAGGATCTGTTTTTGTACCGAGCGATCGAGCGAAGAGGTCGGTTCATCCAGAATAATCAGCTGCGGCTGCAGGATTAGCGCGCGCGCAATCGCAATACGCTGACGCTGACCGCCAGAAAACTCAGCCGGATAGCGATGGCGGGTCGCCGGATCGAGTCCAACTTCCTGCATCGCCACTATCACCTGCTGATCACGCTGCTGCTCCGTTAACTGCGGACGATGCACCTGTAATCCTTCGGCAATAATCTGCGTGATGTTAAGCCGCGGGTTCAGTGACGAGTTAGGATCCTGAAACACCACCTGGATGCGTGGACGCACGGCCAGCATCTGCTTGCGGTTCCAGCTGTGAATGGGCTGGTCATCAAACCAGATCTCCCCCTGCGACTGGATCAGACGCAGTAGCGCCAGCCCGGTGGTGCTTTTACCCGATCCTGACTCACCGACCAGCCCGAGGCTTTCGCCCGGTCGCAGCTCAAAGCTGAGCGCTTTTAATGCATGATGATGATCGACTACCCGCCGCAACAAGCCACGCTTAATGGGAAAAGAGACCTGCAGCTTATCCACGCGCAGCAGCGGGGGCTTAGCGCTGTCCGCTGGCGCAGGGTGACCTTCCGGCTCGGCGTCCAGCAGTTTGCGCGTCCAGGCATGCTGTGGGGCGCTGAACAGTTGCCGGGTGGTACTGTGCTCCACGACCGCGCCGTTTTGCATCACCGTGACCTGATCGGCCAGCTGCCGTACGATCCGCAGGTTATGGGTAATAAACAGCAGCGCCATATTCAGCTCTTGCTTCAGCTCTTTCAGCAGCGTGAGAATCTGCGCCTGTACCGTCACGTCAAGGGCGGTGGTCGGCTCATCGGCAATCAGCAGCTCTGGCTGGGTCAGCAAGGCCATGGCGATCATCACGCGCTGACGTTCACCACCGGATAACTGATGAGGAAAATCATTCAGGCGGCTTTTGGCCTGGCGAATACCGACCCGATCAAGGCAGTTAAGCATTTCACCGCGTGCCGCTTCACGCCGCATGCCGCGATGCAATGACAGCACTTCGTACAGCTGCTTTTCGATACTGTGCAGCGGATTCAGCGACACCATTGGCTCCTGAAAAATCATCGCCATGCGGTTGCCGCGCAGGCTGCGCAAGGTGCGTTCATCGGCCTGCAGGATATTCTGTCCGGAAAAATAAATTTCGCCGCCGGTGTAAATGGCGGGTGGGGCCGGCAATAAGCGCATGATTGACAGCGCGGTAACGCTTTTCCCCGAGCCGGATTCACCGACCAGCGCCAGCGTTTCTCCGGCCTCCAGCGACAGTGACAACCGGTTAACCACCTGCTGCTGCACTGCGCCCTGGCGAAAGGCGATACTGAGATCGTTGATGGTTAGAAGTGGCGTACTCATATCAATGCACCTTGCTCGGATCGAAGGCGTCACGCACGGCTTCGCCAATAAAAATCAGCAGCGACAGTAAAATCGCCAGCGAGAAGAAGCCGGCCAGCCCCAGCCACGGGGCCTGCAGGTTATTTTTGCCCTGTAACAGCAGCTCACCTAATGAAGGCGAACCGAGCGGCAGGCCAAAGCCGAGGAAATCCAGCGATGTCAGGGTGGTGATCGAACCACACAGTATAAAAGGCAAAAAGGTCAGGGTGGCGACCATGGCATTGGGCAACATATGGCGCAGCATAATGCGGCTGTCGCTGACGCCCATCGCCTGCGCGGCACGAATGTAGTCATAATTACGCGCGCGCAGAAACTCGGCGCGCACCACCCCCACCAGACTCATCCAGCCAAATAATACGGTGATTGCCAGCAGCCACCAGAAATCCGGCTGTACGACGCTGGAGAGCAGAATAATCAGAAATAGCGTCGGCATTCCGGACCAGATTTCGATAAAGCGCTGACCAATCAGATCGACCTTACCGCCGAAATAGCCCTGCGCGGCGCCAACCCCAACGCCAATCAGGCTGGAGACGATGGTCAGCATCAGGCCAAACAACAGAGAGATACGCGTGCCGTAGAGGATGCGCGCCAGCACATCGCCACCATTGGCATCGGTACCCAACCAGTTTTTGCCGGAGGGCGGTGAAGGGAAGGGCGCATCGCTGGCAAAGTTAATGGTGCTGTCGCCAAAGCGAATCGGCGCCCAGACAGCCCAGCCGGTATTATCCAGGCGCTGCCTGAGCCAGGGATCCTGATAATCGGCGCTGGTGGCCAGCGGGCCACCGAAATCGGCTTCGGTATAATCAAACAGCACCGGCGCATACCAGCGATCCTGATAATGCACCAGCAGCGGTTTATCATTGGCCAGCAGCTCAGCAAACAGACAGAGTACAAACAGCACGGCAAAGATCCACAGCGACCAGTAACCGCGACGATTGTGACGGAAACGGCCCCAGCGAGCCTGATTAATCGGGCTTAAGCGGCTCATTGGCGTCCCTCAAAATCAATGCGTGGGTCAACCAGCGTATAGGTGATATCACTGAGAATATTCAGCAGCAGGCCAATCAGCGTGAAAATATACAGGGTGCCAAACATCACCGGATAGTCACGCTGAATGGTGGTTTCATAGCCCAGCAGACCGAGGCCATTAAGTGAGAACATCACTTCAATCAGCAGCGAGCCGGTGAAAAACATACTGATAAAGGTGGCCGGAAACCCGGCGATAACCAGCAACATGGCGTTACGGAACACATGGCGATAGAGGATTTTTTTCTCATCCAGCCCCTTGGCGCGCGCAGTGACGACATATTGTTTACGGATCTCATCCATAAAGGAGTTTTTCGTCAGCATCGTCAGGGTGGCAAAACCGCCAATCACCGTCGCCAGCACCGGCAGGGTGATATGCCAGAGGTAGTCCGTCACTTTGCCGTACCACGGCATACTGTCAAACTGCGGCGACGTCAGCCCGCGCAGCGGAAACCAGTCGAGATAACTGCCGCCGGCAAACAGTACGATCAGCGCGACCCCGAACAGGAACGAAGGAATGGCATAGCCGACAATGATAATGGCGCTGCTCCAGACATCAAAAGCACTGCCGTTATGCACCGCTTTTCTGATCCCCAGCGGAATCGATACCAGATAGATAATCAGCGTACTCCACAGGCCGAGGGTGATCGATACCGGCAGACTCTCTTTAATCAGTTGCAGCACCGAGGCGCTGCGGAACAGACTGTCGCCAAAATCAAAGCGGGCGTAATCCCACAACATTTTGAAATAGCGTTCATGCAGCGGCTTATCAAAACCATAGCGTTTGGTGATTTCAGCAATCACTTCAGGATCAAGCCCGCGCGCACCGCGATACTGGCTGTCGCCGGGATTGGTGTTGTTTAATGAACCGCGACTGCTGGCGGTCCCGCCTTCGGTACCGGGTATCCCGCTGTTGCGCTCAAACTGGATATTGGCAATCGCCTGATCGACCGGGCCACCCGGTGCAATCTGCACAATAAAAAAGTTAATCGTAATGATCGCCCACAGGGTAGGGATCACCAGCAAAAGTCGACGAATAAGGTAAGCGCCCAAATCTACTCCTTAGCGACGTTGGGCCGGCAACTGTGCGGCTTTATTAACATCGTACCACCAGGTGTCAGTGCCAAGGGAATAGGTTGGTGCGATCCCCGGCATGGAGAATTTATTCCAGTAAGCATAACGATCTTCCGCGCTATACCACATTGGAATCATGTAGTAGTTCCATAGCAACACCCGGTCGAGGGCGCGACCAAGGGGCAACAACGCGTCTTTATCGCCCTGATGCTGGAAAATTTTTTCAACCAGACTGTCAACCACCGGATTTTTGACCCGTGGGGTATTCCAGCTGGATTCAATATATTGCGATGCCCAGATAATGCGCAACGAGGGATCCGGCGATGCCTGTGCGTAGTAGTTGGTCGGGATCATATCGTAATCCCCCTTACGCAGGCGGCGCAGGTATTGCGAGCTGTCCACCTGGCGGATATCGATATTAATCCCCAGCCGTTGCAGATTATGCTGGAATGGCAGCACCCACTGGATGCTACTGCTGCTACTGCTGTTCAGCAGCAGTTCAAAGCTAAACGGCTTACCGCTGGCGACATTCACCAACTGCTTATTTTTGAGCTCCCAGCCTGCCTGTTTCAGCAGGTCCAGCGCCTTCAGCAGGTGCTGGCGGTCATAGCCGCTGCCGTCGGATTGCGGCGGCTGATAGTCAGAGGTAAATACTTCATCCGGCAGCTGGCCTTTAAATGGCGCCAGGATTTCCAGCTGTTTTGCATCCGGATAACCGCTGGCGGCATATTCAGTATTCTGGAAGTAACTGGAAGTGCGCTTCCACGCATTGTAGAACAGTGTCTTATTCATCCACTGAAAATCAAATGCCAGCCCAATCGCTTCGCGTACCCGCCGATCGGCAAAAATCGCTTTCTCAGTATTAAACGCCAGCCACGAGGTATTGGTGGCGACAGTGTTTGCTCTGGCCTCTTTAATAATCTGGTGATTAGCGAAATTCTTGCCGCGATACTGCGTAGCCCATTTTTTGGCTGAGCCTTCGGCGCGGAAATCAAAGGCACCGGCTTTAAACGCCTCAAAGGCGACATTATCGTCGAGATAATAGTCGTAGCGTAGGGTATCAAAATTGTGCCGCCCGCGGTTCACCGGCAAATTAGCCGCCCAGTAGTCTTTTACCCGCGTATAGGTGATGTACTGGCCAACTTTATAGGCGCTGATGCGGTAAACACTGCTGCCAAGCGGAGGATAGCCCAGCGGCTCATTAAACTTGCGGCTCTGCCAGAATTTCTCTGACAGTACCGGCAGGGAAAATATGCCGAGGATCTGGTCCTTATCCGGCGCCGGCAGTTCAATACGTACGGTCAGCGGCGCTATTGCCTTCACGCTGGCGCCTTTATAGGCGACGCGAAATTGCGGTACCCCTTCAGTCATAAATTTATTGAAGGTAAAGGCGACATCGGCGGCGGTAATCGGTGAGCCGTCCTGAAAGCGGGCGTGAGGATTAATTCTGACTTCCGCCCAGCGAAAGTCAGCAGGATAGCGCGCTGATTCGGCGATCAGCGGATAGTAACTGCCAATTTCATCGTCGGAAGTGGTAAACAGCGAGTCATATACGCCTTCGGTGCCGATACCGGGATAACCCCGGGAGGCATAGCGGTTAAAGTTGTCGTAAGTACCAATCACCGCATAGGTTATTTTCCCCCCTTTGGGGGCGGCAGGATTGACGTAATCGTAATGGGTAAAATTGGTGGCGTATTTCGGTTCGCCCAGTTTTGAGAATGCGTAGCTTTCATTGATGTTTTCTGCCTGGGCCGTTAAGCCGACAGCACTGAGCAGCATGAGTGTAACCAGGCGCAATAGCATCGTTAGGGTTGGCTCCCGCATTAAAAAAACAAAAAAGATGTTATTCAGCGTAACAGTATTAGCCGATTCGTCGTCAGCCTGCCCGGGCGGCATAACTGTCGCCCGGGCAGGAAACATTCCGCTACCCTCAGGATAAAGCGGTCTGGCGCGTTTGAAAATATGTAATCAGTTGTGCAACGGTCATTGGCCGGGCAAATAAAAAGCCCTGCATATGGGTGACGCCCCGGTTGAGCAGCCATGTAGCCTGCTCTTCGGTTTCCACACCTTCGGCAACGGTACTGAGATTGAGTTTCTTCGCCAGATTCAGTACGGCATCAAGCACCGGTGATGTTACCGTTTCCATGCCGATGCTCTGCACAAATCCGCGATCGATTTTAAGGTAGTCGAACTTGAATTTTTCAAGATAGATCAGCGCACTGTGTCCGGTACCAAAATCATCAATGGCGATCTTAAATCCCTGATGATGAAACCAGTCGAACACCTCAATCGCATGCCGTTCCGACACCATGGTGCGCTCGGTAATTTCGAACACATAATTAAAATGTCCTTCCGGCATCGCTTTAATCCAGGTATTCACATCCTGACGAAAGGAGTCTGATGAGAGATGGTTGGGTGACAGATTGATCCCCATCTGAATACCCGCCGGCACCACCTGACGCATCTTATGCGCATCGCGCGCCACCAGTTCAAACAGGTGGCAGGTCAGAGGGATAATTAAATTCTGGCCCTCGGCATAACTGATAAATGCATCCGGCGGAATCCGTCCTTCAGTCGGATGCGTCCAGCGCAGCAGCGCTTCCAGTCCGTAAACATTGCCGGTCGAGGCTTCGATCAGCGGCTGATATTCAACATGAAACTCATTGCGCTTAATCCCCAGCATAATCTCTTTTCCCGGGCGCAGACGCAGCGTCAGTAACAGGAAACAACTGCTGGTCACCAGCACTGCCAGCAACAGGCCGGTCAGCAAAATAATATTCACGTCGCGTTGCGGCAGTTCAGGGCCAAACAGATAAAAGGTGATGGGATAACCGGCAATATTCAGGATACGCAGGGGGGTGGCGGGAAGCTGGCTGATACGAATAACATCATGATTCCAGCTGGTGACCGCATTATCGCCGACGGCCAGCGCCATCCCGGAAATATCCTGTTGTCGCGATGCCATTAGCAAATAAGGGGTCATATCCATATTCAGCGTCGTCAGCACGCCGCTTTGTCGGCTGTCAGGTTGTTTCATCCACATCACCATTGCCGGTTGCTTTGGCATCATCGGCGTGCCGGCTACAATCGACAGGTCGCGCTCTTTCGTCAGATCGGTCTGCGGTAAAAAATGGCTTACCGGTAAGTTGAATGCGCCGGTGGCGGAAGAGCAGTAGGCAATACCATCGCGGACTAACAGAATCGCACGAATACCGGTGGTGAATGCTGCCCGGGAGGTGAGTTCGTTATTAATATGGATGCAGGGGCGCGTTGTCAGCACCAGCAACGGGGTGAGGGTCTTTCCCAGTGAGTTTAACGCGTTGACAATATAGTCCCGGGTATAGTCGACCAGCCGGTCATTGTCCTCTGCACGTTTTTTCCAGGTGATACTGATGGTGATGGCAGTAAAAAGCAAAAAAAAGATCAAACCAACAACGGCACTGAGCCACGCGACCCGTCGCGCATTTGTCAGCGGATGTTTAACCAGACTCGATAGTGGCATCGCGTTTTATCTCCCGCTTTAGCCTGTTTTTGGGTTGGAATTACGCACTGCCATTTTCCGGGAATAAGTACAGGAGAATATAACGATGCCGGGGGTTCTGTCTCGATATTATTATGATTAGCAAAACTATTTTGCATTGGCAGTAGACAGATTATTCTGAATCTCTGCATCTGATTAGCGCTTAATCAGGTCAGTTTCGGACATAAAAAAAACGCTGCCGGGGCAGCGCTTCTGTCATTCTCATTTCGCGGACTTCAGGGGTAAATCAGCTATGCGTTCGGGTCAGAACACGTCGTGCCTCGCGGTATCGGTTTTTCCAGTAGGAATCATTCATACTGGAGATCATAACGCCGCTGCTGGTCGATGCATGAACGAAGCTGTCATTACCAAGGTAGATGCCAACGTGTCGTCCTGTCGAACCGGCGTGAAACAGCACGAGATCACCGGGGCGCAATTTACTACGCTGAATACTTTTACCACTGTCCTGCTGCTCTGAGGTGGAGCGTGGCAGATCCAGGCCAAACTGTTCGCGGAAGGTCACCTGAACAAAACCTGAGCAGTCAATGCCCCCTTTGTTGGTGCCACCAAGACGATAACGAACGCCTTTCCAGTCAGCATATTGGTCCATAATACGTGATTTGATATCCACGTTCTGAACCATCTGTTCGAATTCATCCTGAGACGCTTGAAGTAAAAAACCGTTCTGGCCTTTAACTGCATGAGTCTCAGTTTGTGCGTTGTGACCGTTGCTGGTCGTACATGCCGAAAGCAGTGTCGCGAGTGCGACCGCGGGGATGACCCGCAAAATATATCTCAGGATAGGTTGAGACTTGACCATTATGTTTGTTATCCCTTGAAGTCCTTAACGACAGAGGTCGTTAGTTAAGTTGCGAAACGAAAATGAGATTAATTAGAGCAACCGAGTAAGACAATTCCTTAATCACTAAAATGTGTTAACGAGCACATTTTATTTGTAAAAAAGGAAAAAAAAACACTTCTTTTGCCTAATCTGACCTGAGGTTACCCGATTAAAAGCCCCGTGGCGAGGGGTTTTAACGACTTTCGTATAGGTTTTTTTGATGAGAAACAATTAAGTAACATTCAGTTCAAATTATCAGCAATTAGCAGTCAGTAATCGCCGGATTAAGCTAAATTCCTGCGGCTATTTCAACGGATTGCCGTCGAAATAAGAATTTCCCGCCAGATAAGCGGCTGGAAAAGGCATTTTCCCGTTCCGTTGCCATAATAATTTCTTTTTACCGGCAACAAATTAGCGTGCTAATTATCAATCTTTCCGCGCCTTGTGCCGCTTAGAATTAATACAATTTGGCTTTCGGCGCGGAATAGGGTTTAGGGCTTATATTTTCCGGGTAATGTCCGGTTGAGCCAGCGTACTAAATAATCACTGGCTGGCGTCATTAGCCACCAGCTCAGCCCAACCAGCACCACCGACAGCGAGCCCACCGCGATATCGCTAAACCAGTGCGCCCCCGCCATCACCCGCGGCAGACTGAACACCACAACAATCAGCACGGCGCTGAGAAAAGCGCCTTTGCCAAAATAGCGCAACATAAAGCAGGCGAAGATGATCAGCATCATCCCGTGATCCCCGGGAAAGCTGTCGCGTGAGGCATCTTTCGCCGGAATCCCGCTTAGTTCACTCACGCGGTATGCATGGTCAAAAAACAGACTGGGGCTGACATGTTTTACCGGCAGCAAATGCCCCAGCTGGTTCAGCACCACCGCGCTAATCAGCATGGTGACGCCAATAGTGATCAGCCGGCGGCGGCCCGGCGGGGTTTCGTGCAGCCAGAATTTGAGGTACAGCAACCCCATCGTCAGCAAGGAGACCATGTCAAAACCGCGGAAGTTGGTGATGGCAATCAGCCACATCAGCATTTTGTTGCTGGCCATATGATGATTAAACCAGAAGAAGATCGACTTATCGATCGGAAACCAGAAACCGTGGTTGGCAGGCAGGTACCAGGATAAAAACAGAGCGATACCTGCGATGTTCAGGGCAAGAATTGCCAGTAAGCGTTTAGCATTCATAATAAAATCAATCAGTTTAAAAATAACGGTGTAGCCTATGCCAGGTTTTCTAAACGAAGCTTCAACAAGTGGCTCTGTAAGGTATTCCATGCCACATCCTGCTCATTAATCAATTCGATCCGGCTATCCGGCGGCGCGGCGTTGCGGGTTTCGATCTGCAGATCCTGGCCCTGGCGGTTGATACTCAGCAGCCCCTCGGCAATGCGCAATACGCCTTTTACCCGGGTCACCGGGGCCAGCCTTGCCCATTCCAGCAGCCCGATGGTGTCAAATACCGTGTCCGCATCGAAGATCCAGCCGCAGGCATAGTAACCCTGACCATGATTAAGCGCGCGGCGCCAGCGGGCGTTGCTGTCGAGGCGCAGGGCGGCCAGACCGGACGCAGCGCTGCTGTGCGCATGATGGCGGGCATCCGGCAGCGGACGCAGATTAAGACGTGGGGTATCCAGTAACGCCGGATCGATATTGCCAAACTCAGCCTGGACACACTGGCGATCGGCAAGGTGCTGCTGTAACCAGCTGGCCAGCGCCAGACGGTCGCTCTGTTGCCAGCGATCCTGCTTATTGGCGACAATAATATCCGCCGCTGCCAGCTGATCGCGGAAGTTTTCATTGGCGGTGATTTTACTGTCGCTAAGCTGGCGCGGATCCAGCAGCGATAAGGTGGCATTCAGCGTCAGCCAGGGTTGATACACCGCATCGGTTAACATCGCGATAATTTGCTTCGGATGACCGAGGCCGGTGGGCTCAATCAGCAATCGATCCGGTTTAGTCTGCTTTAACAGCATATTCAGGCCAACCTGCATCGGCAGCCCGTTGACGCAACACATGCAGCCGCCGGGGATCTCTTTCAGTACCGCCCCGCGATCTTTCAGCAGCGCGCCGTCAATCCCGATCTCGCCAAATTCGTTGACCAGTATTGCCCAGTTTTCATGCTGTGGTTTCTGTGCCAGCAGGTGGAGCAACGTGGTGGTTTTTCCGCTGCCCAGAAAGCCAGTAATCAGATTGACCTTAGTCACCAGGTTCTCCTTAATCGGGGTATTGACATCATTAAATTAAAGTTCGGGCCCGTTCGCGCCGATTTAACTCATCAGGATAAGAAACCAGCTACCTTTAAACCTATAGTTGGTCAGTGAGTGAGGTTACTATGAACAGCATTAAATCAGCGGTACTGATAATGCTTTTTGCCTCATGGACGAGCAGCGCAATGGCCGGGGGTGGTGCAGCATCTGCCCGCTCAGGCGAGATACATTTCTCTGGCACTATTGTCGACGGCGGTTGCAACATCAGCCCTGACGCCAAGTATCAGCTGAAAATGTCCTGTTTTCAGAACGGTCGCTTTACCAGCAAAACCACTCAGCTGAATATCGCACGGCCGCAAAAACTTCCACTGAATCAGGGGACTACCCGTTTCAGCTGGATCGATCGCAGTAAATCGCTGGCGCTACTCAATATCAGTTATTTCTGACAAACCAGTATGTTGCTGGTTAGTTTGTGGGTTGTTATAACATAACAATAGCGGCGATGCACGATGTCATCGCCGAAAGCGCCACAAGCCGTTATTCGCTGCGGCCCATATAACGGCGCTCAGCAATATGAATGCGGATTTTATCGCCATTACTCAGATATTCCGGTACCTGAATCACCAACCCGGTGGCCATGGTGGCTGGCTTGGTACGCGCACTGGCGGAACCGCCTTTGATGCCTGGCGTGGTTTCAACAATTTCCATATCTACCGTTTGCGGCAGTTCCAGCGCCAGAATCTGGCCATCCATAGTTAACACCTGGATACCTGGCATACCGCCTTCAGGAATAAACAGCAGCTCTTCGGCAATCTGTTCCTGCTTGAAGTTGTAGGGGGTGTAATCTTCGTCATCCATAAACACATACTCATCACCATCGATATAAGAGAAGGTGACCTGACGACGGCTCAGGGAGATGGTGTCGATAATATCGTCACCTTTAAAACGTTCTTCAACCTTCATACCGGTACGGATATCGGTAAAACGCATCTTATACAAAGTTGAGGCGCCACGGGCGCTGGGGCTCTGAATATCAATATCTTTAACCAGCAGTAATTTGCCGTTGTAGCTAACGGCGGTGCCGCGCTTAATCTCGTTTGCTCTTGCCATAGTAGGTTCTCAATAAGCCTGTGCTGAATGAATCGCGACAAGTTACTCGCGGCGACGCATTCAGGCAAGATCTGCACGTCTCAGAAAGTGAAATTTGTCTGCCGCCACGAAAGGTAACCGGTCACGCGGGGCATCTGGCCGAAACCATCGCGGCTATAGCTTTCAGATCTGACGGCTGCTATTGTCGCGGTTTATCGCGCTGTGAGTGTACTGATGCAATGTCGTCCTGATTGCGGTGCCTGTTGTACGGCGCCTTCCATCTCATCCCCGATCCCCGGTATGCCGCAGGGTAAACCGGCGAATACGCCGTGCGTACAGCTGGATGAGCGGCAGCGCTGCAAAATTTTCGCCTCGCCGCTGCGGCCAAAAGTCTGTGCGGGGTTACAACCTGACGCTGAAATGTGCGGCAGCAACCGTCAGCAGGCGCTCAGCTGGCTGATAAAACTGGAGGCGGATACCGCCCCCTGAAGCGCGTCAGGCGTTTTTAACCCGCCACATGCAGTAGAGCGTACCGAGGTTCAGCAGCAGCGCGCAGTAAAATACCGCATGATAACTCCACAATTCCGCCACCACCCCAGCCAGCGACCCGGCAAGGATCCAGCCAACGCGAGTCGAATTGCTGAACAGGGTAGTGGCCGCGCCCGCCTGACCCGGCATCAAATCCTGAAAATAGAGCATCCCGATACCGGCAAGAATGCCGATAAAAATGGCGTTCAGCCCCTGCAACAGCAACAGCGGGATGGCGCTGTCAATCAGCAGTAAACCGGCGTAGAACAGCAGCCCGCAGGCTGCGGCGCAGCGCATCAGCGTACGCTTGCTGAAGCGTCTGGCGTAGTAGCCGGCAATCAGCATTACCGGAATTTCCAGTCCGGCCGCCAGCCCCATTAGTTGCCCCGCCAGTCTCTCCGGCAGATGCAGCTCCTGCACCACATACAGCGGCATATTAATCAGATAGATATTGTTGCAGGCCCACATCAGAGTACAGCCGATAAACAGTAACAGCGTATCGCGCCGGTTGCGCCGCGGCGCCTGCAGGGTGACGCTGGTTTGCACCGCCGTTTTGTGCATCGATGGCAGCAGATAGCGCACAATAATGGCGCAACAAACAAAAGCGATCGCCGCACAGGCGTACATCACCTGAAAGCCAAAACCCAGCGCCAGAGCGAAGGCGACCGGCGGGCCAATCACCCATGCCAGCGAAACCTGAGTACGCATAATGGTGCTGAACATTACCGCTTCACGCCCGGTTTTGTCGGCATGTTCGCGCGCCAGAGCAAACATTTGCGGGTTGGCTGTCGAACCAAAGCTGGAGAGCAGGACGCCGACCAGTAATAAGATAAAGTAGTTACGATTCCAGGCAAACAAAATGCAGCCCAGCGCCCCCAGCAGGCAGCACTGAAAGATTAGCGCCTTGCGATCGCCCTGACGATCGGAGCGTGTCGCCAGCAACTGGCTTACTACGATACCAATTACCGCACTGCCGGTAAAAAACAGCCCCACCATAAACGGGCGCGCATGCACTTCCGTGGATAAAAACAGGCTGAGAGTGGGGGTCTGTAACGCCCCGGCGATGCCGGAGAAAAAAGCGACCAGCAGAAAGGCCGCTGAACGCAGGTCGGGCAGGCGGCGGAGGGTAGCACCAGATGTTTGCATAAGCGAGGATTAACCGGCAGAAATGGACGGCAAATTCTACGCCGCTGCGCTATTTTTAAAAAGCTGTTTCAAATAATAAAAACGCCTTCAGTGATATTTCGCATTTCCTGCACCACGGCAGCGGAGCTGACGTCAGCTGACAGCATGACGTGTCTGCGGCATCCAGCGATACCGGCTTCAGCATTTTTCTGAAAAACGGTGGCAAAATGTGCGTGGCGTCAAAAATCTGCTACGCCGTTTACGGTAAATCTTGCCAGCAGCTGCCTCCGTGTACCAAACTAATTGAAACGTTTCAGCGTTGTCTCATCAGGTTATCAGTCAGGAGATGACGCTTTTTTTCTCATTATAGCTGAAACGATTCAATTTCGGCCGGGGAGGAGACCTATGTTCCAGCTAGATCTAAAAGCCATCCATACTGGCGCCAGCGCCACTAATAAAGAAGACGCCATTCGTCAGGTTGCTGCCGCGCTTACCGCTGCGGGTAACGTCAGCGCTGCCTATGTTGACGGCATGCTGGTGCGTGAAACCCAGACCTCTACCTATCTCGGTAACGGTATCGCCATCCCGCATGGCACCACCGACACCCGCGACCTGGTGCTGGAGACCGGTGTTCAGGTGTTCCAGTTCCCGCAGGGGATCGCCTGGGGTGAAGACCAGACGGCTTATGTTGCCATTGGTATTGCTGCCCGCTCCGATGAGCATCTGGCCCTGTTGCGTCAGCTGACTCACGTCCTCAGCGACGACAGCGTGGCCGAACAGCTGAAATCCACCACCTCTGCCGAAGTATTACGCAGCATTCTGATGGGTGAAAAGCTGGATGCAGAATTTAAATTTGATAATAGCTTAATTGCCCTCGATGTCGCGGCAGGCGATCTGATGACGCTGCAGGCGCTGAATGCCGGACGTCTGCAACAGGCCGGCGCGGTTGATGCCAGCTTTGTCAGCAGTGTGATCTCCGGCCAGCCCCTGAACCTCGGGCAGGGCATCTGGCTGAACGACAGCACTGTCGGCAATCTGTGCAGCGCCGTGGCGGTAAGCCGGGTCGCGAACGCCTTTGACGTCGCCGGTGAAAAAGCCGCGATGCTGATCACGGTCGCGGTTACTGACGATCAGCCGCTGAAGGTACTGAACTATTTAAGCGATCTACTGATTAGCCAGAAGGCTGAACGTCTGCTGAATGCGGATGCTACCGGGGTGCTGGCGCTGTTAACCAGCGAAGTCGACGAGCAGGCTAATGTGCTGACCGCTGAGTTTACTGTCCGCAACGAGCATGGTTTGCATGCCCGTCCGGGCACGGCGCTGGTCAGCGTGATTAAGCAGTACAACAGCGATATCACTGTCACCAACCTTGATGGCAGCGGAAAACCGGCGAACGGACGCAGCCTGATGAAAGTGGTGGCGTTAGGGGTGAAAAAAGGCCATCGCCTGCGCTTTACCGCCAGTGGTGATGATGCTCAGCAGGCGCTGCACGCGATTGAAGAAGCTATCGCTGCGGGTCTGGGCGAGGGGGCAGCATGAGCAGACGCGTCGCAACAATTACCCTGAATCCGGCCTATGATTTAGTAGGGTATTGCGAAGAAGTTGAGCGTGGCGAAGTTAACCTGGTGAAAACCACCGGCCTGCATGCTGCAGGTAAAGGGATTAACGTTGCGAAAGTGCTGAAAGATTTAGGTATTGACGTCACCGTGGGCGGCTTTCTCGGCAAAGATAATCAGGATGGCTTCCAGCATCTGTTCAGCGAGTTAGGCATTGCTAACCGTTTCCAGGTGGTACCGGGTCGTACCCGTATCAATGTGAAATTGACCGAGAAAGGCGGCGATGTCACCGACCTGAACTTTTCGGGTTTTGATGTCAGCGCCCAGGACTGGGAACGCTTCAGTGCCGATTCGTTAAGCTGGCTCGGCCAGTTCGATATGGTTTGCGTTAGCGGTAGCTTACCGGCGGGTGTTGAACCGGAAGCCTTTACCGAATGGATGACCGCGCTGCGTACCCATTGCCCATGTATTATTTTCGACAGCAGCCGCGAAGCGCTGGTGGCGGGCCTGAAAGCGGCGCCATGGCTGGTGAAGCCGAACCGTCGTGAACTGGAAATCTGGGCCGGCCGTAAGTTGCCGACGCTGCAGGATGTCATTGAAGCTGCCCATGCGTTACGTGAGCAAGGTATTGCGCATGTGGTTATCTCACTCGGCGCGGAAGGTGCGCTGTGGGTGAATGCTTCCGGTGAATGGATTGCTAAACCACCCGCCTGTGAAGTGGTCAGTACCGTTGGTGCCGGCGATTCTATGGTAGGTGGCCTGATTTATGGCCTGCTAATGCGTGAGTCAAGTGAGCATACGCTCCGCCTGGCGACCGCAGTAGCGGCAATGGCAGTAAGTCAGAGTAATGTTGGTGTTACCGATCGTACCCAGTTGGCCGCAATGATGGCGCGCGTCGACCTCAAACCCTTTAACTAACAGCAGGAGAAGGCAAAATGAAAACGCTGCTGATAATCGATACCTCGCTGGGCCTGGCAACCAGCTATCTGGCAAAAAATTTAATCACGGCAGCTGCAGCTAAAGCCGGTCTGACCCTGACGGAAAATCCGGCAGAAGCAGATCTGGTGGCGGTGGCAGGTAAATCAATACCCGCAGACGGCGCGCTGAATGGCAAAGCGGTTTATCTGGGTGATATCGAACAGGCACTGCGTCAGCCGGAAGCTTTCCTGGCCAACGCACAGTCACAGGCTAAACCGTACCAGGCGCCGGCAGCCGTTGCCGCAGCGCCGGCCGCGGTGAGCAATGGACCAAAACGCGTGGTGGCGATCACCGCCTGTCCTACTGGTGTGGCGCACACCTTTATGGCCGCGGAAGCTATCCAGACCGAAGCGACCAAACGTGGCTGGTGGGTAAAAGTTGAAACGCGTGGCTCTGTGGGCGCCGGTAATGCGATTACTGCTGAAGAAGTGGCAGCTGCGGATCTGGTGATTGTGGCGGCGGATATTGAAGTGGACCTGGCGAAGTTTGCCGGTAAGCCGATGTATCGTACCTCAACCGGTCTGGCGCTGAAGAAAACGGCGCAGGAACTGGATAAAGCTGTTGCTGAAGCCAAAGTTTATCAACCGCAGGGCGGACAACAGGCTTCACAGGGTGAGCAGAAACAAGAGAGCGCAGGCGCTTATCGTCATCTGCTGACCGGTGTTTCTTATATGCTGCCGATGGTAGTGGCCGGTGGTTTGTGTATCGCGCTCTCCTTTGCCTTTGGTATTACCGCATTTAAAGAACCCGGTACGCTGGCCGCTGCGCTGATGCAAATCGGTGGTGGTAGCGCCTTCGCATTAATGGTGCCGATCCTCGCCGGTTATATCGCGTTCTCGATTGCTGACCGTCCGGGTCTGACCCCAGGTCTGATTGGCGGTATGCTGGCAACCAGCATTAATGCCGGTTTCCTTGGCGGTATTATCGCTGGCTTTATTGCCGGTTACGCAGCCAAACTGATTAGCGGCAAGGTGAAACTACCGCAAAGTATGGAAGCGCTGAAACCGATTCTGATTATCCCGCTGTTTGCCAGCCTGATCACCGGCTTGCTGATGATTTATGTAGTGGGTACGCCAGTGGCGAAAATCATGTCTGGCCTGACCGGCTGGCTGGCGAATATGGGGACGGCGAATGCGGTACTGCTGGGTGCCATCCTCGGTGGTATGATGTGTACCGATATGGGCGGCCCGGTTAACAAAGTGGCCTATGCCTTTGGTGTTGGTCTGCTGAGTTCGCAAACCTATGCGCCAATGGCGGCGATTATGGCGGCCGGTATGGTGCCACCGCTGGCGATGGGTCTGGCAACACTGGTTGCGCGTAATAAGTTCAATAAAGGTCAGCAGGAAGGCGGCAAGGCAGCGCTGGTTCTGGGTCTGTGCTTTATCTCTGAAGGCGCGATTCCATTTGCGGCCCGTGACCCGATGCGTGTTCTGCCATGCTGTATCATTGGCGGCGCAGTGACCGGTGCTATCTCCATGGCGATTGGCGCCAAACTGATGGCGCCACACGGCGGTCTGTTCGTACTGTTGATTCCAGGCGCTATCACTCCGGTGGTCGGCTACCTGATGGCGATTATCGCCGGTACGCTGCTGGCTGGTCTGGGTTATGCGATTCTGAAACGTCCGGAAACGGAAGCTGTGCTGGCGAAAGCCTGATAGCCAGCTGGTATCGCTGACACACCCTGAGGGAGCCTTAATGGCTCCCTTTTTATTTGGTTGGGGATCTCTGTTATGCATCGTCGTCATTTTCTGACCGCTATGGCCGCGACACTGATTAGCTTACGCTGCCGGCTGGGACGCGCCAGCCCGGCGAGTAGCCAGCAGGTGTCTATTCCTTTGTGGCAGGGGAGTGCTCCCGGCGGCGGCGGCCCTTCCGGTAGTCCCTTAGTTTCGGCAAGGGGCGCGCTGAGCAATGTGGCGACGCCGTTACTGACCATGCTGGCTCCCGAGCAACCCAATGGTCATGCGGTATTAATTGCCGCTGGCGGCGGCTATCAACGAATCGAAATGGCCAGCGAGGCATGGCCGGCCGCTGAGTGGCTGACGGCGCGCGGTTATACCGCATATGTTCTTAGTTACCGTTTACCGGGTGAAGGGTGGGCGGACGGCAACCTGGTATCCCTGCAGGACGCCCAGCGGGCATTACGGCTGATAAGAGCGCGGGAGAAGCACGTCAGCGTACTGGGGTTTTCGGCGGGAGGCCACCTGTTGGGAATGGCCATGACGCGTAGTGATTTTCAGTCTTACCCGCCGCGTGATGCACTGGACCGCATGCCGGCTGATGCCGATCGTGGCGCGTTAATTTATCCGGTTATCACGCTGGAGGATCCCTATACCCATACTTCGACGCACCGGCAGCTGGTCGGTCCGCATGCTTCAGCCGCCGCCAATGCCGCCTGGTCCGTACAGAATTTTGTTACTCCCCATACCCCGCCGGTATTTCTGGTGCAGGCCGAGGACGATTCAGTGTCCAATCCGGATAATACCCTGATTATGTCGGCAGCCTGCCGCAAGCAACAGGTCGCCGTGGAGATCTATCGCTATGTCAGCGGAGGGCATGGTTTTGCGATGGGCAGAGCAGGGACCGCCACCATGGAATGGCCAGCGCATTATCAACACTGGTTACATGCCGGCGCCTGACGCGGTGCTGGTATAGATGCCATTATCACGGCTGGCGCAGATATTGGCACGGGCGGCATAAATGCCGCACGTGGAATGATGATCCTGATTATTTCTGCTGTGATTTCAGCCAGGCAATCTCATCTTTCCAGATATCCGGGTTCACGGTTTCGAGGATCATCGGGATACCGTCGAAGCGGCTGTCTTTCATCAGCCAGCTAAAGACCGTTTTGCCAATATTGCCCTCACCCAGACTGTGGTGGCGGTCAACCCGGCTGTTAAACTCACTTTTTGCGTCATTCAGGTGCATACCACGCAGATAGCGAAAGCCGACCACCCGCTCAAAATCGGCAAATGTCTTCTCACACTGTTCTTCAGTACGCAGATCGTAGCCGCCGGCAAAAGCATGACAGGTATCGATACAGACGCCGACGCGCGATTTATCTTCCACGCCGTCAATAATCGCCGCCAGATGCTCAAAGCGAAAGCCGAGATTACTGCCCTGACCGGCAGTATTCTCAATCACCGCCGTCACCCCTTGCGTTTTATCCAGCACAATATTAATTGACTCGGCAATGCGCTGCAGGCACCCGGCTTCGTCAATCTGATGCAGATGGCTACCGGGATGGAAATTCAGCAGCGACAGACCCAGCTGCTCACAGCGTTGCATCTCATCAAGAAAGGCTTCGCGCGATTTCTCCAGCGCCTCAGCCACCGGATGACCGAGATTGATCAGATAGCTGTCGTGCGGCAGGATCTGCTGTGAGCTGTAGTTGTACTGCTCACAGGCGGTGCGAAAGGCGGCAATCACTTCATCACTGAGCGGAGCCGCGCGCCACTGGCGCTGATTTTTGGTGAACAGCGCAAATGCTGTGGCTTCCAGTTCATGCGCGCGAATGACCGCCTGGTCTACGCCGCCTGCTGCGCTGACGTGGGCGCCAATATATTTCATGCCGTTCTCCTGTAAATGGTCTGGCGGTAAGGGGGCCATGATAACCGAAACGACATTTATAAACTCCAGTAACTGCCGCCTGGAAGGTATTTAGCCCATCAAATGCTGAACGCCAAGATTGATCGCGCCGCCGCCGATAATCAGCCAGATAAACAGCAGCAGCGCCAGTAATAACGGTTTTACCCCGGCGCGCTTCAGGGCGCTGATATGAGTGGTTAAACCCAGCGCCGCCATCGCCATTGCCAGCAGCACGGTATCCAGCTGGTTAATACTCTGCACCACAACGATCGGGAGCAGATGGAATGAGTTAAACAGCGTCACCACAATAAATAGCAGGGCAAACCATGGAAAACTTATCGCTCCGGCGCGATGGCTGGCAACGCTGCTGCCACGGCGCATCAGCGCGCCCAGAAACAGCAGAAAAGGCGCCAGCATCATCACCCGCAGCATTTTGGCAATCACCGCGGCATTTTCGCTTTCCGCGCTGATGGCATGTCCGGCGGCCACCACCTGCGCTACTTCATGCAGGGTTGAACCGGTAAAAATACCGTATGCGGTTGGGGTTACCGCCGGAAACCATGTCAACACCAGCGGGTACAGCAGCGGATAGATAAAGATCGCCAGGGTGCCAAAAATCACCACGGTGGCAATCGCCACCGCCACTTTTGCGGAGTCGGCTTTAATCACCGGCCCGGTGGCCAGGATTGCCGCCGCGCCGCAGATACTGCTACCGGCGCCAATCAGCCAGCAGATTTGGCGGTCGAGGCCAAACAGCCGCCGTCCAGTCCAGCAGGCGAGGGCAAAGGTGGAGCAGAGCGTCAACAGGTCAATCAGCACACCGCTGAGGCCGACATCGGCAATTTGCTGAAAGGTAAGGCGAAAGCCATACAGGATAATGCCAAGCCGTAACAGCCGCTGCTTCGCCAGCAGAATACCCGGGTCGCATAGCGGCTGCAGACGCGGCCAGACAGTGTTCCCCACCAGCATACCCACGACGATTGCCAGCGTAAGCGCCCCCAGCCCGCAAGAGGCAATCGCCGGCCGATCGCCCAGCCAGATTGCCGCCGCCGCAATCGCCGCCGCCAGTAGCAAGCCGGGCAGATGCTGCGTCGGAACCTGACGCGTTTTCGCTAAAATCAGTTCAGCCATCATTCACCTCCGGTTTCAATGGGGTCAGTGTGGCGGGAACTGGCTTAAAAGAGAAATTGATTATATATTTATAATTAACCGGTATAGGTAATAAGGCGGAGAGAAAATGTTCAGGCGCATTGTGCAGTTCAAAAGCAATTTGATCATGATGTGGTATGCCTGCCGCAATCCGCGTACGCCGCTGTATATTAAAGGTCTGATGGGCGCTATCGCGCTGTATGTTATCAGCCCGTTGGATCTGATCCCTGATGTTATTCCGCTGGTCGGCTGGCTGGACGATGCGCTGGTGGTGCCACTGGGTATGGCGATGTTGCTGAAGCTATTACCTGCAGAGGTGCGTAGCGACGCGATGCGGCGTCAGTCTGCGCCAGCTAACAAAAGAAAAGGGCTGACCACTACGCTGCTGGTTATGCTGGTACTCTGGCTGCTGCTGATGGGGTATGCCATTTTTCACTGGATGTCGTAAGGAAGCACGATGCATATCACTTTGCGTCAGATTGAAGTATTTACTGAAGTGTTGAAGAGCGGGTCCACCACTCAGGCTTCACAGATTCTGGCGCTGTCGCAGTCGGCGGTCAGTGCCGCGCTGGCGGATCTGGAAGGGCAGTTAGGCGTACAGCTTTTCGATCGCGTCGGCAAACGACTGGTGCTGAATGAGCATGGCCGTCTGCTCTATCCGCGCGCGGTGGGTTTGCTGGAGCAGGCCGGAGAGATTGAGCAGCTGTTTCGCGAAGAGAATGGCGCCATCCGTATTTATGCCAGCAGTACCATCGGCAACTATCTGCTGCCAGGGATGCTCGCCGGTTATCGTCGTGACTTTCCGCA
This sequence comes from Pantoea sp. B65, assembly GCF_047308185.1. Taxonomy (NCBI): domain Bacteria; kingdom Pseudomonadati; phylum Pseudomonadota; class Gammaproteobacteria; order Enterobacterales; family Erwiniaceae; genus Pantoea; species Pantoea sp. B65. The sequence goes on from NZ_JAHXPU010000039.1 coordinate 120,249, forward strand.
CCTGCCGCTGGAATTAAGCGTTGGCAACAGCCAGGACGTGATCAATGCCGTCGCCGATTTTCGCGTCGATGTCGGGCTGATAGAAGGGCCCTGCCATATGACCGAGCTGTTGAGCGAACCCTGGCTGGAAGATGAGCTGGTGGTCTTCGCCGCTCCCGACTCGCCGATTTTGCAGCAGCCGGTGACGCTGGCGGCGCTGGCGAAAATGCAGTGGATCCTGCGCGAGCATGGCTCCGGCACCCGCGAGATCGTCGATTATCTGCTGTTATCTCATTTGCCACAGTTTGAACTGGCAATGGAACTGGGGAATTCGGAAGCGATTAAACATGCGGTACGTCATGGCATGGGCATCAGCTGTCTGTCACGCCGGGTGATAGCCGATCAACTGGAGGCCGGATCGCTGGTGGAGGTGAAAATCCCACTGCCGAAGCTGTCACGGACACTGTATCGGATTCAGCACCGACAGAAACATATGTCGAAAGCGCTATTACGTTTCCTGAGTTATTGTCACGTCTGATCGGCTGCATGCTTTTTCTAATGATCGGCGCGGGATTATGAAGCTAACTTATAACTTCGCGGTATCGCTATACCTGAGGGGGAGATTTGCTACAATCGCGCCTCATTTTTACCCCAGGACAGCGTTTATTCATGGTTCAGGATACAAAAACAACACAACAACCTGCGTTAAGACGCGAACTAAAAGCCCGTCACCTGACGATGATCGCCATTGGCGGATCCATTGGCACTGGCCTGTTTGTCGCTTCGGGCGCGACGATTTCTCAGGCCGGGCCGGGCGGGGCACTGCTCTCCTATATGCTGATCGGACTGATGGTCTACTTCCTGATGACCAGCCTCGGTGAACTTGCCGCTTTTATGCCGGTTTCTGGTTCATTTTCCACCTACGGTTCCAAATATGTCGAAGAGGGCTTCGGCTTCGCGCTGGGCTGGAACTACTGGTACAACTGGGCGGTGACCATCGCCGTTGATCTGGTGGCCTCACAGCTGGTGATGAATTACTGGTTCCCGGATACTCCCGGCTGGATCTGGAGCGCGTTGTTCCTTGGCCTGATGTTCCTGCTGAACTACATCTCGGTAAAAGGCTTCGGTGAAGCCGAGTACTGGTTCTCGCTGATTAAAGTGGTGACCGTTATCATCTTTATCGCGGTTGGCGTACTGATGATCGTCGGCATTTTGCATGGCAACGAAAACGTTGGCTGGCACAACTGGCAGGTGGGCGATGCGCCGTTCGCTGGCGGTTTTGCCGCGATGATCGGCGTGGCGATGATAGTGGGCTTCTCTTTCCAGGGCACAGAGCTGATTGGTATCGCCGCCGGGGAGTCGGAAGAACCGGAAAAAAACATTCCGCGTGCGGTGCGTCAGGTGTTCTGGCGTATCCTGCTGTTCTATGTGTTTGCGATTCTGATTATTAGCCTGATTATTCCGTATACCGATCCCAGCCTGCTGCGTAATGATGTGAAAGATATCAGCGTCAGTCCGTTTACCCTGGTGTTTCAGCATGCCGGCCTGCTGTCGGCGGCGGCCGTGATGAATGCGGTGATCCTGACGGCGGTGCTCTCCGCCGGTAACTCCGGGATGTATGCTTCTACCCGTATGCTCTACACCCTGGCGATGGAAGGCAAAGCCCCACGCATTTTCGCAAAATTGTCGAAAGGCGGCGTGCCGCGGAACGCGCTGTATGCCACCACCGTGGTGGCGATGATGTGCTTCTTTACCTCAATGTTTGGTAACCAGGAGGTCTATCTCTGGTTGCTGAATACCTCGGGAATGACCGGTTTTATCGCCTGGCTGGGGATTGCCATCAGTCACTACCGCTTCCGTCGTGGTTATGTGGCACAGGGGCATGATATTGCTGATCTGCCGTATCGTTCCGGTTTCTTCCCGCTGGGGCCGATCTTTGCTTTTGTGCTGTGCCTGATTATTACGCTGGGGCAGAACTATCAGGCATTCCTCGCCGATCGCATTGACTGGTATGGCGTTGCCGCGACCTACATCGGCATCCCGTTATTCCTGATTATCTGGTTTGGCTACAAGCTGAGCCGCGGCAGTCGTTTTGTTAAATACAGCGAGATGGAATTCCCAAAATTTAACGGCTAACCCGCGGTGCGGATGTCACTCAGGCGCGGCTTCCGCGCCTTTTTTACCGGCGTTAATTACATTGATAACCATTATCATTTTCGTTATGGTGACAACCGTTACTTTTTCCATTTGTACCGACCGCCGGATAAAACAAGGCAGATAAGCATAATGAGTGTCACCCACGAGCCCATGCCGTACGCGAAGAAAAATCCAGTTCAGAGCGTGATGGGACGCTATCAACAACTTTTGCGGCACCGCCTGATGATTATGGGCGTGCTGTTGCTGGCGATCCTTGCGTCGCTGGTGCTGGATTTTACCCTTGGACCTTCCGGTCTGTCGCTGCAAACCCTGTGGCATGCCCTGACGCAGCCGGAGACGGTTGATGCCGGCACGCGGGTGATCGTCTGGGATATCCGTTTACCTTACGCCTTAATGGCGGTGGTGGTCGGTATGGCGCTGGGGCTGGCCGGGGCGGAGATGCAAACCATCCTCAATAACCCGCTGGCAAGTCCGTTTACGCTTGGCGTCTCGTCGGCGGCGGCGTTTGGCGCGGCGCTGGCGATTGTGCTCGGTATTGGCATTCCGGGGATCCCCGATCAGTGGTTTATCTCGGCAAACGCCTTTGTTTTCGCCCTGTTTGCAGCCCTGATGCTGGATGGCGTGACGCGCTGGACGCGGGTGGCGACTTCCGGCGTGGTGCTGTTTGGTATCGCCCTGGTCTTTACCTTTAATGCGCTGGTATCGATGATGCAGTTTATCGCCAGTGAAGATACCTTACAGGGCTTAGTGTTCTGGACGATGGGTAGCCTGGCGCGGGCCTCATGGGAGAAGCTTGGCGTGCTGACGCTGGCGTTGTTGCTGCTGGTGCCCTTCTCAATGATGAGTTCGTGGAAGCTGACGGCGTTGCGGCTTGGCGAAGATCGCGCCGTCAGCTTTGGTATTGATGTGCGCCGTTTACGGCTGGCGACGCTGTTGCGCATTAGTATCCTTTCCGCGCTGGCAGTAGCCTTTGTCGGGCCGATTGGTTTTATCGGTCTGGTGGCGCCGCATATTGCCCGCATGATATTTGGCGAAGATCATCGCTTCTATCTGCCCGCCAGCGCCCTGACCGGCGCGCTGGTGTTGTCGATGGCTTCCGTTGCGTCGAAGAACCTGATCCCCGGCGTTATTATTCCGGTGGGTATCGTCACCTCGCTGGTGGGGGTTCCGTTCTTCCTGAGTATTATTTTGCGCCACCGGGGGAATGTCTGATGCAGGGGTTATCGATTCGTGGTTTTAGCGCCGGTTATCCGAAGCGCCAGATTATTGAGAATCTGCATGTCCCGCTGTTGCCACGTGGCAAAATTACGGTGTTGCTCGGGCCAAACGGCTGTGGCAAATCAACGCTGCTGCGTTCCCTTGCCGGGCTGAATCGCGCCAAAGGTGAATTGTGGCTGAACGGCGAAGAGCTGATGTCTCAGCCGTTTGCGCGTCGGGCGGATAAAGTGGTCTATCTGCCCCAGTCGCTGCCTGCCGGCGTGCATTTGCACGTGCTGGAGTCGATTATCGTGGCGCAGCGCGCATCCGGCGGCCGCAGTAGTGTCAGCAGTGAAAATGAAGTGATGGCGCTGCTTGAGCAACTGGGTATTGCGCATCTGGCGCTCAGTTATCTTGATCAACTTTCCGGCGGTCAGAAGCAGCTGGTGGGATTAGCGCAATCTTTAATTCGCCGCCCGGCGTTGTTATTGCTGGACGAGCCATTAAGCGCGCTTGATTTAAATTACCAGTTCCATGTGATGGACTTAGTGCGGCGCGAAACACAACAGCGCAATATTGTGACGGTGGTGGTAGTGCATGATATTAATATCGCGCTGCGCCATGGCGAACATGTATTAATGCTGCAGAATGGCGAATTAATTGCCGATGGTGAGCCGATCGAGGTGATTACGCCGCAGAGTCTGGCGCGGGTATATGGTGTCCGGGGGCGTATCGAACGTTGCTCGCAGGGTACGCCGCAGGTGTTAATTGATGGTCTGGTAACCGAACCTGAACCGGCGTTATAAGTAGGGGCGGCATTTATGCCGCCCGTTCTGATGATTTGCACGAACCCTAATGGCGGCATTTATGCCGCCCGTTCTGATGATTTGCACCAACCCTAATGGCGGCATGTATGCCGCCCGTTCTGACAAGGGACGCCGGTCGTTTATACCAACAGATGCTTAGCGTGAAAACGCAGATGATCTTCGATAAAACTGGCGATAAAGAAGTAGCTATGGTCATAGCCGGGCTGAATACGCAGCGTCAATGGCCAGCCAACTTCCCGCGCCACCTGCTCTAAACGTTCCGGGTGCAGTTGATCGGCAAGAAACTGATCGCTATCCCCCTGATCGATCAGCACTGGCACACTGACTGGCGTCTGACGCATCAGCCAGCAGCTGTCATACTCCAGCCAGCTCTGCGGGTCATCACCCAGATAGTTGCTAAATGCTTTCTGCCCCCAGGGAACCTGACACGGATTGACAATCGGCGCGAATGCCGAGGCCGAAGTGAATTTTCCCGGATTACGCAACGCCAGCATAATGGCGCCGTGGCCTCCCATCGAGTGACCGGCAATCGCCTGACGATCGCTGACGTTGAAGTTGTCGGTAATCAGCGCCGACAGCTCATCGTTAATGTAATCGTACATGCGGAAATGCCGATCCCATGGCGAGCGGGTGGCGTTGAGATAAAAACCGGCACCCTGACCAAGATCGTAGCCGTCATCATTCGGTACGCCTTCACCGCGCGGGCTGGTATCGGGCATGACCAGCACCAGACCCAGCTCGGCGGCCACACGCTGCGCACCGGCTTTGGTGGTAAAGTTCTCATCAGTGCAGGTTAGCCCGGCAAGAAACCAGACCACCGGCGGCGGGGTATCGCTCTTCGGACCCGGCAGAAAAATGCTGAATGTCATCGCGCAGTTCAGCGTCGATGAGTTATGGCGGTAGCGCTGCTGCCAGCCGCCAAACATGCGATGTTCTTCCAGTAACTCCAGCGTGGATGGCATTAATCCTCCTGATTACTTATTAAAGTGCACCACGGTACGAATCGATTTGCCTTCATGCATCAGGTCAAATGCGTCGTTAATCTGCTCCAGCGGCATGGTATGGGTAATAAAGTCGTTAAGCTGAAACTCACCCTGCATATAACGCTCAACGATGCCCGGCAGCTGTGAGCGTCCTTTCACGCCACCAAAGGCGGAGCCGCGCCAGACGCGACCGGTGACCAGCTGGAACGGACGGGTGGAGATCTCTTCACCGGCGCCGGCCACACCAATAATGACCGACTCACCCCAGCCTTTGTGGCAGCACTCCAGCGCAGAACGCATCACATTGACGTTACCGATACATTCGAAGGAGAAATCCACACCACCATCAGTCAGTTCAACAATTACCTCCTGAATCGGCTTATCGTAATCTTTCGGGTTGATCAGGTCGGTGGCGCCGAGCTTGCGTGCCAGATCGAACTTACTGGTATTGATATCAATGGCGATAATACGCCCGGCTTTTGCCATGGTGGCGCCAATGATCGCTGAAAGGCCAATCCCGCCAAGGCCGAAAATCGCCACGGTGTCGCCGGCTTTCACTTTCGCGGTGTTCAGTACCGCGCCCATACCGGTGGTGACGCCGCAGCCCAGCAGGCACACTTCTTCCAGTGGCGCTTCTTTGCTGATTTTCGCCAGGGAAATTTCCGGTAACACGGTGTATTCAGAGAACGTCGAGGTGCCCATATAGTGGAAAATCGGCTTGCCGTCTTTAAAGAAGCGGGTAGTGCCATCCGGCATTAACCCTTTACCCTGGGTGGCGCGGATCGCCTGGCACAGGTTGGTTTTACCGGAACGACAGAATTTACATTCGCCACACTCCGGGGTATACAGCGGGATCACATGGTCGCCAACCGCCACACTGGTAACGCCTTCGCCAATCGCTTCGACAATACCGCCACCTTCGTGACCGAGGATCGCCGGGAATACCCCTTCAGGATCTTTACCAGACAGGGTATAGGCATCGGTATGGCAAACGCCGGTCGCCACAATCCGCACCAGCACTTCGCCTTTCTGTGGCGGCATTAAATCTACTTCTTCAATTTTCAGCGGTTCGCCAGCGGCCCAGGCCACAGCTGCGCGGGTTTTGATCATCTCCACAGTCTTTTCCTTATATTTGAGATTGCGCCAGGCGGCAACACCTGGTTTATTGCGTTATGAGTAAGTATGAACCAGATTTATGCGCTTTCTGGCTTATCGTCGAACTGTTCAATAATCAGGTACTTCAGCGCTTCCACATTCGGCGTGAAAGCATCACGGCGCCAGATCAGCCAGGTGGCGGTATCGCGATAGCGTGGCGGCAGTGGATGCACCCGCACCCGCTCCTGACCCGGCATTTGCGCCAGCACCGAGCAGGGGATCATCGCCAGACCCGCACCGCTGGCGACGCAGGCCATCATCGCGTGATAGGACTGAATCTCCATAATATTGCCAGGCTGGACGCCATTTTCACGAAACCAGGATTCAAAGCGCAGACGATAGGAACAGCTGGGGCGGAAAGCAAACAGCGTAGCGCCGCTGGCGTCGGTCGCGCTGTGGATCTCCGGGTGATCGAGGCTGGAAATCAGCACTATTTGCTCACGAAATGAGATACAGCCGTTAAGCTCATCATAGGGTACCGGGCCGTCGACCAGCGCCGCCGCCAGCGTACCCGCGCGCACGCGCTCGATAATTTCACCGGAGGTGCCGGTAATTAACGACAATGCCACCGCCGGAAAACGCTGATGATAGGCGGCCAGTAATACCGGCAGACGCGTGGCGGCAGTGCTCTCCATGGAGCCGAGGGCAAAGTTGCCCGCCGGTTCGCCACTGCGCGCCATGCTCAGTGCTTCTTCGCTTAGCGCCAGAATGCGCCGGGCGTAGCAGAGAAAATTATGGCCCATCGGCGACAGCCGCAGACGCTGCTTCTCGCGGATAAACAGATCGGTTCCCAATTCCTGTTCAAGCTGGCGCAGTCGCGTGGTCAGATTAGACGGTACGCGATGCAGCAGTTCGGCCGCGCGCGCCACCGAACCGCTATCTGCCACTAAACAAAACATCCGTAGCTGGGTTAAATCCATTCATTCATTTCCCGTAAGCAACTTGCTTATGATTATTCACTTTTTGTGATTTTAACCATCATGCATCATACTGGCAACCATTAAGATACGCCGACGATAAAACACCATGGGAACCTGGCGCTGGCGCTGAGCATTTAAAGGAGAGGGTTATGGCACTGCGCGTGGCGCTGAGCGCATTTTTATCACTGGTGGTGGCCATGGGGATTGGCCGTTTCGCCTTCACCCCGCAAGTTCCACTGATGATTAATGAACATCAGCTCAGTTTAACCAGTGCGGCTTTGGTGGCGGCATTTAACTATCTCGGTTATCTGTGCGGTTCATTTGATGCGATGCGCGCCAGCCGTCACGTCGAGTGGCGCCTGAAAGGCGGGGTCTGGGGGGCGGTGCTACTGACGTTGCTCTCCGCATGGGTTGATGGTCCATGGTGGCATGGAATAGTGCGTTTTATTATTGGCTGGGCCAGCGGCTGGGCCATGGTGCTGGTGGCGGCGTGGAGCAATGAACAGCTGCTGCATCACGGACGTCCGGGGTTATCGGCGGGGGTATTTGCCGGCCCCGGAACCGGGATCTTTATCAGCGGCATGCTGGCGGTACTGCTGCATGCGCTGGGCGTCAGCGCCGCTTTTGCCTGGGGCGCTTATGGTCTGCTGGCGCTGATACTGATCGCGCTGATTGCACGCAATCTGCCGCGTAGCGGCCAGCTGCACCGCCCGGAGAGCGCGCCAGAGCCGCTGCTGCTGACGCCGCGGCTAAAGCGGCTGGTGCTCAGCTACAGTCTGGCGGGTTTTGGCTATATTCTGCCCGCCACCTTTTTGTCGCAAATGGCGGCGTCGCGCTTTCCTGACAGTGTTTTCGCGCAGTTTGTCTGGCCTGTTTTTGGCGGGGCTGCGGTTATCGGTATCGGGCTGGGCATTCTCACCCGCCACTGCTTATCGGCGAATCTCCGTCTGGCGCTGACGCTGTGGGCGCAGGCGCTGGGGGTATTTGCCGCCGATCTGTTGCCGGGCATCAGTGGGCTGGTGATTGGCGCAGTGCTGATCGGCGGCGGTTTTCTTAGTGTGGTGCAACTGGCGCTGCAATATGGTCGCGAACTGGCGCCGCAGCATACGCGCTATCTGGCCGGTTTACTGACTACCGGTTACGCCATCGGTCAGCTGGTCGGCCCGATGCTGTCGGCACTCTCCACTATGCTGACTCACCGGCTGGAGCCGGCGCTGTATGTTGCCGGCGCCGGGCTGGTGGTAGCCGGATTACTGGTGATGCGTAAAGGCAGATGAAACAGTTTCACCGTCGATTAAATTGATTCACTGGATTAACCGGGCGGAGTGTTCCAGAATACGCCTTCAGAAAACAGTCCGTCTGATGAATCGCTGCATCGGACGGGTGAAACACCTGCTGGAGAAAAACATCAATATGGCTACGTTAAGTCAGGAAGCCGCCCTGGTTCATGAAGCGCTGCTCGCGCGTGGACTGGAAACCCCATTACGTTCGCCAGCGCGTGAAATGGATGACGAAACGCGCAAGCGTCTGATCACCGGTCATATGACGGAAATCATGCAGTTGCTGAATCTCGATCTGGAAGACGATAGCCTGGCGGAGACGCCGCATCGCATCGCCAAAATGTATGTCGATGAAGTTTTTTCCGGTCTGGATTATGCCAATTTCCCGAAAATTACCGTGATTGAAAACAAAATGAAGGTCGATGAAATGGTAACGGTGCGTGATATCACGCTGACCAGCACCTGCGAACATCATTTTGTCATTATCGACGGCAAGGCGACCGTGGCCTATATTCCGAAAGAAAAGGTGATTGGTCTGTCTAAGATCAACCGCATCGTGCAGTTCTTTGCTTCACGTCCGCAAGTGCAGGAACGTCTGACGCAACAGATTTTAGTCGCGCTGCAAACCCTGCTGGGCACCAGCAATGTGGCGGTGTCGATTGATGCGGTGCATTACTGTGTAAAAGCGCGCGGGATTCGCGATGCGACCAGCGCCACTACCACCACCTCTCTCGGCGGTCTGTTTAAATCCAGCCAGAATACGCGTCAGGAGTTTTTACGCGCGGTGCGCCATAGCTAACTGGCGCCGCCGCTCTCTGATTCCGCCCCTCTTTCCGCCCTGGAGGAGGGGAATTCTTACTAACAGGAAACCTTAATGCAACGCAATATCACGCTGGATTTTATTCGTGGTCTCGCCGTTCTCGGTATCCTGTTACTTAATATCAGTGGTTTTGCGCTCCCTTCCGCGGCTTATCTTAATCCTGCCTGGCACGGCATGCCCTCGGTATCCGATATCTGGACCTGGGCGATCCTTGATCTGTTTGCCCAGGTTAAATTTCTGACCCTGTTTGCCCTGCTGTTTGGCGCCGGACTGCAGATGCTGCTGCCGCGCGGCAAACGCTGGCTGCAGTCGCGTCTGACGTGGCTGGCGATTATCGGCTTTATCCATGCGGTATTTTTTTGGGAAGGCGATATTTTGCTGGATTACGCGATTATCGGCCTGATTGCCTGGCGCATGATCCGCGATGTTCCGTCGACGCGTTCGCTGTTTCATACCGGTGCGCTGCTCTATCTGGTGGGCGTCGGAGTACTGCTGATCTTCAGTCTGATCTCCAACGGCGAACCGAATCGCTCCTGGCTACCGGGCGTGGCCGATCTGCAATATGAGACATTCTGGAAACTCAGCGGCGGCTGGGAAGCCGTGCAGGGGCGCCTCGATCATCTCTCTTCCAGCCTGCTGGCGCTGGGGGCGCAGTATGGCTGGCAGCTGGCCGGGGCGATGATGATGGGCGGCGCGCTGATGCGTAGTGGCTGGCTGCGAGGGGAATTCAGTGCGCGCCACTATCGGCGCGTGGCGCTGATGCTGATTGGCCTGGCGCTAGTGATTCAGATCCCGAGTATTTATCTGCAGTGGTATCTGCGCTGGGATTTTCGCTGGACCGGCTTTCTACTGCAGGCGCCGCGTGATTTAGCCGGGCCATTACAGGCGCTGGGCTATGCCGCGCTGTGCTTTGCTTACTGGCCGCAACTGGCAAAGCTGAAACTCACCCATGCCATCAGCTGTGTGGGGCGTATGGCGCTGAGTAACTACCTGTTGCAAACCCTGCTTTGTACCACGCTATTTTACCGCTTTGGCTGGTTTATGCGGCTGGACCGTCTGCAGTTACTGGCGGTGGTGGCGGTGGTATGGGCGATCAATATTCTTTTCTCCTTTTTGTGGCTGCGTTATTTCCGTCAGGGACCGCTGGAATGGCTGTGGCGCAAGCTCACCGCCCTTGCTGCCGGCAGCCAGCCGGAGAATTCCCGCGCCGGATAATGACGGCTATCACAAAGGTTACAAAATTGTATGTAACCGTTTTCATCTGTGTGACGAGATTCACGCTGCTCAGCGTTTACGCCTGACAAAATAGCCGACAGAAAAACTTCAGAAGTCGGGAAGATCGATGCGATTAACTATTTTCAAGGCCAGGCGTCCATGATTACTATCCGCGATGTTGCACGCCTCGCTGGCGTTTCTGTAGCAACCGTTTCGCGCGTACTCAATAATAATAGCGCGGTAACGGCGGAAACCCGTGAGAACGTGCTACAGGCAGTCGAATCATTAGGTTACCGTCCTAATGCCAACGCTCAGGCGCTGGCTACGCAGATCAGCGACACCATCGGCGTGGTGGTGATGGATGTCTCCGATCCCTTCTTTGGCGCGCTGGTTAAAGCGGTGGATACCGTCGCCCAGCAAATGAACAAGCATGTGCTGATCAGCAACTCATGGCATCAGGAAGAAAAAGAACGTCATGCCATTGAGGTGCTGATACGCCAGCGTTGTAACGCCTTAATTGTCCACGCGAAAACGCTTTCAGATAACGAACTGGCGCACTTTATGGATCAGATCCCCGGCATGGTACTGATTAACCGTATTGTGCCGGGCTATGCCCATCGCTGCGTCTGTCTCGACAACGTCAGCGGGGCACTGATGGCCACCCGCATGCTGCAACAGCAGGGCCACACGCGTATTGGTTATCTCTGCTCCTGTCATCCGATTGAGGACGTGGCGCAGCGCCGCGATGGCTGGCAGCAGGCGCTGGCCGAGCAGGGCTGTACGCCGCCGGAAGGGTGGATCGCCAGCGGCGAGCCCGATATGCAGGGCGGCGAGCAAGCGATGGTTGAGCTGCTGGGGCGCAACCAGCACCTGACGGCGGTGTTCGCCTATAACGACAGTATGGCTGCCGGTGCGCTAACCGCATTGAAAGATAACGGAATTCGCGTACCTCAGCAGGTCTCTATCGTCGGCTTTGATGATATCCCGATGTCACGCTACACCGATCCGCAACTGACAACCGTCCGCTATCCTATTGTTTCCATGGCCAAACTGGCGACTGAACTGGCGCTGAAAGGGGCCTCCGGGCAGCAGGACCACACGGCGCAACACTGTTTTATGCCTACTTTGGTTCGCCGCCATTCCGTGGCTGTGCGGCAAAATGTGGAGCCGGTCACTAATTCAAGAGATTTCCCCATGTAACCGTTTCCAATCTGTGAGTAAATTCACAGTTAATTAACAACGCGCTCTCTATGATGACAGCGCAATGCAGGGGCTGAAACATAATGTAACGCGATAATCTTCACTGCTCGCGTGTCCATATCGCCGCTGTGAAACAGTTTAGAACATCTTTTCAGGAAGCGTTAGTTAACAAGGAAGTCAGGTTTTGTATTAGCAATTCATCGGTATTGTGTAACTTTTTGATCACACTGCACCTGCCGAATGTTAATCATCTGTTGTCTTACCTTGATCACCCCGGTGTGAGGGGGTAAGACATTGAACTACCCTGCCATTACCCGGAGATATTATGAATAAGAAGGCTTTTACCCTCACAGCCCTGGTTGCCAGTATGATGTTTGGAGCAACGGCTCACGCAGCAGATACCCGTATCGGCGTTACCATCTATAAATACGATGACAACTTTATGTCCGTCGTGCGCAAAGATATTGAGAAAGAAGCGAAGAAAGCTCCGGATGTTCAGCTGTTAATGAATGACTCGCAAAACAGTCAGTCAACCCAGAATGATCAGATTGACGTGATGATGGCGAAAGGCGTGAAAGCGCTGGCAATTAACCTGGTGGATCCGGCAGCGGCAGCGGTGGTGATTCAAAAAGCCCGCGCCAATGATGTGCCGATCGTGTTCTTCAACAAAGAACCGAACCCGAAAGCGCTGGCAAGCTACGATAAAGCCTACTATGTCGGTACTGACTCGAAAGAGTCTGGCGTGAAGCAGGGCGAACTGATTGAGAAACACTGGAAAGCCACTCCGGCGTGGGATCTGAACAAAGATGGTCAGATTCAGTTTGTGCTGTTGAAAGGCGAACCAGGCCATCCTGATGCCGAAGCACGTACTAAGTATGTGATCGACACCCTGACCAAAGATGGTGTGAAAACCCAGCAGCTGCATTTAGATACCGCCATGTGGGACACCGCGATGGCGAAAGATAAAATGGATGCATGGCTCTCCGGCCCGAACGGTAACAAAATTGAAGTGGTTATCGCCAATAACGATGCCATGGCGATGGGCGCGGTAGAAGCCCTGAAAGCGCACAACAAATCTTCAATCCCGGTATTTGGCGTTGACGCCCTGCCAGAAGCACTGGCAATGGTGAAATCAGGCGCCATGGCCGGTACCGTGCTGAATGATGCGGAAAACCAGGCGCGCGCGACTTTCCTGATGGCGAAAAACCTCGCTGCCGGTAAGCCAGCTGCTGAAGGCACTGATTATAAAGTGGAAAATAAAGTGGTGCGTGTTGCTTATGTACCGGTAGATAAAGAAAATCTGTCTCAGTTCGTAAAATAAACCTGAGGGGGACAGAATCGGGTGGGCGCTATTAATCGCTCCCCCTCGAGTGTTGCAGATCCCCCGACGTAGGGGCGGCATTTATGCCGCCCGTCAGCATCAGTTGCCCGATTGACTCTTTAGCCAGGTAAATTATGGCCAGTGATAATACGACACCGCAGCGTGAATTCCTGCTGGAAATGACCAATGTAAGTAAGTCATTCCCGGGGGTGAAAGCACTAGACAACGTCAATTTAAAAGTACGGCCTCACTCGATCCATGCGTTAATGGGTGAGAATGGCGCAGGGAAATCAACATTATTAAAATGTCTGTTTGGCATTTATAGTAAAGATTCGGGGAGCATCCTGTTTCAGGGTGAAGAGATCAATTTTAACAGCGCCAAAGAGGCACTGGAAAACGGCGTATCGATGGTACATCAGGAATTAAACCTGGTGCTGCAGCGTACGGTGATGGATAACATGTGGCTGGGCCGTTATCCGCGCAAAGGCTTCTTTGTTGACCAGAATAAAATGTATCGCGATACCAAAGCGATATTTGACGAATTAGATATTGATATCGATCCGCGTGACAAAGTGGCGACACTCTCGGTTTCGCAGATGCAGATGATCGAAATTGCCAAGGCGTTCTCTTATAATGCCAAAATCGTCATTATGGATGAGCCGACCTCGTCATTAACGGAAAAAGAGGTAAACCATCTGTTTACCATTATCCGCAAATTAAAAGATCGCGGTTGTGGCATCGTCTATATCTCGCACAAGATGGAGGAGATCTTCCAGCTGTGTGATGAAATTACTATTTTACGTGACGGTCAGTGGATTGCCACCCAGCCGCTGGAAGGGCTGGATATGGATAAGATCATCGCGATGATGGTCGGTCGTTCCCTGAGCCAGCGTTTCCCGGATAAGAGCAACGTACCGGGAGAAGTGATCCTGGAGGTGCGTAATTTAACCTCGCGCAGCCAGCCCTCGATTCGCGATATCTCGTTCGATCTGCATAAAGGGGAGATTCTGGGGATTGCCGGTCTGGTTGGGGCAAAACGTACCGATATTGTCGAGACGCTATTCGGTATTCGCGAGAAATCATCCGGCACCATTAAACTGCATGGCAAAGCGATTCATAATGACAGTGCCAACGAAGCCATCAATCATGGCTTTGCGCTGGTCACCGAAGAGCGCCGCTCAACCGGCATTTATGCTTACCTTGATATCGGCTTTAACTCGCTGATCGCCAATATTCATAAATATAAAAACCGGGTTGGATTGCTGGATAACACCCGCATGAAAAGCGATACGCAGTGGGTGATTGATGCGATGCGGGTGAAAACCCCGGGCCATCATACATCGATTGGTTCGCTGTCCGGCGGTAATCAGCAGAAAGTGATTATTGGTCGTTGGTTATTAACGCAGCCAGAAATCCTGATGCTGGATGAACCGACGCGTGGTATTGACGTTGGGGCGAAGTTTGAAATTTATCAGCTGATCGCCGAACTGGCGAAGAAAGAGAAGGGGATTATTATTATCTCTTCCGAAATGCCGGAGCTGTTGGGTATTACTGACAGGATTTTGGTAATGAGTAATGGCCTGGTTGCAGGCATTGTCGAAACGAAAAACACCACGCAGAACGAAATATTGCGTTTAGCGTCGTTACACCTTTAATGATGTAAGGGCTGTTACCATGAAAGCTGTTAATAAGAAAAGTGCGCTCACCTTGTTAAAAGATGGCGGGATTTACGTCGTCCTGCTGGTTCTGCTGGCAATTATTATTATTCAGGATCCCACCTTCCTGAGTTTAATGAACTTAAGTAATATCCTGACGCAGTCCTCGGTGCGAGTGATTATTGCACTGGGCGTGGCAGGGTTGATTGTTACCCAGGGTACTGACCTGTCAGCCGGGCGTCAGGTAGGTCTGGCGGCGGTAGTCGCGGCAACCATGTTGCAGGCGATGGACAACGTCAATAAAGTCTTCCCGAATATTGATACTGTACCAATCCCACTGGTTATTCTGACAGTGTGTATTATCGGTGCCTTTATTGGCCTGCTGAACGGTATTATTATTGCTTACCTGAAGGTTACGCCATTTATTACCACTTTGGGTACCATGATTATCGTGTACGGCGTGAACTCGCTCTATTACGATTTTGTCGGGGCGTCACCGATTGCGGGTTTTGATGCCGGTTTCTCCACCTTTGCTCAGGGCTTCCTGCGGTTTGGTGACTTTAAGCTCTCCTATATCACCTTCTATGCGATGATCTCTATCGTCTTCGTATGGATCCTGTGGAATAAAACGCGCTTTGGTAAAAACATTTTTGCTATCGGTGGTAACCCGGAAGCGGCGAAAGTGTCGGGCGTTAACGTGCCATTTAACCTGATTTTGATCTACGCATTGTCGGGCGTGTTCTATGCCTTCGGCGGGATGCTGGAAGCGGGTCGTATCGGCAGCGCCACTAACAACCTTGGCTTTATGTATGAGCTTGATGCGATTGCTGCCTGCGTGGTGGGCGGCGTGTCATTTGCCGGTGGCGTCGGTACCGTTGCCGGCGTGGTGACCGGTGTGATTATCTTTACGGTCATTAACTATGGTCTGACCTA
Organism: Pantoea sp. B65; assembly: GCF_047308185.1. Taxonomy (NCBI): domain Bacteria; kingdom Pseudomonadati; phylum Pseudomonadota; class Gammaproteobacteria; order Enterobacterales; family Erwiniaceae; genus Pantoea; species Pantoea sp. B65. The sequence continues at coordinate 135,891 of NZ_JAHXPU010000039.1, forward strand.
TATCGGCGTGAACCCTTACTGGCAGTATATTATTAAGGGCGGCATCATTATTTTCGCCGTAGCGCTGGATTCACTGAAATATTCTCGCAAGAAATAATCAGGCAGGCGCGGAGTAAATCCCGCCGCTGAAACACCGCAGGGAGCCATTTATGGCTCCCTATTTCTATTTCTTTTCCTGCTTCTGCTGCAATTCCAGTAACTGTTCGGGGGTCACCGCCGGATAGCTTTGCGTATTTTCCGGCACTTCCTGCAATGCCGGAATCGGTACTAACGGACCGAGAAAACGAGGTTCACGTTTCATCAGATAGAGATCGGCAAGGGCGCCGAGCCGCGCGCCGACCTCGCGAAAACGAATATTAAGCATATTTTTCGGCGACGGTACCGCATAGCACTGCGCCTGAATGCCCATATGCAGCGCGATAAAGAGCGCACGCTCGCAGTGGAAACGCTGGGTGATGATAATAAAATCGTTGGTATCAAATACCTTACGCGTGCGCACAATCGAATCCAGCGTACGGAAACCCGCATAGTCGAGCACGATATCCGCCGGCTCTACCCCGGCGGCAATCAGGTCGCGTCGCATGGTCATTGGTTCGTTGTAGCTTTGCTGGGCATTGTCGCCGCTCAGCAACAGATAGTTTACCTTGCCGCTGTTGTAGGCATTAAGCGCACCCTGCATGCGATACAGGTAGTACTGATTAATTACCCCGGTACGGTAGTACTTGGCGGTACCTAACACTACCCCGACCTGACGATGGGGGAGTGAGGTTAAATCATCATACACATAAGGCGCGGTTTTCCAGCTGATCCAGCGATCGAGGCCGAGCGCGGCCATTACCATCAGGGCAATGATGATAATCAGACCGTAAATCAAGCGTTTTACCATGCTTCAGGGCGCTCAGTCAGGCTGGGTAAAGGATGACTCAAGGCTACTTGACCCACCGCGATCAAGCAAGCAAAGCGCCGTTGGACGCTGCATTTTTGAGCAGTGCCGGGCACATTTGCGCCCGGCAGCGGAGAAGTTAAATCGAGGTACGGCGATAATGACGATATTGCGGCAGCCAGAAGTTTCTGGCGATAGCGCGTGACAGCACGTCTTCTGAGGTGACCACCGCCACGCCAGCCAGCTGCGCGGCTTTACCGACCGCCATCGCAATCAGCTTGGAAACCCCCTGAATATCTTTGATTTCCGGCAGTACCGCGCCAACGCCATCATTTGCCAGCGGCGAGCATTCGGCCAGCGTACGGCTTGCCGCCATTAACATACTGTCGGTCACCCGGCTGGCGCCTGATGCGATTACGCCGAGGCCAATGCCCGGGAAGATGTAGGAGTTGTTGCACTGCGCAATCGGCCAGGTTACCCCTTTCAAGGTCACCGGCGCGAAGGGGCTGCCGGTGGCAACCAGTGCGGCGCCGTCGGTCCAGGTCAGAATATCCTGCGGCGTCGCTTCCACCCGCGAGGTGGGGTTAGACAGCGGCATGACAATCGGACGCGGACAGTGTTTATGCATCTCGCGAATAATCTCTTCGCTAAACAGCCCTGGCTGCCCGGATACGCCAATCAAAATATCCGGCTTCGCATTACGTACCACTTCCAGCAGCGACAGTGAGTCCGAGCTGATATCCCAGTGGGCCAGACGTTCGCTTTTCTGCACCAGCTTGCTCTGGAAGTTGAGCAGATTTGGCAGTTTGTCGGTCAGCAGGCCAAAACGATCCACCATAAACACCCGGGCGCGAGCTTCTTCTTCGCTCAGGCCTTCAGATTTCATCTGGGCGATAATCTGCTCGGCGATACCACAACCGGCGGAACCGGCGCCAAGGAATACCACATTCTGATCGCATAATTTGCTGCCGGCGGCGCGGCTGGCGGCAATCAGTGTCCCCAGCGTGACCGCTGCGGTACCCTGGATATCGTCGTTAAAGCAGCACACTTCATCACGATAGCGTTCCAGCAATGGCATGGCATTCTTTTGCGCAAAGTCTTCAAACTGCAGCAGCACATCTGGCCAGCGGCTTTTCACTGCCTGAATAAACTCGTTAACGAAGGAATCATACTCGGCGCCGGTAATACGTGGATGGCGCCAGCCCATATAGAGCGGATCGTTTAGCAGCTGCTGGTTGTTGGTGCCGACATCCAGTACCACCGGCAGGGTGTAGGCCGGGCTGATACCCCCACAGGCGGTGTACAGCGACAGCTTACCAATAGGAATGCCCATACCGCCGATACCCTGATCGCCCAGGCCCAGAATACGTTCGCCATCGGTAACCACAATCACTTTGACGTTCTGTTTGGTGGCATTCTGCAGCATATCTTCGATATTGGCGCGGTTCGGGTAGGAGATAAACAGTCCGCGCGCGCGGCGGTAGATTTCAGAGAAGTGCTCACAGGCAGCGCCGACCGTCGGCGTGTAGATCACTGGCATCATCTCTTCGAGATGGTTGTCCAGCAAACGATAGAAGAGTGTTTCGTTGGTATCCTGGATGTTGCGCAGGTAGACGTGTTTATTGTTATTGTCTTTAAAGTTCTGGAACTGACGCCAGGCACGTTCTGCCTGTTCTTCAATGCTCTCCACGGTTTCAGGTAACAGCCCGTTCAGGTTGAAGTCATTACGTTCTTCGATAGAGAATGCGCTGCCTTTATTCAGCAGCGGAAACTCTAACAAAATAGGCCCGGCGTAAGGAATATATAGCGGTCTTTTACTCTCGTACTCGAGTTCCATGCAAATCTGCTCCAGGCTACTTTACTTGCCATCCTGAACTTGGGCAGTGGCGAAATCCTCAGGTACTTATCTACGCTGCGGTTTCTGCGCGCTGGCCGCATTCAATCTGACTGCGACAGTAACGCCTTAATCTTGTGAATTATTGTGTGAATCAGGATCCTAAGAGAATTGGTACAGAAGTACAGCTTTTGTTAATAAAGTTACAACAAAAGCTGCGATCTTTGTCAAAGAAATGAAGAAAGGCTATGCCCTTTGCAGGGAAATTGAGCGGAAATCATCGCAACCCAGTGCCTTTAGCGTGGCAGCAGTCGCCTGGTGTTGCGTTAGTTTAGCGCCGGTACTTTCTGCCAGCACCGCGCGTTTAATCTGCTTACAGTCATCTCCATGCATATTGAGCAGCACCAGCGCTGCCTGCAGTGGCGGCAGGCTCGGGTTAAACGCGGCATTTTCGGCATAGCGACCGGCAAAGATGTTTCCGCTGCGGGTTTCCAGCGCGACACCGCTGTGGGCCTGGCTGTATGGCGCATGGCTGTGGCTGGCAGCGGCAATCGCCTGCTGTTCCAGCGTATCACCATGGCAAATATAGCCATGATCCACCGGGTCGAGCAGCAGTGTTTCAATCGCCAAATCACGCGGGCCAAAGGCATACGGCAGATAATCACCCAGCGTGGCCGGCTCACGTTCAGGCAAATAGATACGTAGCGCAGTGCCGCTGTTCAGCTCATTCATAAACTGGCGACAGTGGCCGCAGGGAGAATAATTCACCGTTATCGCCGCCAGCGCCGTTTCACCTTTCAGCCAGGCATGGGTCACCGCACTCTGTTCGGCATGCACGGTCTGCTGCATGGTGGCTGCGACAAACTCCATATTGGCGCCGAAATACCAGCTGCCGCTTTGTCCGCGCGCCACGGCACCGACGTTAAAACTGGAAAGCGGTGCAACCGCGCAGGCTGCCGCCAGCGGCAGCAGAGCGAACGCCAGCGCATCATCATCCAGCGCGGTCTGCTGTTTAATCGCGGCGAGCTGCTGCGGGTTGAAGCTGGCGCTAAAGTCGTGTGCCGTCAGCAGCGGGCGAAGGGCGGCCTGTAATTCAGGCGTCAGGGCTGCAAAGGCGGTGTGAAAACGTGGATGCATTGAGTGCCTCTCATTGGCGTCGTTGGCCACCGATTTTACGGTGCAATCAGCCGGTTATATGTGATCTGAGTCTCTCTATCAATGCAATCCATGAAAGTTAATGTGAATCTGCGCGATCTCTCGCAAGCTTTAACCAAACATTCTCAGCAGCAGCGGAAAAATAAAGGGGGCGAGTAGCGAAGTGATAATACCGCAAATCACCAGCGCCAGAGAGCTGAATGCTCCCTCCTGAAAATCGATCTCAACACAGCGCGCGGTGCCAAGGGCATGTGAGGCATTGCCAATCGCCAGCCCACGTGCGGCTTTGCTGTGTACCTGCAACAGATTTAATAGCATATGACCGAATATCGCCCCGAGTAAGCCGGCGAGTAGCACACAGATGGCGCTGATCGCCGGAATGCCATGCAGCGAAGCGGATATCGCCATCGCAATCGGGGTGGTAACCGATTTCGGCAGCAGCGTGGCGGCGATTTCCGGTGTCGCCCCCATCCACAGGGCAATAGCGGTGCCGGAGATCATTGCGGTGAGGCTGCCGATAAAGCAGACGCCAATAATCGATTTCCAGCGCGCGCGGATCTGATGGATCTGTTCATATAGCGGCAGCGCCAGCGCCACTACCGCCGGTTGCAGGAGCTGATTGAGTATTGCACTGCCGGCGAAATAGCGCGCGTACGGCATATTGATCAGCAGCAGAATCGGAATAATCGCCACCACCGAGACCAGTAGCGGATTAAGCAGTGAGATTTTAACTTTCGCCGCCAGCCGACGTGCAGCGAAAAAAACCGCCAGCGTCAGCGGTAGAGACCACCAGAAATCAATCATGGTTGCTCTCCCTGCTCAGCGCTTTCTCATGCATGCGTTGCGAAGTGAAACCGACCACCAGCAGTACGATCAGGGTACTGACCACGCATGAGACCACAATCGGGCCAAACTGCGCGCTGAGAATATCGGTGTAGTTGATAACGCCAACGCTAATCGGCACAAACAGCAACGCCATATAGCGAATCAGCAAGTGACAGCCGGGTTTGACCCATTTCACCGGCAGAATTTGCGATGCCAGTAGGGCGAAGAGGATTAGCATGCCAAGAATACTTCCGGGGATGGTGATTGGCAGCAGGGCAGAAATAGCGATTCCGGCATATAAGCACAGATAAATAATGGCGAAGGCACGAAGATAACGCCAGCAGACAGATAGTACGCTGAGCATGACAGGCTCCTGTTTTATAAGCCTTCATCATACGATGAAATATCCTGGTGTGCTACCGATCACAGTTTATAAGCATGATTACCGGCGGTGCAAACCACTGCAGAGGCGGCAGAGCAGCAAGGCCGCCCCTGCAGTGCGGTTTATTTCACCTGCATACCGGGTTGTGCGCCGCTGTCCGGGCTTAGCAGGAAGATATCTTTACCGCCAGGACCTGCCGCCATCACCATCCCTTCGGAAATACCGAAACGCATTTTGCGTGGCGCGAGGTTAGCCACCATCACCGTCAGGCGGCCTTCCAGCAGCGACGGGTCCGGATAAGCGGAACGAATGCCGGAGAATACCTGACGGGTCTCACCGCCTAAATCCAGCGACAGACGCAGCAGCTTGTCAGAACCTTCAACAAATTCCGCTTTCTGGATCAGCGCAATACGCATATCGACTTTGGCAAAATCATCGAAACTGATGGTGTCCTGCAGCGGATCGTCCGCCAGCGGGCCGGTCAGCGCCGGTTTGGCTGCGGCGGCATCTTCCTTTGACGCTTCAATCAGGCCGTTAACTTTATCCATTTCGATCCGGCTGTACAGCGCCTTAAAGGTGGCGATCTGGTGATCCAGCAGCGGCTGATGGATACCTTCCCAGCTCAGTTCCACATTGAGGAACGCTTCAACACGCTCCGCCAGTGATGGCACCACCGGTTTCAGCCAGCTCATCAGTACGCGGAACAGGTTGATACCCATGGAGCAGATCGCCTGCAGATCGGCATCGCGCCCTTCCTGTTTTGCCACTACCCACGGCGCCTGCTCGTCAACATAACGGTTGGCCAGATCGGCCAGCGCCATAATTTCACGGATGGCGCGGCTGAATTCACGGCTGTTCCAGGCTTCGCCAATGCTTGCTGCGGCATCGGTAAAGGTTTGATACAGCGCCGGATCCGCCAGTTCACTGGCCAGTTTTCCGCCAAAACGCTTGTTGATAAAACCGGCATTACGTGACGCCAGATTCACCACTTTATTGACGATATCGGCATTGACGCGCTGCACGAAATCTTCCAGGTTCAGGTCGATATCATCAATACGCGAAGAGAGTTTCGCCGCATAGTAGTAACGCAGGCTGTCGGCATCAAGATGCTGCAGCCAGGTGCTGGCCTTGATAAAGGTTCCGCGTGATTTCGACATTTTCGCGCCGTTAACCGTGACATAACCATGCACAAACAGGTTAGTTGGTTTACGGAAGTTGCTGCCTTCCAGCATCGCTGGCCAGAACAGGCTGTGGAAATAGACGATATCTTTGCCGATAAAGTGGTACAGGTCGGCATCGGAGTCTTTATTCCAGAAAGCGTCAAAATCGATGTCGCCACGTTTGTCACACAGATTTTTAAATGACCCCATGTAGCCAATTGGCGCATCCAGCCAGACGTAGAAATATTTGCCCGGCGCATCAGGAATTTCAAAGCCGAAATACGGCGCATCACGGGAGATATCCCACTGCTGCAGACCCGATTCGAACCACTCCTGCATTTTATTCGCTACCTGTTCCTGCAACGCGCCGGAGCGGGTCCACGCCTGCAACATGGCGCTGAATTCCGGCAGATCAAAGAAGAAGTGCTCAGAATCGCGCATCACCGGCGTCGCGCCGGAAACCACTGATTTCGGATCAATCAGTTCGGTCGGGCTGTAAGTTGCGCCGCAGACTTCACAGTTATCGCCATATTGATCGGCCGATTTACATTTCGGGCAGGTACCTTTCACGAAACGGTCGGGCAGGAACATGCCTTTCTCCGGATCGTACAGCTGAGAAATGGTGCGGTTTTTAATAAAGCCATTTTCTTTCAAACGGCCATAGATCAGCGATGACAGCTCACGGTTTTCGTCGCTGTGCGTCGAGTGGTAATTGTCATAGCTGATATTGAAGCCAGCAAAATCGGTCTGATGTTCCTGACTCATTTCGGCGATCATCTGCTCTGGCGCAATGCCCATCTGCTGAGCTTTCAGCATAATTGGCGTGCCGTGTGCGTCATCCGCACAGATGAAGTAAGCCTGATTGCCGCGCATTCGCTGGTAACGGACCCAAATATCTGCCTGGATATGCTCGAGCATGTGGCCGAGATGGATAGAACCGTTGGCGTACGGCAGTGCGCACGTTACCAAAATTTTCTTCGCGACTTGAGTCATAGTAGAACTTGCTTTCTTCTGGTTTAAAAAGGGCTTTAGATGTTAACCGAAAGGCCGACCCTGCGTAAACAAAGGGTTTGACGCCCCGGCGCTAAAGCTGAAATTTCCACGGCTGCGCCACGCCATGACGGCGACATCTGGTATGCTTACCCTTGAGACCGGGCTAAGCGGCTCAGGTCTGCGGACCCTAACAATAAAGCTATCAAGGAGCCGGGATGAATTCAGGATCCCAAGGTCAGCACACGCCGGAAAGGCTGCGTGCTATGGTCATGGGCGTGTTGACCGCATTTGAACACCCAACGCTGCAGCACACTCTGACCAAACTTAAAGCATTGCACCATGTGGCGCTGATGGATAATACCCTGCATATCGAACTGGTGATGCCGTTCGCCTGGCAAAGCGGGTTTGACGTACTGAAAGAGCGTAGCAGTGCGGATTTACTGCGTATCACCGGCGCCGGCGCCATCGACTGGCGCTTAACCCATCAGATTGCCACCCTGAAGCGGGTGAAGAACCATGCCGGGGTGAACGGCGTTAAAAATATTATCGCCGTGAGTTCCGGCAAGGGTGGGGTAGGTAAATCCAGCACCGCGGTGAACCTGGCGCTGGCGCTGATCGCTGAAGGGGCGAAGGTCGGTATCCTGGATGCGGATATCTACGGGCCATCGGTGCCGAACATGCTCGGCGCCGAAGATCAGCGGCCAACTTCACCTGACGGCACCCATATGGCGCCGATTATGGCGCACGGTCTGGCGACCAACTCGATTGGTTATCTAGTCACCGACGATAATGCCATGGTATGGCGCGGACCGATGGCCAGTAAGGCGCTGATGCAGTTGCTAAATGAAACCCTGTGGCCGGAACTGGACTATCTGATCCTCGATATGCCGCCAGGCACCGGTGATATTCAGCTGACGCTGGCGCAAAATGTGCCGGTAACCGGCGCGGTTGTGGTCACCACGCCGCAGGATATCGCCCTGATCGATGCACGCAAAGGCATCGTGATGTTTGAGAAGGTCGATGTACCAGTGCTGGGCGTGGTGGAGAATATGAGTGTTCATATCTGCAGCAACTGCGGCCACCATGAAGCGATTTTTGGCAGCGGCGGCGCGCAGCAGCTGGTGGAGCGCTATCACACGCGGCTGCTCAGCCAGTTACCGCTGCATATCGTTCTGCGCGAAGATCTGGATGCGGGTCAGCCAACGGTAGTGCGCCGCCCGGACAGCGATTTCACCCGCCTTTACCGCCAGCTGGCCGGCGCGGTAGCGGCTCAGCTTTACTGGCAGGGGGAAGTGATCCCCGGTGATATTGCCTTTCGCGCGCTGTAATTGTCGATGAGTGCGCGTTTTGACGTCCAGGCGCTGTGGGTTGAGTGAAGTGATGCCCGCGCGCCGGGTTGCCACCTTTGCTGCATGCCACTTTAACCGCGGCCCGGTTAAAGTGGCCTGAGATTAGCCAACAACGCTGGCGATGGTCAGCGTTGTCCTGCGATATAATGCATCAATACATACTCTCCCTGTTCACTCTCTCCGGTAGCCACCTCTGACCAGCCGTGCTGCTGATAAAACTGCCGCGCAATGCGATTGGCGCTCAGGCATTTAAGCGCCCCGGTGGAGGTAAAACTTTGCTCAACCGCCTGCAGCAGGGCGCTGCCGACGCCGCGCCGCTGTACTGCGGGATCGACAAACAGGCTGTGCAGAAAGTTGTCATTTTTGAGTACGGCGGCAAAACCGAGACGGTGTCCATCTTCTTCAGCGACCAGAATGGTCTCTCCCAGCGTGGTGCGATCAAAGTCTTCCAGCCGCCAGCCGCTGCTGTCGAGCCAGTGCCAGCTGGCCTTGCGCGCCGCTAAAAAAAGGGTACGTAAAAAAGGGCGGTCAGCTTCAGTAAACAGACGGATATGCACAATTTTCTCCCTGAGATGCAGACAGTTATCAGGCTAACATCAATCATCAGCGACGGGAATTGCGGCGCTGCCAGCACGACGCCAACGGGTTACGCGCACTATAAGAAAAATTAGCGGCAAAATGGCCGGATTTCTTTTTACTCGTTGCGCAGCAATGCTTACCATACAACTTACTTCTCCTTTCGACCTGGCAAGCTGGATTTGTAATGCGTTCTCTCGTCACACTATTACCACTGATTACTTTACTGGCTGCCTGTAGCAGCAAACCGACCCCACCGGCAGATGCGCAGTCCGGCAATCCTTTTAGCGGCGCCTCCGCACCCGCACCCGGCGGCGGGTTTCTGCTCGATCCAGCGCATAATATACATCCATTAGGCGGGGATTTTGCCGGTAATCCGGCAGCCGAACGTTTTATCGATAATATGGTTAATAAGCATGGTTTCGATCGGCAACAGTTGCATGATGTGTTGGCGCAGGCCAAACGACTCGACAGCGTGCTGCGGCTGATGGATCGCCAGGCGCCGGTTGGGCAGGGGCCATCGGGTCCGAATGGCGCATGGATCCGCTATCGCAGTAAGTTTATCCAGCCGGATAATGTGCAGAATGGCGTGGTGTTCTGGAATCAGTATCAGGATGCGCTGGTGCGTGCCCAGCAGGTGTATGGCGTGCCGCCGGAAGTTATTGTCGGCATTATCGGCGTTGAGACCCGCTGGGGGCGGGTGATGGGCCGTACCCGTATTATTGATGCGCTGGCGACGCTCTCCTTTGCCTATCCGCGACGTGCCGACTACTTTAGCGCCGAGCTGGAAACTTTTCTGTTGATGGCGCGTAATGAGCAGGATGACCCGCTGGATCTGCGCGGCTCTTTTGCCGGCGCCATGGGTTACGGGCAGTTTATGCCTTCATCATTTAAAGATTATGCCGTGGACTTTAACGGCGATGGTCATATCAATCTGTGGGATCCGGTTGATGCGATCGGCAGCGTGGCGAACTACTTTAAACAGCATGGCTGGCAGAGCAATCGCACCATCGCCATTCCAGCTAATGGCCAGGCGCCGGGGCTGGAAAGCGGCTTTAAAACGCGTTACAGCCCGTCAGCGCTGATGAGCGCGGGAGTCAGCCCGCAAACGCCATTGCAGGACGACCAGCAGGTCAGCCTGTTGAAATTTGATATGGGGACGTCGTATCAGTACTGGTATGGCTTGCCGAATTTCTATGTGATTACCCGTTACAACCACAGTAATCACTACGCGATGGCGGTCTGGCAATTAGGTGAGGCAGTGGCGATGGCGCGCTAACGTCGACTACCAGCGGGCGAGCAGGGGAGCGAACTCCCCTGCAATATGCCAGGCAAATGTGAACTCAAAAGGTTTCCCAGTTGCCATTATCGACTATGGCAGGCTGTTTTTTGATGGTTTTGACCGCTGCGGACGGCGCAACCGCCGCCGGTGCGGCTTGGTGATTTTTAGCCAGGCGGAACACCGCCACCGCCTGTGACAGTCGGCCAGCCTCGGACTCCAGCGAGGCCGAAGCCGCCGTTGATTCCTGAACCAGGGTGGTGTTCTGCTGGGTTACGCGATCCATTTCATGTACCGCCAGACCAATCTGTTCGATACCGCGGCTCTGCTCGTCAGAGGCAGACGAGATTTCGCCCATAATATCCGTTACGCGTACCACTGCGCTGACGATCTCCTGCATGGTTTCACCGGCGCTGGCAACCTGATCTGAACCGATGTTGACACGCTCTACGGAGTTATCAATCAGTCCTTTAATCTCTTTTGCCGCCTGCGCGCTGCGCTGCGCCAGGTTGCGAACTTCACCGGCCACCACCGCAAAGCCGCGGCCCTGTTCACCGGCGCGTGCGGCCTCTACTGCGGCGTTCAGCGCCAGAATATTGGTCTGGAAGGCAATACCATCGATCACGCTGGTGATATCGGCGATTTTCTTCGAACTTTCGGCGATATCATTCATGGTTTTCACCACGCCGCTGACCACCTTGCCGCCTCTGCCGGCGGTTTCCGAGGCGGATTTCGCCAGGTTTGCCGCCTGACGGGCGTTGTCGGCGTTCTGTTTCACCGTCGCGGTTAACTGTTCCATACTGGCTGCGGTTTCCTCCAGCGACGCGGCCTGTTCTTCGGTGCGCGCCGAGAGATCGGTGTTACCGGTGGAGATCTCACTGGCGCTGCTGAAGATGGCATCGGAACTGTCGCGCACGTTGCTGACGGTGGCAATCAGCGCCTGTTGCATCTCCTTCAGACTGTGCGCCAGGGTGGCCATTTCACTGCGTCCGCTCAGCTCAAGTTGTACCGAGAGATCGCCGCCGGCAATATTCTGGATCTGGGTTTGCAACTGGGCTAACGGCTTCAGTAATATCCGCCCCACCAGCATCCAAACCGCCATCGCCAGTACAATGACCAGCACCGCCATAACGGCTAATACCCCAACCATCGCATTAAAGCCGCTTTCATTTTGCTGAATACCGGCATCAAGCAACAGGGTGTTTTGTGAACGCCATTTATCATAGATAGCGCCGAGGTTGTCCTGAGCCTCCTGGGCTTCAAGGTTACCGTAAGCCGCATAGTTATTGGCTTTCAGATATTCACCAGACATGCTCATGACGTCATACATCGCCTGATATTTTTTCTCTACCTCGCTGGCAAGTTCAGCACTCTGCCCGTCGACCAGCGGTAACGCTTTATAGTTTTGATAATGCGCAGCCGCTTTTTTCAGTGATTCATCGGCGGTGACCAGCAGCTTCTGGATTGCCGCCAGCGAGGCCGGATCCGTTTGATTTTTCAGGATGCGGATGGCGACACGGTTAATGGTTACCCGGGTTTTGACCAGCGTCACCCATGCATCGCCCAGCTGGCTCTGCTGATGAGACAGTACGCTATTGGCGGCGAAGTTATTTTTATCGCCATAGATAGCTTTCAGGAACAGCGAGCCGGATAGCAGCTGCAGTCCGCTGAATATCACCAGGATAAGGATGATTGCCGAAACAACTTTCATGTTCTTTAGCATAACGATGGCTCTTAAGAAGGGAGATCTGTATCTCCCTTTATCGACGAGGTATTGAACAATCTTTAGGTATTGCCGGGGACAGGGTGAAAATAAAAATCGACCCGCCGCCAGCGTCTGCGTCTGCAGCCGCTGGCAGGGCGCTAAATTGCGGTGGAGTCCAGCTGTACCACGGGCTGCGGGTGCCAGCCAGCGGGCAGTGGCGAAGGGCGATCGAGAGTTAACGCCGCCAGTTGCAGATCCTGTACTCCCCGGGCAAACAGCGCCGGCATCCCTCCCGGATAGCGTTCAACGCCAAAGGGTTCGCCGCTGGCGGGATTCAGCAGGAAAGCGTTATCCAACCCGCTGCCGGTCGGGCGCTCGGGATTACAGGGCGGGCGGACATCGTAGCTGCCCTGTTGCTCACTGGCGCTCTGCTGCTGGCTAAACTGTAGCTGGCTGACCGACACCTGGCGGATGCCGCCGGGGAGGTCGCTGTGCAGGTTTATCGCCCCTTCGCCGATCCCCGTCAGCCCAGTGAAACTGACCTGAGTGATGCTGCCAGGGATCACTGCCGGGTCGCGAAAACGACAGGAGATAAATATCGGATCGGCGCGTCCCCAGTGGCAGGGATTGACATGGCGACATTCAAAGCTGATATCGCTAAAGCGCAGCCGCCGTAACGCGCCGCCGTCGCGGCTGACCAGGCCAATCGCACGGTTGCTGTCGAAGATGGTGCAGCCGGTCATTATCACATTTTCAATATCATCCACCGTCTCGGTACCGATCTTGAAAGCTGAGCTGTATGAGCGTAATACGCATCCGCTAATGGTGATATTGCGTGCCGGACGGCGCAGATGTTGCGGTTTACGGGTGGTTTTCAGGCAGATGCCATCGTCGGCGGCGCTAAAATAGCTGTCGCTGATATGCACATGCTGACAACTATCAATATCCAGCGCATCGGTATTGGCCATGGTTAAATCATTATCGATCGTCAGCTGGCTGATAAAGACATGCTGGCAACTGACCAGATGCACGGTCCACATTGGGGCATTGATCAGCTGCAGATCGCGCAGCCGTACCTGCTGGCAATCCTCCAGCACCACCATGCGCGGGCGCTCGCGCGCCGGTATCCGGTAGCCCTGAGCGTCACGTTGCGGGGAGAACCAGGCATCAGCATTGCCGTTAATGCAGCCGGCGCCGCACAGCGTAATATTGCGCTGACCATAAGCATAGAGCAGCGCGCGGTTCGATTGTTCCGCTACGGTGAGCGTCTGGCCCGCCAGATAGTCAGCATAGTGAGGGCTGGCAAGCAGTTCGCAGCCAGCCTGCAGATGCAGACAAAAGTTCGAAGGCAGCAGCAGTGCGCCCGTCAGGTAGCGGCCTGGCGGAATAGTCAGCGTGCCGCCTCCGGCTGTCGCGACACGATCGATGGCGTTTTGCAGGATGCGGGTTACCGGCTGCTCGCCGCTATTGCCGGCAATCGTGTTGAGGGTCAGCTGCATGTTATTTCACCGCTCCCTGAGTGACACCACTAATAAACTTACGCTGGAAGATCAGGAACATCACCACCAGCGGCAGAATAACGATCATCGCCCCGGCCATCAGTACCGGAATGTTGATGGTATTTTTATTCTGGAAAAACATCATGCCAATCGGCAGGGTGCGCAGGTCTTCCTGGTTAACGAGGATCAGCGGGATCAGGAATTCGTTCCAGGTCCAGATAAACAGCAGCAGCGCGAGGGTGGAAAGGGTCGGCCAGATGGCCGGCACGAGGATTTTCCACAGCAAACGGCGGCGCGGAGTATTGTCCATTACCGCCGCTTCAATCAGCTCCCGCGGTACCTGTTGCAGCGCAGTGGCGACCATCAGGGTAGTAAACGGGATGGAGAGCGCCACCTGCGGCAGGATCAGCGCCAGGTAGGTATTGGTTAGCCCCATCCAGCGCAGTTCGTGGTAGAGCGGAATAATAAAGGCTTCTGAAGGCAATACCATACCGAGCGCCATCAGCAGGCTAAACAGTACTTTACCCGGGATGCGCAGGAAGGCGAAACCAAACCCGGAGAGGATGCCGACCAGAATACTGATCACCACCACCGGAATCACCACCAGCACCGAATTAAGAAAATAGATGCGGAAATGACCATCCTGCCAGGCGGAAATATAGTTCTGAAAACTGAACGAAGAGGGCAGGGTAAATACCCCCTGAAACAGCTCCAGCTGGGTTTTGAATGAGGTCAGCAGCGTCATCGCAAACGGGGCGATGGTCAGTAACGCCAGAAACCACAGCAGAGCACGGGAAAATACCGGAGTTCTGGTCATTACTTGCGCTCCCGAATGGCAAAATGAAGGGCGCCGTTAATCATAAAGACAATCAGCAGGCTGACAATCGCCACCGCCGAGGCATAACCAAAGTGTCGCAGGTCGAAACCCTGCTGATACATATACATATTGGTTACCAGCGTTGAGGTTCCCGGGCCGCCCTGGGTCATCACATACACCAGGTCAAAGGCTTTCAGGCTGGCGATCACCGTCAGGATCAGGGCGATTTTGATTTCCGGCCGCAGCCCCGGCAGGGTGATGCGACGAAACTTCTGCCAGTGCGATGAGCCATCCAGCGCCGCCGCTTCATTAATTGACGGGTCCATCCGCTGGATGCCGGACATAAATAAGATCAGGCAGAAACCAAAAAAGTACCACACCGCCACCATGCCGGTGGCAGGTAACGCCCAGGTAAAGTCGCCCAGCCAGGCGAGGGCGAGGTGGGGCAGACCAATCTGGCGCAGAAACTGGTTAATTGGCCCGAAGGCCGGGTTGTACAGCCAGCGCCAGACCACCCCCAGCACCGCCATCGGCATAATATAGGGCAGGAAAAAGAGTACGCGCAGCACGGTCAGTTCTTTCCCACTGCGCAACTCACTGAGGAAACTACAAAGCGCCAGGCCGAAGCTCACGGGCAATAGCGTGTAGAACAGCATTAATATCAGGTTGTTACCCACAGCTGTCCAGAACTGCTCATCAAGGAAGATCTGCACAAAATTGCGCAACCCGATAAACATGGGGCGGCTACTACCATCCCAGTCGGTAAACGCGATGCCGAGCGAAGCCATCAGCGGAAACAACAGGAAGACACTATAAATAAGCAGCGCCGGTAAAATATACAGTGCATTACTTGCGCGTGAGCGATTCAGCATGTCGCAGTTTCCACATCACCTGGGGTTAGTGTTTTAATGAAGAGAGATATTTCTGGTAATCTTCATCCGCTTTTTCCGTCAATTGCTGCGCGGTAATTTTGTCCGCCATTAACAACTGCACATTCTGATTAAGAGTGGTCAGCATGGTTGGCGTTGCCCAGTCCAGATAATGGCCGAGAGCATCATTCTGATTGACGCGCGTCCAGACACTGTAGACATCGGTCAGCAGCGGGTTATCCGCTGGCAGCCTGGCGCTGGCGGAGGAGCTGGCGGGCAGGAAGCCGGCCTGTAACCACTCATTGGCCACTTTGTCAGAGACTATGTAGTCAATATAGCGGGCGGCGGCATCTTGCTGCGCTTTGGTTTTCGCGGTGACCGTCACCGAGAACGGTAAATCGGTTCCCCCCACCATCAGCGGTTTGCTTACGCCAGGGAAGACGGGCAGCGCGGCGAAATGAATATCTTTGTTGGGTTTAAATTGCCCCATATACCAGGTGCCGCTAATAAAGAACGCCGCCTGTCCACTCTGGAATAACGTCGCGGCATCATCATGACCAATTCCCTGGAAGCCGGGGAAAAAATAGCCTTTGTGGTTCCAGTCCTGCATTAGCTGGGCGGCTTTTTCCAGTTTTGCATCTTTAAATGTGCCGCCGACATCATAGATCAGGTTATCCAGCGCCTGGCGTTCGCCGCTGTCGATCTGATCTTCCCATAAGGTACTCAGCATCTGCTGCCCGGCGTTACCATCCAGCAGACCCAGCATCAGCCCTGGCGTACCGGCCTGCTTTAACTTTTCCAGCGCGGCTTCAAAGTCAGCCATGGTTTTGGGCAGGGGGATCCCGGCCTTATCCAGCACCGCCTTGTTATAGTAAAGCCCGACCATTTCCCCGAGGCTGGCGACGCCGTACAGATGACCATCGCCAAAAGTCTGCTTTTCCGACCAGCGGTTACGCTTCAGGATCGAATCCGGGAAGCGGGTGGTCCAGCTATAGGTTTTTGCATAGCCATCCAGCGGCACCAGTAATTTCTCTTTTACCAGCGCGCCCATATCGCCGCCCCCCTGGTTGACCTGCGCCACCTGCGGATCGTCTCCGGATGAGAGCGCCAGCTTCAGCGGGATGCGGGTGTCTTCAAAGGCGTGAACCGAACGCTTGATATGCACGCCGGGATTCTCAGCGCTGAAGTCTTTAATGGCTTTATCAATTACCGCGCTTTGTTCCGGATAGTTATAAATATCCCATGCGGCAACCGTGGTGGTCTCTGCGCTTACCGGAGAGACATACACCGCCGCGGTAAACAGAGCCAGAGCGGTAAGACGTGTCGTGCGGGAATTACGCTTAATCTTATATGAATAACACATAGGACAGGACTCTCCTGGACACAAACAACACCAGCCTCCCTGCGCATTCGCCTTAAGCACATCCCGCACTTAACCATTTATGATGTTCGTTTTATCATCATCCTTTACACTTACTTTATATAAAAAAAAAAGTCAAACAGCATTTTAAACGACGCAATAACCCGACATTGGTCACAAAAATACCAAAAATAGTCGCACTCCGTAGAATAAAAAGCTGCTATTTCTGCTTTCCAGCTGTGGTCTGTCCCCTGTATGGTTATCGCGGCGGCTGATCCTGTTGCTGTGAATAATTTTTAATTATCTCAATAAGATATCATAGTAAAATCCTATGTCTTCGTGACTTTTTTAGTCCGACGGATAGGGCAGTGACGACTATTTACCTGCAATTCAGGCGCTTCGTGCCAGCCAGGCAATCTTATCCATAAGCGCATATTCTTACCGGCAGCGACCGCTAAAGCCTGTATTGGTCTTTACGCGATCACGGCTAATTATTCTTTCTTGAAAAAAAAGTGGGATTTAATTAAGTTGGCTTAAATCTGTTCAATGATGAGCGAGTGTCCGATGAAGTCAGATCTCCATGGCGAAATCCGCCCGGCGCGACCCGAAGATCGCGAAGCCCTGAGCCGTATTTGCCTCGAAACAGCGGATGCGGGTAAAGATGCCAGCGCGTTGTACAGCGATTGTCACTATCCGGGGCTGTTATATGTCCTGCCGTATGCCATTTTCGCCCCTGACTTTGCCTTTGTACTGGCGATGGGGGAGCAGGTGGTCGGCTATGTGGTGGCGGCGCCGGATACGGTGGCCTTTGAAAACACCCTGGAGCAGGAGTGGTGGCCGGAATTGCGTCAGCGTTACGCCCATCGCCAGCCGCAGGCGGCGCTCGATATGAAAGTGTTGTCACAGATCCGTACTACCGGCAGGGCCAGCGCCGAACTTACCGGGCCATGGCCGGCCCACCTGCATATTAATTTGCTGCCGCTCGCCCAGCATGGCGGCTGGGGGCGACGTCTGATTGAACATCAGCTGACGGCGTTACGTGCCGCCGGCGTGAGCGGCGTGCATTTGGGGGTCAGTTTGCAGAATGAACAGGTGTGCGCTTTCTACGAAAAGTTGGGGTTCCGGCATATTTTCCGCCGTAATGCGATTTACATGGGGCAGTCACTGTAACCGAGGGCGATATGTCGAATCTGGAACTGAGAAGTGTGAAAAAAAGCTGGGATCAGCTTACCGTGATTCACGGCGTGGATCTGACTATCAACAGCGGTGAGTTTGTGGTGTTTGTCGGGCCGTCCGGCTGCGGGAAGTCGACGTTATTGCGGATGATCGCCGGGCTTGAGGAGATCAGTGACGGGCAGTTGCTGATCGCCGGCGCCGATATGACTAACCAGCCAGCTTCTGAGCGCGGGATCGCCATGGTGTTTCAGTCTTATGCGTTGTACCCCAATATGACGGTGCGCGATAACCTTGCTTATCCCCTTGAAATGGCGAAAAAGCCGAAAGAGGAAGTGAAGCGTAAAGTCGATGCGCTGGCGGAGAAGTTACACCTCACCGACTATCTGCACCGTATGCCGCGCGCCCTCTCCGGCGGGCAGCGCCAGCGCGTGGCGATTGGCCGGGCGATTATCCGTGAGCCGAACATTTTTCTGTTTGATGAGCCGCTCTCCAACCTGGATGCTGAACTGCGTCTGAAAATGCGTATCGAAATTGCCCGTCTCCATGAATCGCTGGGCAATACCATGATTTATGTTACCCACGATCAACTGGAAGCGATGACGCTGGCCGACAGAATCGTGGTGCTGCGTCAGGGACGGATTGAGCAGGTCGGGGAACCGCTGACCATTTATCATGATCCGGATAATATGTTTGTCGCCGGATTTATCGGTTCGCCTAAGATCAATTTTTTGCCCGCCCAGGTGGTGGCAACCCGTCCGGGAGAAGTGCAACTGCGGGTGGCGGATCTCGGGCTAAACTCGCTGGTGTGTCCATTGCAAACGCCGCTGGCGGAAGGGACGACCCTGTGGATTGGCGTGCGTCCGGAGCATTTTTGTCAGCCGCAGGAGGCGCCGGAAGCTTATCGTTTTAGCGCGCCGGTGACCTTTCTCGAAAAGCTGGGGCATACCAACTATGTCTATCTGAATGTGGGACGTGATGAGATGCTGGTAGCCGAAGTACGCCACGGGGAAAATGTGGTGCTGCATGATGCGATGATACTTGGCATCGATCCGGCGACGGTGCTGTTGTTTGCCGAACAGGGCGAGCGGCTGCGTTAAACGGAAAATCGATTCCACCGGTGCGGGCGGCATAAATGCCGCCCCTACAAACAGATCCGTGCCGGGAACTACGACAGCTGGCTGATATCATTGCGTTTTTTGCCGTTCTGCTCATTCTCCGCATCCGCTTCCAATGACAACAGATCGATTAAGCGATCGACCGCCAGCCCGGCGGCGCCCAGCGCCCACATACGGTTAGATTCGGTAAGGAACTGCAACGGGGTCAGCTGGGGTGAAAGCTTCAGCCGATAATTCTGGAAGCTCTGCGCCACCTGATCGAGGAAAATACGCGAGGCCATTTGCGGCTCCATCGCCAGATAGACAATATCCGGATCAAGGGCGACCGCCAGGTTGGCCAGCGACATGCCCAGATGATGCCCGGCCTCTCTCAGCGTCTCCAGCGTGAACGGAGAAGGGCGCTGATCGAGCGCCAGCAGATTCTTCGCCAGCGGTTGCCCGGCGTTATTCTCGCCCTGCAGCGTGCGTAAAATCGACTTTGATGAGGCCAGCTCTTCCAGTATACGACCGGAACCATCCGCCAGCAGGGCGTTGCCGAACTCTCCTGCCGTGCCATGACGGCCACGATACAGCTGGCGGTCGAGGATAATCCCGGCGCCAATCCCTTTACCATAAGTGGCAATGATCGCTGACTGCGCCTGACCCAGCTGGCCAAACACCAGCGCCGCCAGCGCCATCGCATTGGCGTCATTTTCAATAAATACCGGGATATTAAAGCGTGACTCCAGTTGCTCTACCACCGGGACATTGTCCCAGTTCAGCACTGTCGAGCGGATACAGTAGCCGCTTTGCGGGTCAACCAGCCCCGACAGCGCCAGCCCGATCGCGCCCACATGGCGTTCGCCAAGGGACTTGATAAATCTTGCCAGCGCATCGCTTAACTGACGCGGCGTCAGCTCGCCGGAGGGCATTTGCTGCTCCCCCAACAGGTTTCCCGCCAGATCGGTCATCACGATCAGATTTCGTTCGGCATTAAGCTGAATACCAATGACCGTCGCGTAATCGGGATTAAGCCCCAGCAGAGTCTTCGGCCGGCCCATCGACTCACGCCGCAGGCCAAGCTCCTGAATAACCCCTTTAGTTAATAACCGGTTGGTTGCCTGAGAGACGGTGGACATACTCAGCCCACTGCGGACTTTCAGATCCGACTGGCTGATGGGGGAAAGCTCAACAATAAGCCGTAATATTCGCGTTGTTATAGAAGGCGTAGTTATCATAAGAGTATGAACCAGAAGGAGAAAACTGGCTGGCAGACGCTGCTGCCGCCGTAATGGCGTTCACTATTATCCCCAGGTGAAGGCCAGTTGCAATCCACCCGTCAGGGCATCGCCTGCTGCCGGCACCACCTGACGCTGAACTGCGGGCGCCAGCCAGCGGTGGACTGCCGCAGCCAGTCCCCCCATCAGTGCCACACAATGCTGCCCGTTTTCTGTCAGATGATTTACCATTAAACTGATTTCCTGCGCGGTGATGTCGATCAGGGCCGTACCATGAGGATCCTGCTGGCCGGCATAGTCGAATATTTGTGGCGAAAACTGCCCCCAGTGTGCCGGGGTGGCGTCTGTCGCCCAGCGCAGCAGGAGCTCAGGAGAGTGGTCAAAGTGCGCCATCAGCGCCTGTAATAACGGACTTGACGGGACTAAGCCCTCATGTGCCTGCAAGGCAAGGCGTAGCGCGCGTTTGCCCAGCAACGCGCCGGAGCCTTGATCTGAAAGGGTTAATCCCCAGCCGCCAACGCAGCGGAATTGTGATCCGTCCCAGAATGCGCCCTGGCTGCCGGTACCGGTAATCAGCACCGCCCCGGGCTGGCCGCGGTGGGCGCCCAGACAGGCAATTTCCACATCAGACAGCACCTGCCAGTGGGCAAAATCCTGCGGCCACTGCTGAGCCTGTTGGCGAACGCTCTGCACATTTGCCCCTGCCAGCCCGAGTACGGCAACGGTCTGACGTCTGGCGGACGCCGGTAGCCCCGCCTGTTGCAGGGTGTCATTGATAAGCTGGGTTGCCCGGATCATGGCGCCAGTAAAGTCGCTATAGATATTTGCCGCACCACCGTTCAGGCTTGCCAGTACCTGGCCTTGTTTATCGGTTAACCGTGTCCGGCATTGCGTACCGCCGCCATCGACGCTGATAAAATACTCTGATCGCAAAGCCGTCCTCCCGATGATCGGTAATCAATCAACAGCCCTATCCCACTTTGATTCTGAGCGAAAAGCGCGTAAAAAAAAACTTAAATCGCAATAACAAATAAATATAATAGAATTTTTTAAAATTAAATGATTAAAATCAATTGGTTGTTTGTTTTTAAATTTTATCACTGGTTTTGGCTGTTGACTTTAGTTTTTCTGGCGTAATAAGTTGGTGACGATAAAATATGCAAATGCGCCGCGTGACACTGCCGGGGCATTACTTCTCTCTTTTCTGACAAATTTCTTGAGCAGGCAGGGTTGAACATGAAAGTAGGCATCGTCGGGTTAGGATTTCGTCTGTCCCATGTGGCGCACGAATTTAATAAAGCAGACCCGGACTTCACTATTGTCGGTTACGTAGATCCTGCCCCGGCAGGCTTACCCAATCTCGCTACCTTCGGTATCGACGCCGGTAAAGCATTTGATTCGCTGGATGAGATGCTGGCTGCCGGTGGCTTCGATTTACTGATGGTCGGCTCTCCCAACTTTATGCATTTGCAGCATATTCGTGCCGGGTTAACCGCGGGCTACACCGTGTTTACCGAAAAACCGGTGGTGATTAATGAGGCCCAGAGTATCGAGCTGGCGCAGCTGATCGGCGAATATGGTGAAGATAAAATTATTGTCGGCCTGGTTCTGCGCTATTCACCGCTGTATCAGGATCTGCTGGCGGCGAAAGCCAGCGGCCAGTTAGGCGAAATCACCTCGATCGAAGCCACTGAGCATATTCCGCCATTTCACGGCGCTTTCTTTATGCGTGACTGGCGCCGTTATGAGCGTTACGCCGGGCCGTATATCCTCGAAAAATGCTGCCACGATATTGATCTCTACCAGGGGCTGCTGGGTGAGCGCCCGCGCCGGGTGGCCAGTTTTGGCGGGCGTAAATCCTTTACCCCGGCCCATACGCCAACCGGAAAGATTACTGCCGCCTCTGAGCTTTATCATGAGAAACCGAGCGGCTGGTCGAGCACCGAGGCGGTATTTGACAGCGATGCTGATATTGTCGATTACCAGACGGCGATTATTGAGTATGCGGGTGGCGCCACCATGGCTTTTCACGCCAATCTCAATGTGCCGGATGAGTTCCGCCGCTTTTGTGTGATAGGTACCGATGGCCAGGCGGAAGGGGATTTTGTCCGTAACTATTTCCGCCTGCATGATGCGCGTACTCGTGAGCAGACGGTAAATAAGGAGTATGCCGGTAACGCCTACGATGGTCATTACGGCGCAGATGCGCTGATGGCCGAAGGGGTGGTGCAACACCTTTTGCACGGTACACCGTTAAAAGTGTCGGTACTGGACGCGCTTGAAGCCGGACTGACCGCTATCAAGATCGATGAGGCACGTAAAACCGGCAGTGTGGTGGATCTTACCGATTGTTGGGCGAAGTTTGACGCCGCATTGGGTCGCCACTAAGCGTTTTGCCATTGTCGGCCACTTTAGTGCTGGCCGACAATCGCTGCTTAATCGCGCCGGCAGTGGTTACTCGCACAGGCGCACGGCTTGCAGGTCACGACGCGTGCAGAGATAAAGCAGAGCGGGCTGTTACTTTATTTCAAGCTGTTGTCGGTTCTTCTCCGCAACCGGCCTTTGCTGACTGACTGAATTCAGATCCGCGCCGGTCACATCCGGTAGTGTCAGAGAGGCGATAAACGCTATGGCATATGAGGCGATGGCCAGCGAGCCCATTGCAATCCCCAACGGGATATACGCCGTCAGAAAGCCAACCGCGGCAGGCATCAGTGAACCGAAGCCGCGGCCGAAACTTGCACAAAAGCCCGCTCCGCCGCCACGCATACTGGTTGGATAGAGTTCAGAAAATGCGGGCATCGTCGACGAGGCTAACCCGCCCTGGAGCGCACCGAGAAAATAGCCGAGCACCAAAGTAATGTTCAGATTCACCGACATAAACATATAGACACTGACCACGCCGGTCTGTAATAGCAGAAAGAGCATGATGGTCTTCCAGCGTCCCAGCTTATCGCTGATGTATCCGCAAATAAAAGGCCCCATCAGTGAACCCAATATATTGACGAATAAATACCCTGACATTGAAGTCACAGGCAATCCAAGGCTCAGCCGTAAATAGGTTGGCAGCCAGGTGATCATGACATATGCGCCACCGAAAATACCTGTCGAAAGAATGGTCGCCGTGATGGTAATTCTGCGATAGCTGTGGCCAAAAATAATTTTAATGGTTGAGCTTTTTGCTTTTCCGGCATCTTTCTTGCCACCGAGATAGACGGAGGACTCCGGCGTTTTTTGTCTAATCCACCAGACAATGATCGCCGGGATCACGCCAAGGGTGAACAGAATACGCCATGCGCTTTCCGGCGGGTAATATGCCAGTACTACCGGCAGCACCGCCAGTGATAGCGCATTGCCCACGGCATAACCACTTTGAATCGTTGAAGCTACCCGTCCGCGTAAAGACGAGCGAATAACTTCACTAATTAATACCCCACTGACGATCATTTCTCCGCCATAGCCCAGCCCCTGGAAAAAACGCAGCGCAAAAAACTCCCAGTAACTATTGCAAAATGCGGTTAGCATGGTGAATACGGTCAGCCAGATAACGGTTAATTTCATGATCTTGATGCGACCAAAACGATCGGCCAGTAGCCCCG
Source organism: Pantoea sp. B65 (assembly GCF_047308185.1). Classification (NCBI taxonomy): domain Bacteria; kingdom Pseudomonadati; phylum Pseudomonadota; class Gammaproteobacteria; order Enterobacterales; family Erwiniaceae; genus Pantoea; species Pantoea sp. B65. The sequence goes on from NZ_JAHXPU010000039.1 coordinate 159,684, forward strand.
CGCTCCAGCCGCCGAGCGCGCTACCAATTAACGAAACGGAACTTAACACCCCCGCTTCCGATTTCACCAGAAAACCAATCGATAACAATATAGGCATTGACAGGGAAAAGATCGTTGAATCAAACGCATCTAATACATAGCCGCCAAGACTTGCGAACCACGATCTTTTTTCGACAGAAGATAATTCAGAATACCAGCCAATTTTCATGGGATACCTTATTCTATTCATTATTAAAGTAATAGCAGGGTGCAGAGTGTTATAGTGATAAAGAAAAGTAATAGTGAATCCTGATTAAGCACTTATCCGGTTGCTTAATCGGCCGATACGTTCAATTTCCACTTCTACCAGATCGCCGCTTTGGAGAAACAGTTGCGGAACCCGTTTCATGCCTACTCCTCCAGGGGATCCGGTGATAATTACGTCGCCAGCGCTAAGCCGGGTAAAGGTACTGATATAAGCAATTAACTCCGGGATCTTATGAATCATATTCGACGTATTATCATTCTGTACAATATCACCATTAAGGATGGTCTTAATTGTAAGGTTTTGCGGATCCGGAATTTCATTTGCCGTGACCATAAATGGCCCAAAAGCCCCGGTTGCCGGCCAGTTTTTACCCGCCGTATACCAGCTATGCTGCCAGTCTCTTACCGAACCATCCATGTAGCAGCTATAACCGGCGATATAGCTGGCGGATTCCTGTTCTGTAACGTTGTAGCATTCTTTACCAATAATAACGGCAAGTTCGCCTTCGTAATCAAATTCGGCTGAAATAAAAGGCTTTTTAATAAGACGGTTATGGCCGATCTGTGAATCGGAAAAACGAATGAAAATTGTCGGCGCCTGGTTTTTTTCGTTGAACTCTCTGCGTTTTTCCTGATAATTCATCCCAACGCATAAAATTTTCCCTGGTGTATCAATAACGGGTAGAAAAATAACTTCATCAAAAGATATCGTTTCTTTATTATTTTGAAATTCTTCAATTTCAGCTATGGCGTTGTGCTGCAGCACGTCCTGTAATGAGATGTATTTGTTTCCCATGAGCGGGAAAAGATCAATAATGCGATTATTTTGCACCATGCCATAATGCTTTTCATCCTTATACAGGAAATTTGCCAGTTTCATGCACGTCTCCAGACTCTGTGTTTATAGGGCTGGATGCTAGCATGTGCACCGCTAAGGCAGACATTAATTAATCATAAGAGGCTATGAGTTTTTTTTATATCCGTTATGGCTGATTAATTTATATGGCGCCGGTGTCGATGATTTTGTCAGCTTATGGCGTGAAATAGTCGAATGTTAAAGGATGACTTTTATTTATGAATATCGAATTAAAATAAAAAAACGTGATTTGGACGGCATAATTAAACTTTTCCGCGGGCTGGTGGCTAAAAATTAATTATTGCAGGCGAATGGGGCCTTTTTATGGCTAATTATTTTGGTTTTTATGAAAAAAGTGGTTTTTTATATCAGGCTGTCAGCGGGTATTGCGACGAATGAATTCGAGCAGGGCTTCCGCCGCTGGCGATAACAGGCCGGATGAGCGCAAGGTAATGCCAATGCTGCGACGCGTGTTCGGCATTATCACCGGGATCACTGCCAGAATGCCATTTTCCAGTTCGTAGGCCATCTGGGTGGACGATACCACTGCCAGCATATCGGAATGCAGCAGCAGTCCTCTGACCATCGCGGCGTCTCCGGTTTCCACCTGGGGTTGTGGCGGGGCAATCCCGATGGCGGCGAACGCTGTTTCCAGCATATGCCTGGCGGGGGTCTGCGAACGTGGAAGAATCCATTGCGCATTTTGCAGATCGTCCGGCAGCTGACAGGATGATAGCAAGCGATGTCCGGCGCGTGATGTAATGATGATCTCTTCCTGAAACAGAACTTCGCTACAGATATCAGAATGCGGTTGATGGTTTCTCAGTGCGCCGACAATGAAATCAATATTTCCTGAACGTAATTCCGCGAGCAGAGAGTCGTAAGGGCTTTCATTGGTCTGAACCGTTATTGCCGGATGTCGGGCCTGAAATGCGGTAATTGACTGCGGCAGAATTTGCGAGCGGCTCAAAGGTAATGCGCCAATACGAACATTACCGATTAACAGCCCGTTACATGTGGCGATATCATCCCGGATATGGGCAAGCTCATTGATTGCCCGACTGATATTCGGGTAAATAATATCGGCAGCCACCGTGGGTTTTACGCCTTCCGCTGTGCGGCGGAAAAATGAGATTCCCGCACCTTTCTCCAGAACTTTTAGCGCAGCGCTTACCGCAGGCTGGCTGATGTGCAGTTGTTCTGCGACGGTCTGCGTGTGGTTCATTTTATATAACCGCAGAAAGATCTCGAGTCGCCGCGTATTAAATAGCCATACCGGCTCGGTGGGTTCACGGACGGTCATGGTACGTTCTTTCAGTTTGCTCAGCAGGGCAGGGACGGACTGCAAATCTTCGATGGCGTTTTGCGCGCGCGGTAATAAACGTTTGCCGTATTCCGTCAATACCATTCCGTTATAGTGCCGCTCATAAAGCGTTACTCCCAGGTCAGCCTCCAGATCATGCATTGACCTTGTTACGGCGGACTGGGTTCTGAACAGATCATCAGCGGCGCGTGAAATGCTGCCGCGCCGGGCAATTTGGCAAAAAAACTTTATCTGCATGATATTGAGGTTTTTTTCTTCAACCTGCGTACGCATTTTCCACGTCCTGAAGGTGATTTATTATTTTGAACATAAATAAAAATCATAGCTTTGACAAGTTTTGGCATTACTCAATGCCACGTTATCCATGCAATTCTGAGCGGGTGATTAACGGAGGAATTGAATAATGTCTGAGATAATGAACCGCCAAAGCGGACTGGTTATCAGCGCCCACAGCGCTGATTTTGTATGGCGAGCGGGTGGCGCGATTGCCTTACATGTTGAACAGCATTACAACATGCATATTGTCTGCCTCTCTTACGGCGAACGCGGCGAATCGGCAAAACTGTGGCGTAAAGGCAGTATGACGGAAAATACCGTCAAGGAAATCCGTCAGCAGGAAGCACAAAAGGCAGCGGAAATTCTCGGCGCCAGCATTGAATTTTTTGATTTGGGTGATTATCCGTTACCGCGCGATAAAGAGGTTTTATTCCGGCTTGCCGATGTATGTCGTCGAATCCAGCCACATTTCATTTTGACGCACTCTATGCATGACCCTTACAACTATGATCATCCGCTGGCGTTTAATCTGGCGATGGAAGCGCGAATTATTGCTCAGGCTGAAGGATATCGCCCCGGAGAAAAAGTCGTGGAAGCGCCGCCGGTCTATTGTTTTGAACCGCATCAACCGGAACAATGCAACTGGAAACCAGATGTTTTACTGGATATTAGCGATATCTGGGAGAAAAAATATCAGGCTATTCAGTGTATGCAGGGGCAAGAGCATTTATGGGAGTACTATACGCGCGTTGCCTTGCAGCGTGGTGTGCAGGCGAAACGTAATATAGGTATCACCAGCAATAAAACCATCAGCTATGCAGAAGGTTTTCAGAGTGTTTATCCACGCGTGACGGAGAATCTGGCATGAATCTGCTTAATAAAAAAGGCGTAGTGATCCGCAATATTCCCCGCAGCGCGCCGGATATTATCGCGCGTTTTGCCGCCGCAGGGGTTGCCACAACCCACGAAGCCTTTAACCGCCAGGGGCTGATGGATGCCCGCATTCGACCGATACAGCAGTCCGTCTCTGTTGCTGGCAACGCGGTAACGGTTCTGGTCACCCCGGGTGATAACTGGATGTTCCATGTTGCGGTGGAACAGTGCCATCCCGGAGATGTGCTGGTAGTGGCGCCATCTTCCCTGTGCACGGATGGTTTTTTCGGCGATCTGCTCGCCACCTCGCTGATGGCTCATGGCGTTAACACGCTGATTGCGGATGTCGGTGTACGCGATACGCAAACACTGCGTGAAATGGGATTTACCGTCTGGTCGCGGGCGATTAACGCTCAGGGAACCGTAAAGGAAACCCTGGGATCGGTCAATGTTCCGGTTATTTGTGGCGGTCAGCTTGTTACTCCCGGAGATATCATCGTTGCCGATGATGATGGCGTGGTGGTCATTCCCCATTGTGCGGCTGAATTGGTGCTGGAAAAAGCCAGCGCCCGTATCAAGAATGAAGAGGTAAAACGGCAACGTCTGGCGCAGGGAGAGACCGGGCTGGACATCTATAATATGCGTGAAAAATTACGCCAAAAAGGATTATGCTATTATGACAATCCCGAAGATGTAGAGTAATAAAACAGCCTATGGCGCAGCGAAAAATCCCGTGCTTGTTAATGAGAGGTGGAACGTCGAAAGCTGCATGTTTTCTGCGTCAGGATTTGCCTGCGTCTGCAGAATTACGCGACGCCACTCTTTTATCGGTTATGGGATCGCCCGATGCGCGTCAAATTGATGGTATTGGCGGTGCCGATCCTTTAACCAGTAAAGTCGCGATTGTTCAGCGTTCCACCCGCCCGGATAGCGATATTGATTATCTCTTCGCCCAGGTCAGGGTTGAGCAGGCTTTTGTCGATTACGGGCAAAACTGCGGAAATATTCTGGCGGCGGTGGGGGCTTTTGCGCTTGAGCGCGGGCTGGTTGATATTACGCCGCCGCTCACGCCAGTCCGGGTGTTTATGGAAAATACCGGGCAGATCACCATCGTGAATGTACCCTGCGATCGCGAAGGTGTGATTTATCAGGGCGACAACCATATCGACGGCGTACCAGGAACGGCCAGCGCGATTGAACTGTTTTTTCCGTATGTGCCGCAGATAAGCGCCGGGCGTACCTTCCCGACAGGGCAAAAATATGAAGAGATCGACGGTGTTGCCGCGACATGTATCGATAATGGCATGCCCGTGGTATTGCTTCGCGCCGCCGATTTCGGTCTGACAGGCAAAGAATCGCTGGAACAACTGGAACAAAATAGCCGGTTGTTAAAAAGAATTGAAGCCATACGTCTGGTGGCCGGCGCAAGGATGGGGCTGGGCGATGTCATACGGCGCTCAGTCCCCAAAATCATCCTGCTGGCGGTCTCTGAAAAGCCGCAGAGCATGGTCACGCGCAGTTTCTCATTGCAGCATTGTCATCGTTCGATTGGCGTCTTCGCCGCGATAAGCATCGCCAGCGCCTATCTGATACCGGGAACGCTTATCTCCCCACCAGACGCCGCGCCTGCAGTGCCGGGCAACTTTACGGTTAGTCTGGAACATCCTTCCGGGGTATTTAACCTCGTCGCCGAGTTATCACTTTCCGGTGAATTACGCGGTTGCCGCGTATTGCGCACTGCCCGCCTGTTGTTCGCCGGTCATGTCATGATTCCCGCCGCCGTCTGGCCTGAAATTTAAGTCTCGTTGTCGGCCACTTTAGTGCTGGCCGACAATCGCTGCTTAATCGCGCCGGCAGTGGTTACTCGCACAGGCGCGCGGCAGACTTAGCGACGGTAATAGATATTACCATCATAGGCTTTAAGAATTTTACCCTCGGCATCGGTAATCAGCGCGTAATTACCCCCCATATAGGTCCAGTGGCTACCGACATCCGGTGCTGGCAGATTACGTTGTTGCCACTGCTTGATATTGTATTTAGCGCTGCGATAGAGTGCCGGCACGGTATCGCCAATTTTGTATCTGACAAAGTCCGCACTGAATTCCTGCACTTCATAGGATGATGATGACGGAACACTGGTCGTCGGCACGGTGGTTTGCGGCGCCGCGAATGATGAACTGGCGGTTGCCAGTAACGCTGCCAGCAACATCATTTTGGTTTTACCCATACAATCTCCACTTTAATTCGGGGCTATGCTCAGGTTGAGCCCATTTCCTTACCCAGGCGCTTATCATTTCCGCACTCTTCGCAACAGGCAAGTTCAAATGTGTGTTTAACAATTACAGGAAGTTAAGATTTTCTGCGCCGGCTGACTGATAAACGTTTTCAACCTGCCGCCGGGTTCTGGCGCATTTCATCCAGATCCAGCCCCACGCTCTGCATCGATTGCAGCGCGGAAAGCGTATTCTGCGCTTCCTGTTCGTCAAGCAGACTCATGGCGAAGCCCACATGTACCAGTACCCACCGGCCAATCAGCGCGGCCGGTTCGGCTTCACACACCAGCGCAATATTTACCGCCCGCTGTACGCCACAGACATCGACTATCGCCGGCTGATAAATATCCTCGCCTGCCGACACGACTTTTCCGGGAATGCCTATGCACATCAGAATAGCTCCTTGCGGGGTTGTACCGCCGTTACTCAATAGCTATTTGCTTTAATTGCAGGCTGTCGCCGCTATCAATACGCAGGTTATAACTGCCGCATTGGGGACAACCGGCGCCGTGGCGCGTTACGCCGACCACGGCGCTACATTCCCAGCACCACGCCATTGCTGGCCGCACGGTCAGATGCAGCTGACATCCCTCCGCCAGAGTTTGCCGGCAGACCGAGGCGAAACAAAAACGTAAGGCGCTTTCCTCTATACAGGAGAGGGCGCCTATTTCCAGCCATACCGCGGTGACTGTATGCGCGCCATGCCGTTGCGCATATTGCTCAATCAGTTCCAGCGTGCTGCAGCAGAGAGAAATTTCATGCATGCTACTCGCTCCTGCGCCGGAACAGTTCGCGACGGCTGAGATCCGTGGGATGATCGGTATTTAATACCGGCAACGACAAGGCCATACGTGCGCTTTGCTGCGCTAATGTTACCGCCTGCGCGGGTGTCAGGCTGCTATCAAGCGGCGACATAAGCGAGCAGGAGAGGTATTGCCGTGCGTTGCCACTGTCGTCAGCGATTTCGCCAGACAAAAAGGTGACGTTACCGCATGGCAGTTGCAGCGCCAGTCGCTCTCCCGGCATCTGTGGTCGCCATATCTGTCCCGGGCCAGGCAATACCAGCAGACTTAGGGTCCATGGCGTCAGCAAACAGCCAACCCACTGCTGCTCAAACAGGGTAAAACCGCAGGCCTGAACCTGAATGCCGGCGCGATAAAACGGTAATTCACACATCTGATTACGGGCTACGCGACTGAATGCCGCCTCCAGCCAGCCAGCGGGCGAGACGCTAAACCCGGCCACTTCTGCGGTGGCGTCAGGGGCGGATGAGGCCACCGATACGCTGTCGTTCATCGCCAGTTCGCCATATTTAACGCCAGCGGCGCCGCTAAGTCGCCCGCCAGACTGACGGCATTTTCCTGCGGCGTTTTCTCGCGCACCACAATTCCGCTGGTACGCAGCAGCGCAATAATTTGCGCCACTGCCGGCGCCAGCGCCTGCTGTACGCAGGCGCTTAACGCAATCGCTGGCGCCAGCGACTGGGGTTCAATTCCGACCAGCGTAAGCTGCTGAGGAAATTCATCGGTCAAATGCAGCGCCATCAGCACATCCGCCAGCCCTAACTGGTGCGGGGATAGCTTACGCGTAAACAATGCCGGCACCTGTTCATTGCGCAGTACCGTCACTGTGCCGGGTTCGCTGCCGGTCAGCACCGCATCGGCGACGATGATATGGTCGCGATCGGCCATGGTTTCAAGTAACTCCATCCCGGCGGTGCCACCGTCGACAATCTCGATCTGCGGCGTAAAGACGTAATGCCGCTGCAATGTTTCGATAACGCGTACCCCCACCGCTTCGTCACTGAGCAACAGGTTGCCAATCCCTAACAGCAAAATATTCATGACGGTACCTCATTGGCTACAACACTTTCACTCTGGTCACTTCGCCGCCGTTCACTGTGTCAACCACATGCACGGCACAAGACATACAAGGATCGAAGGAGTGAATGGTGCGTACCACCTCCAGCGGTTTCTGCGCATCGGCGACCGGGGTGCCGACCAGCGAGCGTTCATATGGCCCGGGTTGCCCGGCAAAGTTGCGTGGAGCTGATGTCCAGGTGGAAGGGACAACCGCCTGATAGTTAGTGATCTTACCGTTTCTGAACACAATCCAGTGCGACAACATGCCGCGCGGCATTTCGCCGAAGCCCACACCGCGGAACTCGGTGTCCGGCGACAGATCCGGTTTGATAAATGTCTGATGGTCGCCGTTGCCGATGTTGGTGACCAGCGCCTGCCACTGCTGCGCCAGGGTATCCTTTAGTACACAGCAATGCACCGTACGACCAATGACACGTCCCAGAGTAGAGTGCAGGTTTCGCTGCTCCAGCACCTTGCCGGTGAGGGTTTTATACAGCCCGGCCACCTGCGCATAGTGCGTCTCCGTCTGTTTATGCCCGGCGGCCAGGCCACATAGCATCCAGGCCAGCGGACCGACCTCAACGGTTTTGCCGTAAAAGGTCGGGGCTTTCACCCAGGAATACTTACCGTCTTCCTGCCAGCCGGTATAGTTGGGACGTGTCAGACCTTCCCACGGCGCCAGCGGCTCATCATCCTGATACCAGGCGTGTTTGCCGCTCTCGGTGATGCCGTTGATCAAAAACTTATCGCTATGGCTGGTGATCGGGCGGTAGGTAGCGGCATCGCCGTTTTCCAGGTAGCCGCCTGCCAGCAGAAAACTGCCGCCCTGGTTGTCGGTAGGTAATTCAGGGACGCTTAAATAGTGATCGGCGCCTTTGCCGAGGCTCAGCCATTGCGGATACCAGGCGGCGATGACTGCGCAATCCACTTTATAGACCTGCTCAATAAAATCCCCCAGCCGATCGATAAAAGACTTCAGATACGTCAGGCGCTCCAGGTTCAGTACGCCTGGCGAGTCCAGATTGATCGGATTTGCCACGCCGCCTACCGCCAGATTCTGAATGTGCGGCGATTTCCCGCCGAGGATGGCTACGATACGGTTAGCATCACGCTGACACTCCAGCGCCTGCAGATAGTGGGCGACAGCGATCAGGTTCACTTCCGGCGGCAGCGCCATGGCAGGATGTCCCCAATAGCCGTTAGCAAAGATCCCCATTTGCCCGCTGGCAACCAGATCCCGGATCTTTTGCTGCACCCTGGCGAACTCGGCGGCGCTATTCAGCGGCCAGTCCGACACCCCTTTCAGCAGTGCTTCCGCCTTGTTCGGATCGGCCTGCAGGGCGGAGGTGATATCCACCCAGTCCAGCGCCGATAACTGATAAAAGTGGACGATATGGTCATGAATGCTGTGGGCTGCCAGAATCAGATTGCGAATGTACTGTGCATTAACCGGCACGTTCAGCTCCAGCGCATTCTCTACCGCCCGTACCGACGCAATCGCGTGCACGGTGGTACATACCCCACAGATACGTTGCACAATCATCCATGCATCGCGCGGATCCTGGCCTTTAACGATCTCTTCCATTCCACGCCACATTGTCCCGGAGGACCAGGCTTTCGTCACTTTCCCGTGCTCAATTTCGCAATCAATACGCAGGTGCCCTTCAATGCGAGTAATAGGATCAATGGTGATGCGTTGGCTCATGCTCTACCTCGGCCTGATAATGCTGATGAACGCCTTGCAGCGCGGGAAGAACCGGCAATAGCCGTATTAACAACAGGTATGCACAGACTTCAATGGCGACAAAGCCGATGGAGATCAGCACTTCCTGGGTTGCCGGGAAGTAGTGGTAACCCCCGCCCGGATTGAATGCCAGCAGCGAATAACTCAGGCGCCATAGCGCCGCGCCAGACAGCATGCTAAGCCCGCCAAGAAACAGATAGCGTGCATCCTGGCGGGCGCCAGGTAAGCGCAACAGTAACAGCGGCAACGCCATCAGGGCGGTTTCACACCAGAACATGATCGCAAAGCGATCGCCGTTAAACAGGTAGCTGGTTTTGTGCTGCCAGAGAATTTCGCCGAAGCGTACGGCCAGGAACAGCACCAGCAGCACTTCAGTGATGCGGCTCAGCCGGGTAAACAAGGGCCTTTCATCGGCGCCGCGTCCCCTTAATCCCGCCTGCACCAGCGCGCCTTCAAACGTCACGATCGAAAATCCCATAATGAAAGCCGTCAGCAGCGAAAGCAGCGGCAGCAACTCATAGCTTTGCCAGAGCGGGTGCACTTTGTATCCCGCGGCAATCATCAGCGATCCCATTGAGGACTGGTGCATCGTTGGCAGTAGCGCGCCCAGTGAAATAATAAAAAACATCACTTTGTTAAGCCGTTTCAGCGCGACCTGCCAGCCGAGGCGTTCGAACAGCACCGGCAAAAATTCCAGCGCCATCACCCCAATGTAAATGGTCATACAAACTGCGGTTTCAAACAGCACCGAGGAGGTATTAAAAAAACCGGGGATATAGAAGTACGGCAGATTCCAGTAACGGCCAACGTCAATGGTGATCGACAGTCCGCCGAGCGAGTAGCCGAACAGACTCGCCAGCAGCGCCGGCCTGACCAGCGGGTGGTATTCACCACGATTGAAAACATACACCGCCCAGGCCAGTGCCCAGCCGCCACAGGCAAACCCGGTGCCGACCAGCAGGTCAAAAGCGATCCACAGCCCCCATGGATAGCCGCCGTTTAAAGCCGCCACCGCGCCGATGCCAAATAGCAGCCGCCGCAGAATCAATACCGCACAGATGACCACTAACGGCGCCAGCAGCAGCACTGGCCAGCTGGCCAGCCGCCCGCCAAGCGGACTGGCTTTATGTATCGTCACGAGGGTTCTCCTGATGTGGTTCAGGGTGAGATTTCTCATCCGTTTTACGTTCGTCGCGGGTATGGCGATGAACCAGCGCCGACAGGCCGGCTAATACCGCCAGCGGCAGTACCATCCCTTTATAGATGGTGTGCTGGACATGTTCGGAACGCTCCCCGGTGGCAAGCGCATCCAGTTGCGGCAGATCGAGGTTCTGATAGGGGACGCTGGCCAGTACCAGTACCTGGGTACCACCGCCTTCTTTTTCGCCATAAACGTAGCGATCGTAGCGGGGCACCGTATGCAGACTGGTGTCACCGGCAGCCAGCGTCTGGCGTGGATAGCGATATTCATCACCCGCTTTTAGCGTCAGGCGATGTCTGGCTTCGCTGAGCAGCGCTTCACGGGTGCCGAAAATCACTGCGCCGGTTGGGCAGACTTCGACACAACCGGGCAGGCCGCCTTTATCCAGACGTTCCAGTCCCTGCTGATTACACAACTCGCATTTATGGATCTTACCGGTCGGGTTTTCGTAATCGTATTTGGGGACATCGAAGGGGCAGGCCACCATGCAATAACGGCAACCGGTGCAGACACTGGCGTCATAATGCACCACGCCGGTTTTCGCATCTTTTTTCAACGCGCCGACCGGACAAACGGACACACAGTTAGGATCGACACAGTGCATGCACTGCTTTTTGATATAGGCGTAACCGTTATTGTCCCGATCTTTGTTCTGACCGCTGCCCGTGCTCCAGACCTGGATGATATTGTTGCTGTAGGGGCTTAACTTGTCGTTGTTGGACCAGGTACTACTGCCCCCGGCATAGATTTTACTCTGCGGGTTATAGGCCAGTTTGTTGACCTGCTGACAGGCGGAAACGCACGCCTGGCAGCCGACGCACAGCGTCGAGTCATACAGCATTCCTAACGAACCGGGGATCGGCGGCTTATTGGCCGCCGCCGCATGGCCTGGCCGTGGTGCTCCCGCTAATACTGCGCTGGCGGAAGCCAGCTTCAGAAAATGGCGTCTGTTCACGGCTTAATCCTCCCGGGATGCGCTGTCGGCATCCTGCCGTCCCTGTTTTTGCTGACGGCCCAATTCCCGCACCGCCATCAGGCTGACGCCGCCGACCACGCCCAGTACGCCGCCAATTAACCCAACCGCAGTGGCGGAAACCTGGCCGCCCTCGCGGGCATGCACGGCGGGTTTTTCTGTGCGTGGGGTAGGGTTTGCCACATTCGCCAGCTGTGAGATACCTTTTTTGAAGCCCACGCCCTGCTCGTTGCAGCCATAGCAGGGATGCCCGATGCCGACCGGCCAGATACCGCCGCCGATGTCGCAAAACTGGAGCGTCGGACAGTTGCCATAGGTTTCCGGCCCCTTGCATCCCAGATGATAGAGACACCAGCCCTGACGATGGCCTTCATCGCCAAATTCTTTGGCAAAACGGCCAGCGTCGAAATGTGGACGGCGTTCGCAGTTTTCGTGAATCAAACGGCCATAGGCAAAGGTAGGGCGTCCCAGCGCATCCAGTGTTGGTGGTCGCTGCCAGGCAATAATATGGGCGACAGTGGCCAGAAAGTTGTGCGGGTTCGGCGGACAGCCGGGAATATTGATCACTTTTTTTCCCGGTAATGCTTCCTGCAGACTTACTGCGCCCGTCGGGTTGCTGCCTGCGGCCGCGACGCCGCCCCAGGAAGAGCAGGAACCGATGGCGATAATCACCGCCGCGTGTTCCGCCACTTCACGAATATGCTCGACAATCGGTTTGCCGGCTATCATGCAGTACACGCCGCCATCTTTGAGCGGAATAGATCCATCCACCACCAGGATATATTTCCCCTGGTATTGCCTTATCGCCCGGTGTTTGTTTTCTTCCGCCTGTTCGCCAAATGCTGCTGACAGCACTTCGTGATACTCAAGCGAAATGGTATTCAACAACAGGTTTTCAATCGTCGGGTGGGTTGCGCGCAACAACGACTCGGTACAGCCGGTGCACTCCTGCGCGCCAATCCACACTACCGGCGGGCGCTGTGGCGAACTGATGGCGCTGGCGAGCTCGGCGGCTGCGCTGTTCGCCAGCCCCATTGATGCGGCAAGTGCGGCACATAGCTTCATAAAATCACGGCGATTAATGCCATGATGGGAAAGGATGGTATTTTCCCCAGTCATTTTTATTATTCTCCCATATCCGGAGTCAGTCTTGCCAAATTGAACGTGAAGAGCAGCAGGATGACTACCGGACGCCCTCAGAGCGCTTACGACAGTAAGTGACTGGAGGAGATTAACGTAGCCAATCCACCTGCAACCTGAACGATGACTGATACGACAAGGAATAAAGAGTGGATATAGTAGGGAGGAAATTAATTTAACAAGCTTGATCTTTATCAAATATTGGCGGAACAGGCTGGTTATTTTAGTTTTATTACTACCGATGTAATAAATGTGATGATTTATGCATATTTTTTTATTTTCTCAATATTTACTATTGAAATGAGAGTCGCTCTCAATAACTATTTATTCTCGCGCATTTGCCAGCCGTTGAGGGTCTGTTAATAATTGATATATGAAAAATATAATTTTAATCTATTGATAATTATGAATATTTAAATTAACCCTGATGGCGTTTTAATGTTAATTATCACAACGATTAATAAGAATCAATGCATGGCGTTCGAAGAAATATTTTGAATTATTTACCTGGCGCGATAGCAACAACGAAATTAGGCACAACTTCCTCGCGTAATCGAACCGACGCCAGGGTCAGGCTAACGCTTGCGTAAATCTGGTCGCTTCCTTATGCTGGCGGAGTAAGAACTTGACTCGGGGTGCCGTTTCTTTTCACCGAACCGGCTGAGATACACCCGTTGAACCTGAACTGGATAATGCCAGCGGAGGGAAGTCAGATGCCTGAGCGCATCGCCTTCTTGATCGCCGGTTGGGAGTTGTATATGAATTATCAACCTGACCCGGTTTCTGGCGCCATTGTCGCCGAATCCCTCGCTCTGTTTCGTCAGCATGCGCCGCTGGTGCACTGTATGACCAACGATGTGGTGCAAACCTTTACTGCTAACGTGCTACTGGCGCTTGGCGCGTCGCCTGCGATGGTGATCGATGCTGAGGAAGCGGCGCAGTTTAGCGCTATCGCCGATGCGTTGTTAATCAATGTCGGTACGCTAACCCGCGATCGCGCCAGCGCGATGCGCGCGGCAATTGACGCCGCTGTGCAGGCGCAGAAACCCTGGACGCTGGATCCGGTCGCCGTCGGCGGCCTGCGCTTTCGTAGCGAATTTTGTCAGGCGCTGCTGCTGCAGCGTCCGCGTGCCATTCGCGCTAATGCTTCAGAAATTCTGGCGCTGGCGCAGCAGGTCGGCCAGGGGCGCGGCGTCGATAGCTTACACGATTCCGCTGCGGCGCTGAGCGCGGCGCAACAGCTGGCGCGCAGCAGCGGTGCGGTCGTCGCGGTAACCGGAGTGGTCGACTATGTCACCGACGGTGAGCGTACGCTGGCGGTGCCCGGCGGTTCGGCGCTGATGACGCGGGTGGTGGGAACCGGCTGTGCGCTTTCGGCGGTGGTGGCGGCTTTTGCCGCGCTGCCTGGCGATAGCCTGCAGCATATCGCCAGTGCCTGCCGGGTGATCTCCTGCGCCGGTGAACGCGCGACCGCCACGGCCAGCGGGCCGGGGAGTTTTATTCCTGCCTTCCTCGACGCCCTCTGGCAACTGGATGCGGAGGCGCTGCAATGAAACGAATTAATGCTTTAACCATCGCCGGCACCGACCCCAGCGGTGGCGCCGGTATTCAGGCTGATTTAAAGGCGTTTTCCGCGCTGGGCGCCTATGGCGCCAGCGTGATCACCGCACTGGTGGCGCAGAATACCCGTGGCGTGCAGTCGCTGTACCGTATCGACGCGGAGTTCGTCGCGGCACAGCTCGACTCGGTACTGTCGGATGTGCGTATCGATAGCGCCAAAATCGGTATGCTGGCGGATAGCGATATTGTGGAAGTCGTCGCCGGGCGTTTACGCCAGGCGGCGCTGCCATGGCTGGTGCTCGATACGGTGATGCTGGCTAAAAGTGGCGATCCTCTGCTATCAGTGATGGCGATTGAAACCTTGCGCCAGCGCCTGCTGCCTCTGGCATCGCTGATCACCCCTAATTTACCGGAAGCGGCGGCGCTGCTGGATTGCCCGCCGGCGCGCAATGAACGGGAGATGTGCGCGCAGGGGCGCGCGTTGTTAGATCTGGGCTGCCAGGCGGTACTGATTAAGGGCGGTCATCTGTCTGAGCAGGAGAGCCCGGACTGGCTGTTTACCCGCCAGTATGAGCAGCGCTTTAGCGCCCCGCGCGTGCCGACCCGCCATACCCATGGCACCGGGTGCAGCCTGTCGGCAGCGCTGGCGGCACTGCGCCCGCGCCATGATAGCTGGTCCGCCACGGTGGATGAGGCTAAGCAGTGGCTGCAGGGGGCGCTGGAACATGCGGATTCGCTGGAGGTGGGGCAGGGGATTGGCCCGGTGCACCATTTTTATCGCTGGTGGTAGGCAGTACTGCCTGCATGAGATTTTTTTGCTGCGGATCGTTCTGAAAAATGGTGTCAGCAATTTGCGTTAAGGGGGCGATTGGGTCCAGGCTGTGGTAGGTCGGCGCAGGCCGGCGGTCGGGCTGAAGGCTGAAGCTGTTTGGCCCATCACTCATTTTCCAGGAGCTAACATGACGGACATCGTACAGTTATTGGGCAAAGAAGCTGACCACCTTCTGCAACATCGCTGCATGACCATTCCAGCGGAAAGCCTGTATTTGCCAGGCGCGGATTTTGTTGATCGGGTAATGATCGATAACAATCGTTCTCCTGTGGTACTACGCAATATGCAGACCCTGTATAACACCGGCCGTCTGGCGGGCAGCGGTTATCTGTCGATTCTGCCGGTGGATCAGGGGGTGGAGCACTCGGCTGCGGCGTCATTTGCCGCCAACCCGCTCTATTTTGATCCGAAGAATATCGTCGAGCTGGCGATTGAAGCGGGCTGTAACTGTGTGGCTTCAACCTATGGCGTGCTGGCATCGGTGTCCCGGCGTTATGCGCACCGCATTCCGTTTATGGTGAAACTGAACCATAACGAGACCCTCAGTTATCCGACCCAGTACGATCAGACGCTGTATGCCAGCGTCGAACAGGCATTTAACCTCGGTGCGGTAGCGGTCGGCGCCACGATTTACTACGGTTCCGAACAGTCGCGCCGTCAGATTGAAGAGATTTCCGCCGCCTTCGAACGCGCCCATGAGCTGGGAATGGTGACGGTACTCTGGGCCTATCTGCGTAATAACGCCTTTAAAAAAGACGGTACCGATTATCATGCCAGCGCCGATCTGACCGGCCAGGCAAACCATCTGGCGGCCACCATTGGCGCTGATATCGTTAAGCAGAAAATGGCCGAAAATAATGGCGGCTATCAGGCAGTGAAATTCGGTTATACCGATGAGCGCGTCTACAGCAAACTGACCAGTGAAAACCCGATTGATCTGGTGCGCTATCAGCTGGCCAACTGCTATATGGGGCGTGCCGGTTTGATTAACTCCGGCGGGGCTGCTGCCGGCGATACCGATATTGCCGAATCAGTACGTACCGCGGTGATCAATAAACGTGCTGGTGGTATGGGGCTGATTCTCGGGCGTAAGGCGTTTAAGAAATCGATGAAAGAGGGCGTCGCGCTGATTAATTCCGTGCAGGATGTGTATCTGTCGAAAGACGTTACCATCGCCTGAATTTCAGCTGTTCCCCCCCGTAGGGGCGGCATTAATGCCGCCCGTGCCAATGGTTTGCAGCGGCGTGATGACGGCATTAATGCCGCCCGTGCCAATGGTTTGCAGCGGCGTGATGACGGCATTTATGCCGCCCGTGCCAATGGTTTGCAGCGACGTTGCATAATTTACGTCTGCTCAAACCAGTCGCTATTCTGCTCGGCAATCGGGGTAATGGAGAAGATCATCTCCTGCAGATGACGGCGCAGGGCGCGTTCAGCGGCATCAGCATCGCGATCGATAATCGCCTGATAAATCTGCCGGTGTTGCTCAATTAACTTTTCTGGCGGTGACACTTCGCTCAGGGTGAGGAAACGCACCCGGTCCATGGCCGCTTTAATGTTTTCTACTGTTTCCCACGCCAGTTCACACTGAATGCTTTGCGCAATCAGCCGGTGAAATTCATCATCCAGCAGTAAAAACGCCTGGCTGTCATGACGCTGCGCGGCCAGTTGTTGCAGCTGTAAATTATGCTCCAGCTCGTCCAGCGCCGCAGGTGTGGCTTCCAGCGCCGCGCGGCGAACCACGGCTACTTCCACTGCTTCGCGAATAAAACGGCCATCGGCAACGCGACGGGCAGATATTTTACGTACAAAGGTACCGCGTTGTGGCAGCACCTGAACCAGTCCGGCTTCGGCCAGTTTAATAAAAGCTTCCCGCACCGGTTGGCGTGACACGTTAAACCGGCTGGAAACCTCTTTCTCCGACAGTAATGCGCCAGGATGGATCACGCAGGTGACGATATCCTGACGCAAAAAGCGGTAGATCTGCTGATTCACCGGTTCGCTGGCAGTTATGGTGTAAGTGATTGACATTCAGCAACATCCTTTTTGCGGCTAACACACAGGTCAACCTTGCTGGAAAGCTTTCAGTCTAAACAGCCCGTTGCGCCAGCGCCAGCCCTTTTATAGCCCCCCGGCTTCAGGCTGCAGGTGACGTTCTGCAACCTGAATGCTTCAGCGGTTAATAGTGAGCCATCAGCTGTTTTACCGTCTCTCTGGCGCCCAGCGTTTGCAGCTGTTGCAGGAAGTCGGTTACGCGTGCCACCAGTTGCGGCTGCGCCGCGAGATCGTCACCAAAAATCGCCCGTATCGACAGTAACGCCGTAACGCGTTCGGCGCCTTCCGCCGTGGCGGCAACGCAGCGCGCTAACTCATCTTTTAACGGATCGTTAATCACAATCGTCGCGCCTTGTTCATCAACGCCACCAACATAGCGCATCCAGCCCGCTACGCCGAGCGCCAGCAGATCAAAACGGCTGCCGTTTTTCAGATGCCAGCGAATACTGTCGAGCCAGCGCTGCGGCAGTTTCTGACTGCCATCGGTGGCAATCTGATAAGTGCGATGCCTGATGGCGCGGTTCTGGTAACGTGCGATCAGCGAATCGGCGTAGGCCGTCAAATCGACATCGTGGGTACGCAGTGTCGGCGCCTGCTCTGCCAGCATCAGCTGACGGGCGGCAATCAGGTAGTGGTCATCAGCCATGCAGTCACTGATATGCTGGTAACCGCCAAGATAGCCGAGATAGGCGAGAAATGAGTGGCTGCCGTTTAGCATGCGTAATTTCATCTCTTCAAACGGCAGAACATCGTCTACCAGCTCGGCCCCGGCGTTCTCCCACGCCGGACGCCCGCTGACAAAGTTATCTTCGATAACCCACTGAAAGAAGGGTTCACAGACTACGCCAGCCTCATCACGGCAGCCCAGTTTGTCGCTGAGGGTCGCGAGGGTTTCTGGCGTCATCGCCGGCACTATGCGGTCGACCATGGTGGACGGGAAGCTGAGATGGCGGGTGATATACTCCGCCAGCGCGCTGTCCTGCTGGCGGGCAAGCTGCACAATTACCTGTCGGGTAACATGGCCATTTCCCGGCATATTGTCGCAGGACATCACGCTAAACGGCGCCAGGCCGCGCTGCTGACGCCGTTTAATTGCCGCCAGAATCACCCCCGGCACGGATTGCGGCGCGTCCGGATGGGCAAGGTCGTGCTGAATCGACGGATGCTGCAGATTCAGTTCGCCGCTGGCCGGATGGTGGCAGTAACCTTTTTCGGTTACCGTCATTGATACGATAGCCACATCCGGCTGACTCATGGCTTCAATCACCGCCTCAATGCCGTCGCTCTGCCCGTGCAGGGCGGCGTTAACCACGCCGATCACCCGGGTCGACAGGCTGTCATCCGCCATTTCTGTCACCGTATACAGCAGCGATTGCGCCCGTAATACCGCGATCAGTTCGCCGCTGTTGAGATTGACTTCACAGTAACCCCAGTCGCTGCCGTGATCGCTGGCGAGTTTATCACTGCACAGTGCCTGATGAGCGCGATGGAAGGCGCCAAAACCAATATGTACCATGCGGGTGCGCAGACGGCAGCGGTCGTAATCGGGGAGCCGGACGTCTGGCGGAAGCTGTTCGACGACTAACATAGTCAATCCTTGTAGAGAGAAGGGCGCGGAACGCGCCCTGAATCATCAGACCGAAACCGCGTCACCGCTGGTCTTCGGGCTTTTAATCAAAAACAGTACCAGCAAGGCGCCCAGGGCGGCAACCACACCCGCCAGCACAAAGGCGCTGTCGAATTTACCGGTGTTCTGCACAATATAGCCGGTAGCGATCGGACCAATAATACCGGACAGGCTGCCGATCAGATGGATAAAGCCACTGATGCCGCCGACCCGGCTTTTGTGTACCACATCCTGAATAATCGCCCAGTAAATGGCGCCGGTGATATACAGAAAGAAGATCGATACCGACATCAGCAGCACGGCGGAGGTGACATCTTTTACCGTACCGGCCAGCGCGACACAAATTGCTGCCGCCAGTAACGAGACCACCAGCACAATTTTTCTCGACAGCAGGAGTTTACCTGTGAGCTTAAAGATTTTATCGGAGATCAGGCCGCCCAGCGCCAGACCGACAAAGCCGACAATCCACGGGATCATGGTGGTAATGCTCATCGCTTTAATGTTGAGTCCATGCGCCTGCACCAGATAAGCCGGAAACCAGCTAAGGAAGAAGAACAGAATATAGTTGTAGCAGAAGAAGGCGAAGGCGGTCACCAGAATGATTGGCTGACGCAGGTAGTAACCAAGGCCGTGTGCCGCCTGGGCCAGATCCTCTTCAGCGCTAATCTGCTCCTGCTTCAGTTTTTCGATCAGCGTGCGCTCATCGGCGGAGACATGCTTACTTTTTGCCGGGTTATCCGCCGAGATCAGGAACCAGCCGACCATCCAGACGATGCCGATACAGCAGATAATCATAAATGCCGGACGCCAGCCGAAGGAGATCGCCAGATAGCCAATAATCGGACCGGCTACCGCGCCGCCCAGAGGCGAACCGGCACTCAGGAAGCCCATCGCGGTGGCGGCCTGTTTTTTCGGGAACCAGCCGTTAATGGCTTTATTGGCCGAGGCGCAAATGGGTCCCTCGGCCATACCGAACAGGACGCGCAGGATTAGCATCGACCAGAAGCCGGTGGCAATCGCCGTCATGCCGCAGAACAGCGACCACAGTCCGACCGCCACGCCGAGCACCAGCGTCGGGCCAAATTTATCGGTAGCGAGGCCGCCGATAAAGTTAAATATGGCATAGCCAAAAAAGAAGCTGCCGAAAATCATGCCGAACTGCTCAGCATTCAGCATCAGGTCTTTTTCAATCATCGGCACGGTCAGTGAAAGGGCAACACGATCGAGGTAGTTAATCATGTAGACCAGGAACAGCAGAAGTACGATCGTCCAGCGCAGGTTCTTGAACATAATGACTCCGAAATAATTATTATCTCTGCCCTGGGGACAGAGGTTATATGGTGTAGGTACAGCATTCCCGGTGCGGACCAGCAGTTGCTGGCCCGATATGGTCGCGAGACTGAGAGCTCGCGCGATAAACCATCAATCCACTTTTAAGATCACTTTGCAGCAGACACGTGGTTGTTTCTCAAACAGGGTCATCGCCTGTTCGACATCCCTGAGGGCAAAGGTATGGGTCACCAGTTTCTCCGGATGAATCAGGCCCTGTTCCATCCAGCTAATTACCTGCGGAAACCGCTTACTGTTCAGTCGGGAGGTAAACAGTGACAGCTCTTTACTGGTCAGGCTTTGCTGGGTCAGCGTGCAGGGTTCGCCGGAAAAACCGAGCAGACCAATACGCGCCGCAGGGGATGCCAGCGCTACCGCTTCGGCTAAGATCGCCGGGTGGCAGGCGGCATCAATGATCAGCGTCGGCTGTACGCCATTCAGCTGCGCCGCCAGCGGCAGCTCGCTGTTGTCCAGCAGCAGGTCGGCGCCGCTCTGTTTTGCCAGCGCCAGGCGCTCCGGCAGACGATCGACGACAATCACTTGCTGTACGCCATAGACGCCTTTCAGCACCTGAATTGCCGTCATCCCCATCGGGCCGGCGCCGTAAATCAGCGCAATGTCCCTGGCGGCAGGTTGCAGGAATGCGGTGATATTGGCGGCGATGGTAAAAGGTTCCACCAGGCTGGCCAGCGTGTCGGGAATGCTGGCCGGCAGCGTATAGGCATTAGCTGCCGGCGCCAGCGCATATTCGCTAAAGCCACCGTCACGATGGACGCCGATGACCTGCAACTCGCTGCAGACATTGGGACGCCCGACGGAGCAGGGGTAGCAGTGCCCGCAGCTGACAACCGGATCCACCGCCACACGTTCACCCAGGCGCGCCGGATCAACTGCGGCGCCCACCGCATCGATAATGCCAAAGAATTCGTGACCAATAACCCGCGGGTAGCGGGCAAACGGATTGTGACCGTGCCAGATATGCACATCGGAACCGCAGATGCTGGCATAACGTACCTTTACCCGCACTTCGCCAGCGGCAGGTTGAGGGATCTCGCGTTTTTCCAGGCTTAAATTGCCGGGACGTTCAATAACCACGCTATTCATTTTCGATTCCTTACCAGTTCCACAGGGTGCCATCTTCGAGGCGTGCGACCGGCAGATACGCAGGTTCATAGGGATATCGGGCTGCCAGCTTCTCGTCGAACTCAATACCGAGACCCGGTTTATCGCCCGGATGCATATAGCCGTTATCAAAGCTCCAGCTATGTTTAAACACTTCCATCATCTGGGCGGAGTAGCCCATATATTCCTGTACGCCGAAATTCGGCACCCAGAGGTCGAAATGCAGCGCCGCCGCCATGCAGATCGGCGACAGATCGGAAGGGCCGTGTGAACCGGTGCGAACCTGATACAGCGAAGCAAAATCGGCGATGCGGCGCATGCCGGTAATGCCGCCTGCGTGGGTGATGGTGGTGCGGATATAGTCAATCAGCTGCTCTTCAATCAGCTGCTTGCAGTCCCAGATGCTGTTAAATACTTCGCCAACCGCAATTGGCGTCACGGTATGCTGGCGAATCAGGCGGAAGCTTTCCTGATTTTCCGCTGGCGTTGGATCTTCCATCCAGAACAGGCGGTAATCTTCGATGCTTTTACCGAAACGCGCCGCTTCAATCGGCGTCAGGCGGTGGTGCATATCGTGCAGCAGATGTTCGTCGAAGCCGAACTTATCGCGGATAGCCGCAAACAGTTTTGGCGTAAAATCGAGGTACTTTTCTGTCGACCACAACTGCTCTTCCGGCCAGTTACCTTTGGTAGCCGGTTCGTAGGCCAGGCCTTTGCCCTTGGCCATACCGTAGGTGGTTTTCATGCCGGGAACGCCGCACTGGGCGCGAATGGCTTTAAAGCCCATCTCTTTGTGGCGGGCGTAGTCGTCCATGACTTCATCAATGGTGTGGCCGGTGGTATGGCAATAAACCATCACGCCAGTGCGCGATGCGCCCCCCAGCAGCTGGTACAGCGGCATATTGGCGGCTTTGCCTTTGATATCCCACAGTGCCATATCCACCGCGGAGATCGCCGACATGGTGACCGGACCGCGACGCCAGTAGGCGCCTTTATAGAAAAACTGCCAGATATCTTCGATCTGATGCGCATCGCGACCAATCAGTTGCGGACACAGGTGATCTTTTAAATACGAGGCCACCGGCAGCTCACGGCCATTCAGCGTGGCATCGCCGATGCCGGTTAATCCTTCATCGGTGGTGATCTTTACCGTAACAAAGTTCCTGCCGGGGCAGGTAACGAACACTTCTGCGTTAACAATTTTCATCTCAATAACCTTATCACTGCATTTGATGATGAAAAATTACGCGCCTTAATACTACCATACAAGTTCAATGCGTAGATTTTGCGGCAGAGATCACGTTGTAGCCGCAGTCTGACGGACTGCGAGTGATTCAGTAAGGTGAGAAACGGGCGAAAGGTGATGCCTGGCGGTTGGGAACCCGCGGATCGAGTGGCGCCGGTTAGCGTGTTACAAGGTTACTGAAGGTCGCGTCTTGCTGTGCCAGTGCGACCACAATTAACAACAGAACTGCAATCTGCCAGAAAAACGCCAGAACCACATGCCGATTAACCCGGGTGTGATCGGTAAAAACCTGCCTCTGTTTTTCTCAACCGGGGCAGGTCGCGATCTTATGCCAGCAACTCACAGGACGGCGGTAAACGGCATTGGAGTGCCTGCGGTAACACTTCAATGCGGAATTCGCTGCCGCTAAGCGGTTCACCGTCGAGATTAAAGGTCATCTCATTCGGCGCGCGAATGGTCAGCCACGGCAGCGAAGCGGAAATAATATTCGGATTATCGTCATCACGGGTCAGGCTATGCAGCAGGGTGGGTAAGATCTCTTGTGAAGTGACAATACTTAACTCCAGCGCGCCGTCATTAATCAGTGCGCCCGGGCAGAGACGTTGCCCGCCCCCCGCCTGACGGCCATTGCCGATGCCGATCACCAACGCATCCCCTTGCCAGTTAAAATCTGCGCCGCTAATCTCGCAGCTGTCTGCTTTCAGCTGGTCCATCCGCATCAGCCCGTGAATAAAATAGGAGACGCCGCCGAGGGCGGATTTCAGTTTTTCCGGGGTTTCGGTGGTGATACGGGTGCCAAATCCACCGGTGGCCATATTTATAAAGTAGCGTTGCTGATTAACGCAGGCCAGATCGATACGGGTCGCTTTACCCAGAATCGCCAGCCGCAGCGCCTGTTCCATATCTTCAGGCACGCCGGCGCTGGTGGCGAAATCATTGGCGGTACCCAGCGGCAGAATGCCGAGGATCGGCGCACTGACGCCCTCCAGCTGCACCAGCGCGGTCGCAATTTCGTTAATCGTGCCATCTCCGCCACCGGCAACGACGGTCTCTGCCTGCAGTTGCACCGCTTCATGCACGTAACGCGCGCCATCACCGTGCTCCCAGGTTACACGCACCGCAATGTCGTGTCCTTCATCCCGAAGCGTATTAATCGCACTGCGCAGCTGTTCGTTACCCGCGCCTTTACCATTTAAGATCACCAGCGTAAGTGTCTGCTTTTCCATTGTTATCCCTTCTGTTGCGCTGGCCGTAATGACCGGAAAAATCAATATTGCTAGCAAACTGTATAGCACATCGTAGCGAAAAGGTTTACCGGTGGGAGTGAGAGTGGCGGGAAGCTAAAAAAAGAAAAACCCGCACGGGGGAGCCGGGCGGGCGAATGAGGTGGTTCCTGTAAAACCTTGCTATTTTTTATTGCTCGTTTTCAGCAAGCGAGATAGTAGCCGGGAAAGGCGCAGCGTAATGTGATCGAATTCTAATATCTGTAACAACGGGTTAATTTAACCTGGCGCAATTTTCTTGCGGGTAGCGGGCCAGTGGCGACTGGCCCTGACCGCTTAGCTGGCCGCCAGATTACGCATCAACAGCGCGTAGCTGAGATCGATCTCTTCCGGGATCGGCAGCCAGACAAAGTGACCATTGCCTGGCGCAACCTCTACTGCCTGCGCTTTATTATTTTCCATTGCGCGCAGCTGAAAAGTGATATTACCCACTGGCGTCATCATCTCCAGGCTGTCGCCGACCAGAAATTTGTTCTTCACATCCACCTGCGCCAGTCCGCCACGACGTTCGCCGGTAAATTCGCCGACAAACTGCTGCAGCTCCGAAATCGAATGACCGCTTTCATAGCTTTGATAGCTTTCGTGAGTGTGGCGCCGCAGAAAGCCCTCGGTGTAACCACGATGGGCTAAGCATTCCAGAGTTTCCAGCAGCGTTGCGTCAAACGGCTTGCCGGCGGCGGCATCGTCAATGGCACGACGGTATACCTGAGCGGTACGCGCGCAGTAGTAAAACGACTTGGTGCGCCCCTCAATTTTAAGCGAGTGCACGCCCATTTTTGTCAGGCGGTCAACGTGGGCGACAGCGCGCAGATCTTTAGAGTTCATAATATAAGTACCGTGTTCATCTTCAAACGCGGTCATATATTCGCCAGGGCGTTGCGCCTCTTCGATCATAAACACTTTATCGGTCGGCTGGCCGGCGCCAAGGGTGGGTTCAACGTTTTTCACCGGGATTGGCTGATACTGATGGACAATATTGCCGACCTCATCCTCTTTGCCTTCCTGCAGCTTATACTCCCAGCGGCAGGCATTGGTGCAGGTGCCCTGGTTAGGATCGCGCTTATTCAGATAACCGGATAGCAGGCAACGACCGGAGTACGCCATGCACAGGGCGCCATGCACAAAGATCTCCAGCTCCATTTCCGGCACCTGCTGACGAATCTCCTCGATCTCTTCCAGCGACAGCTCACGCGACAGGATCACGCGCGTCAGGCCCATCTGCTGCCAGAACTTCACCGTTGCCCAGTTGACCGCATTCGCCTGCACCGACAGATGGATCGCCATTTGGGGAAAGGCTTCGCGCACCATCATAATCAGGCCGGGATCGGACATAATCAGCGCATCAGGCGCCATCTCAATCACCGGTTTCAGATCGCGGATAAAGGTTTTCAGCTTGGCGTTATGCGGCGCGATATTCACCACCACATAAAACTTTTTGCCCAGCGCATGCGCTTCATTAATCCCTTTGGCGAGATTCTCGTGATTGAATTCGTTATTACGAACCCGCAGGCTGTAACGCGGCTGACCGGCATATACTGCATCTGCGCCATAGGCAAATGCATAACGCATATTTTTCAGCGTACCGGCCGGAGAGAGGAGTTCCGGTTTAAACATATTTTTCTCAGTCTGATGTCAGGTCAGAACGGCAAGCAGCCGTCAGCCAGCCGGGCGCGAAGCGTCCGGCTGGCCATACAAAATGTGCGGGGATTGTAGGGGGTCGTGACGGTAATGTAAATTGCGCTGGATCAAACCAGGCGACAGATATCGGCTTCCCAGCGGTAACCCATGCCGTATACCGCCCGGATAAACGGCTGCTCGCTGTCGAGCGCTTCCAGTTTACGTCGCAGATTTTTGATATGGCTGTCAATGGTGCGGTCGGTGACCACGCGGTAGTCGTCATACAGATGATTCAGCAACTGCTCACGGGAGAAAACTTTGCCCGGCTCCTGCGCCAGGGTTTTCAGCAGGCGAAACTCTGCCGGCGTCAGGTCGAGCGAACGATGGTTCCAGCTGGCCTGAAAACGTCCCTCATCCACTACCAGCAGTGAGGCTTTGTGTTGCTCTTCCGGCGAGCTTTTTACCCGGCGCAGAATGGTTTTCACCCTTGCCACCACTTCGCGCGGACTAAACGGTTTACAGATATAGTCGTCGGCGCCTATCTCCAGCCCGAGCAGGCGATCAATCTCTTCGGTTTTCGCCGTCACCATCATCACCGGCAGATCGGAGAAGCGACGAATCTCACGACACAGGGTTAAACCGTCGGTTCCGGGTAGCATCAGATCGAGCAGAATCAGATCGGGAGGCGTCTGCTGCACATAGCTCAGTACCTGATCGCCATGGGCGATATGATGCGTGCGGTAGTTCGATGCCTGCAGATAATCGATTAATAGCTGGGCCAGTTTCGGCTCATCTTCCACTATCAGAATCATCGGTTCGTGATATTCGGTCATGTTGTCTTATTCAGTTGGTGTCGAGCGGTAATGCTACCGTAATGCGCAAGCCGCCCAAATCAGAGTGGTCTGCACTGAGTGTACCACCATGCGCTTCAACAATGTTTTTACAGATTGCCAGTCCCAGTCCGGAACCGCCGCTGGCACGATTACGTGAGCCTTCGGTACGGAAAAAACGTTCAAAAATCTGCTGCCGCTGTTCATCACTGACGCCGGGCGCGGAATCATCAAAATGCAGCAACATCTTACCCGGCTGTTGTTGCAGGGAGATCTTCAGTCCGCCTCCGGCATCGGTATAACGCAGGCTGTTCTCCAGCAGATTACTGAACAGCTGCATTAGCCGGTCGGCATCGCCAAAAAATGCGGCCTGCTGTGGCAGCGACAGGGTTAAGGATAGCTGACGGCTGGCAAAGCGTGCGCGGAAGCTACCGGCGACCACCTCCAGCAGAGAAACCACATCGGTACTGGCTTTGCGATAGGCCAGTGCGCCTTCATCCGACAGCGATAGCTGATGTAAATCATTGACCAGTTTGGTCAGAGTGACCACCTCAGCCTGTAATGAGGCGATGGCGTCAGGCGTCAGCTTCCGCACACCATCCTGCATCGCTTCCAGCTCGCCGCGCAGAATCGCCAGCGGGGTGCGCAGTTCATGGGAAATATCGGCCATAAACGCCCGACGCATACTCTCATTTTTCTCCAGTGAACTGGCAAGGCGGTTAAAGTCCTGCGCCAGACGCCCGAGCTCATCGCGGCTGCCCACTTCAACGCGGGTGGCGAAATCACCGGCCGCCAGATGATGAGTGCCTTCCACCAGCCGTTTCACCGGCGCCAGCAACCCGCGCGACATCAGCCAGGTCACTGCCGCCGCCAGTAGCGTCGACAGGCCGACAATCAGCCAGCTGGTGCGCCGCTGCTGGCGATCAAAGTTAATATCGGCGCTGCTGGTTAAGCGCTCGGGCGGCGAGCCAATCACCCAGCCAACCACTTTATTATTGCTGGTGGTGATATTCCAGCGTTTGCCATCCTGTGGCACCGGCGCTCGCGGCCCGGACAGCACATTATATTGCTGGTCGATAATCCAGAACTGGGTACGCCAGCCGTGCGGCGGCAGTGGTTTGCTGACATCCGGATTTTGCTCCAGCGAACGCAGGATGGTAAATACCAGTTTGTTATTGTTGCGCAGAAAATCCCAGTCACCGTGCTGTTCATACTGATCGGCCAGCGCGTCACTCAGCAGTGTCAGACGCTGCTCATTGCCGCGTTTAATATAATCGATAAAACCGTGTTCAAAACTCAGACGCACGCCCCAGTGCATAATAATCAACACCAGCATGCAGGTGGAAAAAATGGCGAGGAACAATTTGGCGCTGATGCCGATACGCATTTTTCTCATGGCTGTTTATCTCCCCTGCGCGTGAGCGTGACGTTCTTGCTGATATCTTCAGGCACCCGCCAGAACACCAGCGCCGGTAACAGGATCACCAGCGCCATACACAAATAGGTATAAATAAAGGTCTGGCGCGCCACACTGCTGCCAGCAATCGCATGATGACCAAAAGTACCCAGCAACAGCCCGGCGATCGTCACGCCAATACTCATCGACAGCTGTTGCACCATCGACATCAGGCTATTGCCGCTGGAGGCCAGTTCATCCGGCAACTCTTTTAGGGTCAGGGTATTCATTGCCGAGAAGCGTATGGCGTTGACCATCCCCTGTAAAAACAACACCAGCGGCAACAGCCAGAACCAGCCGATCAGCGCCACTAGCGGGAACAGCAGGACCACCAGCGCCAGCGCCAGCGTTGCCCCCGTCAGCACATAGCGATAACCGAAGCGATTGACGATCTGCACCACGATGCGTTTCATCCCCATATTACCCAGCACCATCGGCATCATCATCAGACCGGCATGAAACGGGCTGTACCCCATGCCGATTTGCAGAAATAACGGCGTCATAAACGGCAACATGGCGCTGCCGATACGCCCGGTCAGGCTACCCAGCAGGCCGATGGCGTAGATGCGGTTAGCAAACAGTTTCAGGCTGAACAGTGCATTATCATTGCCACGGGCGTGCAGCAGGTAGAACAGCAGCGAGAACATGCCCGACAGGATAAACATCCCCAACAGCAGCGGTGAAACGCCGGAGCCTCGAGGGCCGTCCAGCGCCAGCGTCAGGGTGGCCATCCCGGCCGCCAGCAACAAAAAACCAGCGAAATCAAAGCGCCTTGCCGGCAGCACATAGTTGGGCATCAGTGCCAGAGTCGCGATGGCGCCGATAATACCCACCGGAATATTGATCAGGAAGATCCAGTGCCAGCTGGCATATTCCACCAGCACGCCGCCAAGCGCCGGACCGATCAGCGGGCCGATCTGGCCGGGCAGGGTGACAAAGGTCATCGCCGCCATATACTGATCGCGCGGCACGATTTTCATTACCGTCAGACGACCCACCGGCACCATCATCGCCCCGCCAATTCCCTGCACCACCCGTGATATCACCAGTTGATCCAGCGTGCCGGACAGGGCGCAGAGCACTGAACCGAGGCTAAATAGCAGGATGGCGACAAACAGGATATTGCGTACCCCGAAGCGGTCGGCCAGCCAGCCGCTGACCGGCAGGGTAACGGCGACGGTCAGCACATAGGAGACGATAACCGAGTGCATACTGAGCGGGCTGACGCCGAGATCACGTGCCATTGACGGCAGGGCGGTGTTGACGATGGTGGTATCCAGCGTCTGCATAAAAAAGCCAAAAGCGACGATCCATAACTGCCAGCGTACCGTCGCGGGACTATTACTCATTGATAAAGGTATCCTGAGGGGTTAAAGCCAGTTTTCGCACACCAGGCCGTTAACCCGCTCAAACTCTTTTAAATTATTAGTGACCAAGGTTAATCCCGCGCTTCTGGCATGCCCGGCAATATGCAGATCACTTGCTGCTGGCTGGCTCTCTCCGGCATAAAGTCATCCGATACGCTATCTGCGGCATGAAAAAAGCTGTCCCAACCGCTCTTTGCAGGGGTGAGAATTCGCTCTTTTCCTGACACGCGCACAATCACGGATTTCACCGAGTCCGGGAATCTGACATTGGCCGGGATACGGACGTTTTGTGTACGGTTACTGGTAAACACGCTACCTCGTGACATAGAGTTTCTCCGGTGAAATAGATATTGTTTAACTTTTACCCACAAAGATGTGTATAGCCAGCGTATTTAGCAGGTTTTAAACCGCCAGTGAGCGATAAGCTTTTCTGCGCCGCAACTTATCCATAAACAGATACACCACCGGGGTGGTGTACAGCGTCAGCAACTGACTCATCACCAGACCGCCAACAATGGTGATCCCCAGCGGCTGACGCAACTCGGCACCATCGCCGCTGCTCAGTACCAACGGTAAGGCGCCCAGTAACGCGGCCAGTGTGGTCATCAGTATTGGCCGGAAACGCAACAGACAAGCCTGCCAGATAGCCTCACGCGCCGTCAGATTGCTATTGCGCTGGGCATCCAGCGCGAAGTCCACCATCATAATGGCGTTCTTTTTTACAATACCAATCAGTAACATAACGCCAATTAACGCAATCAGGCTAAAGGGTGTGTCAAACAGTTCCAGCGCCAGCAACGCGCCCACGCTGGCCGAGGGCAGCGTAGAGAGAATAGTGAGCGGATGGATATAGCTTTCATACAGAATCCCCAGCACGATATAGACGGTGGCAATGGCGGCGAGGATCAGCAGCAGCTGGCTATTTTGCGTCTGCTGGAAAGTCTGTGCGGTACCGGCAAACGCGCCGCGTACGCTGGCAGGTACGCCAAGTTGCGTCATGGCGCGTTCAATGGCGGCCGAGGCTTCCGATAGCGACACGCCTTCCGGCAGGTTAAAGGAGAGGGTCGAGGCCGCCGACAGACCCTGATGGTTCACCGACAGCGGGGCATTAGTCGGCTGCCATTTGGCGAAGAACGACAGCGGCACCGGTTTGCCGTCGCTGTTAATTACAAACATCTTGTCCAGCGCACTGATATCCTGGGTGTAGCGCTTATCGACTTCCATCACCACTTTGTACTGATTCAACGGCTGATAGATGGTGGAGATCTGACGCTGGCCAAAAGCGTTGTTCAGCAGGCCATTGACTTCAGCGACGCTGATCCCCAGACGGTACATAGTTGCGCGATCGTAGGTCAGTGCCATCTCCGCACCTTTGTCCTGCTGGTCGGAGTTGACATCAGCGAGTTGCGGCAGGGCGGCAAATGCCTGACGAATTTTCGGTTCCCACTGGCGTAAATCAGCAAGATTGTCTGACAACAGCGAATACTGGTATTCGGCGTTCGCTTCGCGTCCACCGGTGCGGATATCCTGGGCGGCCATCAAAAACAGACTGGCTCCCGGTTCTTTCGCCAGCTTCACGCGCAGGCGCGCCATCACCTGTTGCGCACTCTCTTTACGTTCGGCAATCGGCTTCAGGGTAATAAACATCGAACCGCTGTTAGTGCGCGAGCCGCCGGTAAAGCCGCTGACATTGGATACCGCCGGATCCTCACGGATGATTTTCATAAAATCTTCCAGTTTGCCGCGCATCGCCTGGAAAGAGATGCTCTGATCGGCAGAGATCGAGCCCATCAGTCGGCCGGTATCCTGCTCCGGAAGCAGCGCTTTGGGGATGGTAATATATAACCAGATGGTCAGGCCGACAGTGGCCAGCAGTAACAGTAATATCCAGTGCGCATGGTCAAGCACCCGCTCCAGCGAGCGGCCATAGCCTTGTTGTACGCTGAGCAGCAGCTTATTAAAGCCGTGGATGCGTGGCTGGCTGCGCGCCGGCTGACCTTTGAGCAGATAGGCGCACATCATCGGCGTCAGCGTAATGGAGATGACCAGCGAGATAATAATCGCTACCGACAGGGTGACAGAAAACTCCTGGAACAACCGGCCTGGCATACCGCCCATCAGCAGCAGCGGAATAAACACCGCCACCAGCGAGACACTCATCGATAACACGGTAAAGCCAACTTCACGGACCCCCTGTAGCGAGGCCTGCAGCGGTTTCATTCCGGCTTCTATATGACGTGAAATATTTTCCAGCACCACGATGGCGTCATCCACCACAAAGCCGGTGGCAATGGTGAGCGCCATCAGTGACAGATTATTCAGACTAAAGCCGCACAGATACATAGCGGCAAAAGTACCAATCAGCGATACCGGCACCGCTACCGCCGGGATCAGCGTGGCGCGTGCCGAGCCGAGGAACAGGAATACCACCAAAATCACCAGCGCGACGGCGATCATCAGCGACTGCTCCACTTCTGCCAGTGACGCGCGGATGGTGGGGGAGCGATCCTGAGCGATATCCAGCTGTATAGAGGCGGGCATCATCTCACGCAGTTCCGGTAGCCGGGCGCGGATACGATCGACGGTTTCAATAATATTGGCTTCAGAGGATTTGCGTACCAACAGCAGGATTGCCGGGCGGGCATTGGACATCCCGGCATTGCGCACGTCCTGTACTGAATCTTCGACGCTGGCGACATCCTGTAAGCGTACCGCCGCGCCATTATGGTAATGCACCACCAGCGGCTGGTATGCGGCGGCGGTTTTCAGCTCGTCGTTAGTTTTTATCTGCCAGCGCTGTTGCTGATCTTCAATTGCCCCCTGCGGTTTACGCAGATTGGCGTCGGCAATAGCGCTGCGCACGGCGTCAAGGGATACCCCCTGATTAAACAGCGCCTGCGGATTTAACGCCACACGTACCGCCGGTAACGAACTGCCGCCGACCGACACGTCGCCGACGCCATCAATCTGCGCCAGTTTTTGCGCCAGCTGGGTAGAGGCATAGTCATACAGCTGTCCCGGCGACAGCGTGTCAGATGTCAGCGTGACAATGATAATCGGCGCATCGGAAGGGTTGGCTTTACGATACGTGGGGCGGGCCGGCATGCCGCTCGGCAGCAGCGCCTGGGCGGCGTTAATCGCCGCCTGAACATCACGCGCCGCGCCGTTGATATCACGATCGTAATCAAACACCATAATAATGCGTGTACTTCCCAGCGAACTGGTTGAGGTCATTTCGCTGACCCCGGCGATACGCCCCAGTGAGCGTTCCAGCGGCGTAGCCACTGATGACGCCATGGTTTCCGGTGAAGCGCCTGGTAGCGAAGCGCTAATCATAATCACCGGATAATCCACCTGCGGCAGCGGCGCCACCGGCAGCAGCCGGAAGCCGAGCGCGCCCGCCAGCGCAATCGCCAGCGTCAGCAGGGTGGTGGCCACCGGCCGGTGGATAAATAGCGCAAAGAACTTCACGACGCTTTCTCCGCACGGCGCAGGCGGCGGCGCGTGGCATGCGCCAGACGATCAAACAGCAGGTAGATCACCGGGGTGGTAAACAGCGTCAGCACCTGGCTGACCAGCAGACCGCCGACCATTGCCACCCCCAGCGGATGACGCAACTCAGCACCGACGCCGCTGCTCAGCATCAGCGGCAGCGCACCCAGCAGGGCGGCCAGCGTGGTCATCAGAATCGGACGAAAGCGCAGCAGGCAGGCCTGGTAAATGGCCTCGTAAGGCGCCATACCCTGTTCACGTTCGGCGGCGAGGGCGAAGTCGATCATCATAATGGCGTTTTTCTTCACAATGCCGATCAGCAGAATAATGCCGATAATCGCAATCACATCCAGTTCGTTGCCGCTCAGCATTAGCGCCAGCAGTGCGCCCACCCCGGCGGAGGGGAGGGTGGAGAGAATGGTTACCGGATGAATAAAGCTCTCATACAGCACCCCCAGCACGATATACATCGCCACCACTGCCGCGACAATCAGCCAGACGGTGCTGCCCAGCGCGGCCTGGAATGCCAGCGTGCTGCCCTGGAACTGGGTGATAATCTCTGACGGCAGTTCCAGCTGCTGTTCGGCCTGGGTAATCGCCGCCACCGCTTCACCCAGCGCATAGCCCTCGCTGACATTAAACGAGAAGGTGGTGGACGGAAACTGATCAAGGTGGTTGATGGTCAGTGCGCCGTGGCGCTGCTCAATGCGTGCAATAGCGCTCAATGGTACGCTGCCGCCATCGCTACTGGTAAGGCGGATGCTGTCGAGCGCCGCCAGGCCCGGTGTACTTTGATTATCCTGCTCCAGCACCACCCGATACTGGCTGGCCTGAGTGTAAATGGTGGAGACCAGCCGCTGACCAAAGGCGTTATACAGCGCGTTATCGATGTCAGCCATCGAAATACCCAGCCGACTGGCGCTGTCGCGATCGACATTAACCCAGGCTTCCAGCCCCTGATCCTGCCAGTCGCTGCTGACATCTTTCAGCTGCGGCAATTGATGCAGACGTTCCAGCAGGACCGGCACCCACTCGCTCAGGGCGTCAGGGGAACCGGCCTGCAAGGTGAACTGATACTGCGTACGACTCACCTGCGTATCAATCGTCAGATCCTGTACCGGCTGCAGATAGAGTTCGATGCCCGGCAGCCGGGCGACGTTATTTTGCAGCCGGGCAATTATCGCCGGAATGCGCTCATGACGTTCCGCCAGCGGTTTCAGGTTGATCTGCAACCGGCCGCTATTCAGTGCCGGATTCGTCCCGTCAACGCCAATAAATGACGTCAGACTCTCCACCGCCGGATCTTGCATAATTATCGCGGCGACGCTCTGCTGACGCTGCGCCATACTGGCGTAGGAGACCGATTGCGGCGCCTGCAGCGTGCCCTGGATAATGCCGTTATCCTGTAGCGGGAAGAACCCTTTCGGGATGGTGATCCACAGCAATAGCGTGACTAACAGGGTGCCGATCGCCACGCTGAGCGTCAGCCACGGGTGATGCAGTACCCGTTGCAGCAGTCGGCCATAGCCGGCAATAATCCGCGCAAACATTGCTTCGCTGGCGCGGGAAAAACGATTCTGTTTGCGCAATGATTCGGCGCTCAGCATACGTGCGCACATCATTG
This sequence comes from Pantoea sp. B65, assembly GCF_047308185.1. NCBI lineage: Bacteria > Pseudomonadati > Pseudomonadota > Gammaproteobacteria > Enterobacterales > Erwiniaceae > Pantoea > Pantoea sp. B65. The sequence continues at coordinate 193,892 of NZ_JAHXPU010000039.1, forward strand.
GCGTCAGGGTGAGAGAGACCAGCGCCGAAATCAAAATCGCCACTGCCAGGGTGACGGCAAACTCGCGGAACAGTCGTCCGACGATATCGCCCATAAACAGCAGCGGGATCAGCACGGCGATCAGCGAGAAGGTCAGAGATATAATGGTAAAGCCAATCTCACCGGCACCTTTCAGCGCGGCGGCCAGCGGCTTTTCGCCTTTCTCGATATAACGGGAGATATTTTCAATCACCACAATCGCATCATCGACCACAAAGCCGGTGGCGATAGTCAGCGCCATCAGCGTCAGGTTATTCACCGAAAAGCCGAGCATGTAAATCACCGCAAAGGTGCCGACCAGCGATAGCGGTACCGCGACCGCCGGAATAATGGTGGCCGGCACATTGCGCAGAAACAGATAAATAATCATTACCACCAGCGCCATCGCCAGCAGCATCTCCAGCTGCACATCATGCACGGAGGCGCGAATATTAGTGGTGCGATCCGACAATAGCTGCACATTCACTGACTTCGGCAGCGAAGCAGTCAGCGCTGGCAGCAACTGACGAATGCTGTCTGCGGTGGTAATAATATTGGCGCCGGGTTGCCGTTGCACATTCAGTACAATCGCCGGCTGACGGTTGGCCCATGCGCCCAGCCAGCTGTTTTCCGCTCCCTGTTCCACCTCCGCCACATCCCCGAGCCTGACCGCCGCACCGTTTTTATAGCTGATAATGAGCTGGCGATAATCTTCCGCGGATTTCATCTGGTCGTTGGCTGACAGGGTGATTGAGCGCTCGGGGCCATCAAGGCTCCCCTTCGCCGAGTTGACATTGGCATTGGCGATCGCGCTGCGCACGGTTTCACTGCTCACCCCCAGCGCCCCGAGCGCCCGGGCATTCAGCTTCACCCGCACGGCAGGACGCTGACCGCCGGAGAGCGTGACCAGACCGACACCGGAAACCTGAGAGATTTTCTGCGCCACCCGCGTTTCCACCATATCCTGCACCTGGGTCATCGGCATGCTGGTGGTGGTTACCGCTAAGGTCATAATCGGCGGATCCGCCGGATTAACTTTGCTGTACACCGGTGGATTAGGCAGGTCTGCGGGCAGCAGGTTGGTGGCCGAGTTAATCGCCGCCTGGACTTCCTGTTCGGCGACATCCAGCGCCAGCGTCAGCTGAAACTGTAGCGTGACAACCGATGCGCCGCCGGCACTCTGCGATGACATCTGCTTAAGCCCTGACATCTGGCCAAACTGGCGCTCCAGCGGGGCGGTAATCGCCGAAGTGACCACGTCGGAACTGGCGCCAGGATAGAGCGTCACTACCTGGATGGTGGGGTAGTCTACCTCCGGTAGTGCGGAAACCGGCAGCGCGTGATAGCCGAGCAGCCCGGCCAGCAGAATAGCCACCATCAGCAGGGTGGTGGCCACCGGCCGCAGAATAAACTGCCGCGATGGGCCGCCGCTGGCATTGGGAGGCATAACCTGCATCAGGATCGTTCTCCTTTCGCCGGCTGCACGGTTTTACCGGAGGAGAGCGAGGTGTTCTGCGGCGCAACCACCTCAACGCTGGCCCCTTCCGTCAGACGATCGAGTCCATCGGTCACCACCCGCTCGCCGGCATTGAGTCCCGCCTTAATCACCACTTTCTCACTGTCCTGTATGCCGACGCTGACCCTTTTTTTGCTGACTTTATTCTCGCTATTGACCACCCAGACAAAGTGTCCTTCATTACCCATCTGCAATGCGGCGGTGGGGATAACGATGGCGTTATGCAGGGTGTCCACCTTCAGACGGGCATTAACAAACTGGTTAGGAAACAATTGATCGTCGGTATTGGCAAAACGCGCTTTCAGTTTAATGGTACCGGTAGTGGCATCGATCTGATTATCCAGACTCAGCAGCGCACCCTCGGTAAGTTTAGTGGTGTTACTGCGATCCCAGGCTTCCACCAGCAATGACTGACCGCTTTTCTGCGCCTGCAGAATTGGCGTGATGCTGCTCTCCGGCAGGCTGAATACCACATCAATCGGATGGGTTTGCGTGATCACCACAATACCGTTGGTATCACTGCTGGTGATGTAGTTGCCGATATCAACCTGTTTCAGGCCGACGCGGCCGGAAATCGGCGCGGTGATCCGGCTGTAGGTGAGGTTTAGCCGTGCGCTGGCGACGCTGCCTTCATCGGCTTTTATGGTGCCAAGGGTTTCACTGACCAGCGAACGCTGGGTATCCAGCTCCTGCTGCGATACCAGACTGGTTTTCGCCAGTTTTTCATAACGGGCCAGATCGCGACGGGCATTCGCCAGCGTCGCCTGATCTTTTGCCAACTGGCCCTGTGCCTGGGTGAGCGCCACCTGATAAGGCCGCGCATCAATCTCTGCCAGTAGCTGACCGGCGCTAACCTGCTGGCCTTCGGTAAAATGCAGCGCCATCAGCTCGCCATCCACCCGGCTGCGCAGAGTAACGGTACTGGCTGCGCTAACGGTACCCAGTCCGGCAAGGTATTGCGGCACACTTTGCTGTGATGCGCTGCTGGCCTGCACTGGCGCCAGCGGCAGCGAATGTCGTCCGCCTTTTGCCCCTTTGCCGCGTGCCTGCTGCTGGGGCTGCGCGCTGTTTTCCGCTGTCAGCGTGGTGCTGTGATGCCACCAGCCGAATCCGGCAGCAGCGATGACGACGACGACAGCAACAGTGAGCGTTTTTTTAGTCAGGCGGCTTCTGGCATTCATAATGGTGAGTGGCTCTCCGGGGGAAATCGCTAAGCTTCCGGCGGATTAAAACAGGGCAATCCGCAAAAATTCTAGTGTAGTCATCTGGTACGGTAAAAAAATGAAGGAATTAAGGATAACTGTATAGTTCGGTTATGTCGCGCTATTCGCTGGCTGAAAAACTTTCGCCGGAATTGGTCAAAGCGTGGCGAAAAATGTTTGCTAAGCTAATTGTCGCGCAGGAAATCATTCAATTTCAGGAGAGAAAGTATGAGTCAGTTAACCGTACGTCAGCTTGGCCGTAGTCCGCTTCAGGTGCCGCCGCTCACTTTTGGTGGCAATGTGTTTGGCTGGACCATCGATCAGGCCACCTCCTTTTCCCTGCTGGATGCGCTGGTGGAGAAAGGCCTGTGGTTTATTGATACTGCTGATGTTTACTCGCGCTGGGCTGCCGGTAATCAGGGGGGGGAGTCGGAAACGATTATCGGCAACTGGTTAAAGCGCAGTGGCAAGCGTGAGCAGATTGTGCTGGCAACCAAGGTTGGCATGGAAATGGGACCGGGGAAAAGTGGACTGGCGGCGAAATATATTCGTCAGTCGGTGGAGGATTCCCTGCGTCGTCTGCAAACCGATTATATCGATCTCTATCAGGCGCATCGTGATGACCAGGACACGCCGCTGGCAGAGACGCTGACGACTTTTGACGCGCTGGTGAAAGAGGGGAAAGTCCGGGCGATTGGCGCCTCTAATTACAGTGCTGAACGGCTGGCGCAAGCGTTGCAGGTGAGTGCGGAACATAATCTGGCGCGTTACGAGACGCTACAACCGGAATATAACCTCTATGATCGTCAGGGGTTTGAAAGTGGTTTGCAGCAACTGGCGGTGGAGCAAGGGCTGGGGGTGATTAACTACTATTCACTGGCCAGCGGTTTTCTCAGCGGCAAATACCGTACGCCGCAGGATGCCAGCAAAAGTAAGCGTGGTGATGGCGTGGTGCAGAAGTATCTTAACCCGCGGGGTCTGAAGATCCTGGCCGCGCTGGATCAAATTGCTGACGGGCGTGGCGTCAGCCAGACGCAAGTCGCGCTGGCATGGCAAATCGCGCAGCCGGGGATTACGGCGCCGATTGTCAGCGCCACTTCGCTACAGCAGCTGGATGAACTGGTGAAAGCGGCCAGCCTGAAGCTGAATATTGCCGAGATTAACCAGCTGACCGAAGCCAGCCGTTAATTCGCTCAGAACATCACCTGCGCCCAGCGCGCCAGACCGGCGGTGACGGAACCAAAGTCATCGCCGCTGGCCAGCGGAATATCCGGCAATTGTTGCTGCAGCGCCTGACGCAGCAGAGGGGAGCGCGCGCTACCGCCGGTGAGATAGATGACATCAGGGCGGGTGCCGCTGGTGGCTAATGCCAGTTTCACCTGCTCCTGAATACGTTCTAATGGCTGTACAATCGCGGCCTGCAACCCTGCGACACTGACCGTGCTGCTCAGCGACGACTCGATAAAAGCGAGTGACGCCGTGGCGCTGCTACTGTCTGACAGGGCGATTTTGCACTCTTCCGCTGTGCGCACCAGACGGTAGCCTAAGCGCTGTTGCCACACTTTCAGCAGACGCTTCACCACCTCCGGCTGTTCGGCATCGCGGATCAAATCCTGCAACTGCTTACGGCTGGCGGCAGCATAGAAATCACTTTGCGCCGGCACATCATTAATGGCGACGGCATTCCACCACGGCAGCGCCGGCAGCGCGATACCTTTTATCGTCTGGCCGCCAAGGCCGAGATGCGGCATCAGCTCTTTAAATGCCAGCATAATATCGAGATCGTTACCACCGATCCGACAGCCGCTATGGCCGAGTAAGCTGGCGTTGCGTTCCGCTTTATCGCGCCATTGCGGCCCCATCAGCAGCATACTGCAGTCGGTGGTACCACCACCAATATCGACGACCAGCACCCGCGTCTCTTGCTGCAGGGTTGCCTCGAACTCTAATCCGGCGGCCACCGGTTCAAACTGGAATACCACGTCGCGAAAACCGGCGCGATGCGCTGCACGCTCCAGAATCCCCTGCGCCTGGCGGTTGGCATCATCGCCGCCTAACCCCTGAAAGTTAATTGGACGACCAATCACCGCCTGTTCAATACTGTCGCCCGCCTGACTTTCCGCGCTTTGGCGGATATGCAACATCATGGCGCACACCAGATCTTCGAACAGGGCCAGTTGTTGCGGCTTCAGGCCACTGGCGCCAAGGAAAGATTTCGGTGATTTAACGAACCACACCTCTTCCGGGTCATCCATATACTGTGCCAGTGAAGCCAGACCAAACTGCACGCTGTTGGCATTGACCTCAATATCTTCTTCGCGGTTAAAAGCGATGGCGCGGCGCAGTAGTGCCTGGTTCTCAGCATCCGGCGTGGCGACCTGATGGTGGCGGAACAGCCATTCGCTAATCGCTTCACGCGTCGGCGCGCATAACATGGAGGGCAGCCATGGGGAATTATTTTCCAGTGGCAACAGACGCGGCGAGCCATTTTCCATTACTGCTACCGAGCAGTTAGCCGTCCCGTAATCGAAACCGATAAACATGTTTACCCTCCCAATGTCGAAAAAAGGGGGCGACTTTAGCGCAGCCAGCGGCCCATGGCAAGACGTGAATGGGATATAAATGAGCAGGGAGATTGCAGAGGACGCGTGGGCGGCAGTGCGCCATTATTTGCCGGCGAACGGGCTATGCCTGGTGGCGGCGCTAAGCGGTTCTGCAGCGCTGACCGCTCCCCCCCACACGGCATTTACGCCAATGGTGGCCAGCGTGGCGAGGGTTTCCGGCAAAGCAACCGGACCGGCAATGGTGGCGATATTCAGCCGCTTCGCATGTCCGTGAATGATTGACACGATCATCTCATCCATCAGGTTGCTGTGAACCGCGGACACCAGATCGGCACTGAGCATCAGAAAGTCGATTTCGTCGGCATACAACAAATGGAAGGCGTCGAGGTTGCGGCCAAAGCTACGCAGTATGATACCGCAGCCCAGTTCGCGTAGGCGGGCGACATTAGCATGCAGGCCTTCATGCTTCTCCTGCATGGCTTCGGCATCTGTCACCCACAATAGCAAACTGCCTGCGACCTGACCGGCGCTAATGGTGGTCACCAGTTCACTGATAAAAGCATCATCTTTTAAGCCATAACTGGAGAGCGGCAGGGCGATACCAATCTGCTGGCTGGCAACCTCTTCCGCATAGTGAGTGTAGAAGGTGTCGATCACTTTACGATCCAGCGCGATAAAGTGTTCTGGTTCGCGCAGACTGGCGCGGAACTGCGCTTCGTCAAGCGACTGTCCGCTGCCGGAGAATAGCTGTAACCCGGCCAGCCAGAAACTGACCGACTGCGTTTTGCGTGGCGGAACCACGGCCGAGACCTGTATCTGCAGCCTGTTTTCGCCAATGCTGCGCAGAATATCTTCGTGGGTCAGTATCGGGCGCACCTGGCGCTGCAGATGGGCTTCATATAAGGAAATCTGACCGCGGCCATTATGTTTGGCGTTATAGCAGGCAAGGTCGGCCTGCGCCATGACTTCACTACTGATGCAGTTGTCGCGCCGGATTTGCGTGACACCGGCGCTGGCGCCGACGCGATACAGTTGTCCTTCCCAGATAAAGCGATACTCGTTAATGCTGCTGACCAGACGTTGCACCACCGCTGTGGCATGTTCCAGTGTGCAGTTACTGCACAGCAAACCAAATTCATCGCCGCCAAGGCGCGCCAGTAAATCTGAGCCGCGCAGTTGCCCCAGCATTAATTTCGCCAGTTCACGCAGCAACGCATCGCCCGCAGCATGGCCGGCAGTATCATTAATCGCTTTAAAGCGGTCGAGATCGATAAAAGTGAGGACATGCTGATGTTGTTGCTCGCTGGCTGAGAGCAGCAGGCGCTTCAGTTGATGCTCAAAGCTGGAGCGGTTTGGTAAGCGTGTCAGCATATCGTGCGAGGCGCTGTAACTAAGCCGTTTTAACATCTCGCGTGATTCACTGACGTCATGAATCACCATTACGCATCCCATACTGCGCCCTGCAAGGGTTTTCAGCGGCGTAATGCTGTAATGAATATCGAACTGCTCACCGCTGGCGTTGTGCAGCACCAGGTCATGATCAAAATCCGGGGCGATTTTCGCCGCGGGTAGGGAGCACAGCAGCAGGCTCTTCAGTTCGGGCCCCTCTCTGCCGTGGGTAATATGCAAAATAGTGCTGATGTGCTTGCCGACCGCCTGCGCCTGTGACCAGCCGCTCATTTTCTCGGCCACCGGGTTCATAAAGGTCACCTGCATCTCTTCATCAGCGCTGATCACCGCTTCGCCGATCGAGTCGAGCGTAATCAGCATCCGCTCTTTTTCCTGGAATAGCGCATCATTCAGCAGATGAATTTCGGTCACATCCTGGTTTACCCCCAGCATGCGCTCGATATGACCATCGTGGCTTAAGATACGATTGGCCTGGGTACGCATATAGCGAATCCCTCTGCTGTTGCGAATGCGATATTCAACGTTTAATGGCTCCAGCTGTTCCACCGCCCGTTGCATCGCCTGCTCCGCCATCTGGCGATCTTCCGGCACAATGCAATTCATCCAGAAAGCAAAGTTCGGTTGTTGCTCCGGCGGCAACCCGAAGGTTTCAATCATCTGTTTGTCCCAGCTGATCTCATTCCTGGCGACATTCCATTCCCAGACGCCAATACCTCCGGCTTCGTTAGCCAGCGTGATGCGCTCCATTAGCAGCCGATTAACTTCGGTTGAACGTCTTAACTCGGTGATATCCTCAATTTGCGAGATAAAGTAGAGCGGCTGTTGTTCGGAATCACGTGCCAGCGACACTGACAGCCGCACCCACACCGGCTGCCCGTCTTTACGGAAGTAACGTTTCTCTATGGTGTAGCTGTCGCGTGCGCCTTCCAGTAATGCCTGCAGCAGTTCCAGGTCCGCATTGAGATCGTCCGGATGGGTAATGTGCTGGAATTTAGTGCGCAGCAACTCTTCCGGCTGATAACCCAGCAGATGACACAGTGATTTATTGACCTGCAGCCAGCGCCCATCCGTCGCTACCAGCGCCATACCAATCGCCGAATGTTCCATGGCATTACGAAAACGGTTCTCGCTTTCGCTGATATGTTTTTTCTCTTCGAGGAAAGAGTACATCACCATCGTCATCATATGGCTGGGGATCAAGGCCAGCAGGAATGGCAGCCAGGGGGCGGCGACGACAAAGTCGGAATTATTGGTGTGCAGATCAAGCAGCTGGAATGCCAGCATCAATGACATCATCAGGATATTGGCCAGAAACACCATAAAGGCTTCCAGCTTTGGCAGACGCACCGCGCTCCAGAACAGAATAACGATAACAAAAGTGAACGGCCAGGCGAAAAAACGCAGTGCGATATAACTGAGGCACAGGGTAAGCACCATGGTTATCGCCACTTCAATACGCGTCTGCTTAGGTTGTTGTTTGCGGAAGTAGCCGGGCTGCCACAACAGGGCAACCGGCCCCAGTGCCAGCATGCCGACAGTTTCCGAAATAACCCAGGTGGTAAAAAAAGGCAGGGCTGTGGCATGGGTTTTATGCAATAGCCAGCTTGCCAGTACCCCACCCAACAGAGGAGTAAAGATCCCCACCGCCAGCATCATTTTATACCAGCTTGCCAGCGAATTAAGCGGCGCCTTACGATCGAGCACCAGCCGCAATAAACCACCGCCAATCAGCGCCTGCAGTAAATTGAGCAACGGGAATTTGATACTGGCCAGCGTCGGGCTGAACATCAGCGCATTGGCCAGCATTACCGCGACCACGCAGCAGAACAGGATCGGCGGCAGCGATCGCGCCGGGCAACGGAACACCACCACAGTCATCAATGCCGTCGGGAACCAGAGCGGCGAAATATTGCCACTCACCATAATTAACTTCAGGCAAAAAACGGTCAGGAGGAAGTTCAGCGCTCCCAGCGATAAGGCTGTCCACCACCATGAAGGGGTCTGTCGGGAAGAAGAGAAAATTTCTGTCGTCATCAACGGTTCCAGCAGCACGCCTGAGAGCCGAACAGGCTGATTTAAGCACAATCAACAATACTTTTGCATGCTAGCATAGATACTGCGTAATGCCCGTGGCAAATCATTATTATTGCTTATTTGCCAGAATGATAGCGCCGTTTCATCCCCTCCGTCGATGGTGAGAGGTTATCGCATATGTTTCAGCAGATCGGCACGTGTCCATGGTTTCTCCAGTCCGGCAATTTTTGCCGACAGACGTTCGAGAAAATGCTGAGTGCTGGCTACTTCGCCGCGGCCCAGCAGCAGTAGCGGTACCAGCAGCGCAACGCACAGCTGCGCGAGGCTAAAACCCTTCAGACGGGAGCTGCGTTGCGACGCTAAGAATGCCGTACTCAGAGTAAAACCGAGGATTAAACCGCTGACGACTTCGCTGGCGGAGTGCGCATGCAACATCAGTCGCGAAACACCGACCAGTAATGGGATCAGATAGCCAACGCCGATCGCCATAGTACGCCATACCGGTAGCAGGCGACCGCTGAGCAACCAGAGCATGACCGGCCAGAGAGTGGCGGACATCGCACTGTGGCCGCTAAAACCGGTAAAATTAAAGCGGGCGCTGCCAATGCCAAAGCCCATAAAGGCAATTTTCGACAGGCTGACAATTAACCCTGCCACACAGAATGCGAGCACCCAGAACCATACGGCGCGCCGGTCGTCGTTTTTCCACGGCATCACCAGCGCAATAATCACCGCGGTGGGGATCAGCAGCATGCTGTCACCAAAATAGGTTAATGTTCTCCAGAACATAGCTTTCCTTGTTGAACTCACTGCGACTGCAGAAGTGGCTGTACGGGGTTAGTTTAAAGACGGATCAACAACATCCGAATGGTATGGCCGGTAGTTTACCGATGAAAGCGGTTTTTCACTAAAGGGAAAGTCTGAAAAACCGGATACTGCTTTTTTCTGGCATCAAATCCGCTAAGTCCCTATAATTGCCAGCGAATCACCCCTCTCATTCCTGACCAGTCAATAAGACCGGGCAAAATCATGCCGCCTTATTGATTTGTCACATAGTTATCAGGTCTTTAATTATATGACTGACAAGTCTCACCAATGCGTCATTGTAGGAATCGCAGGCGCTTCAGCGTCAGGTAAAAGCTTAATTTCCAGTACCCTGTACCGCGAGGTGCGCGACCAGGTTGGCGACGAGCATATCGGTGTGATCCCTGAAGATTGCTACTACAAAGACCAAAGTCACCTCACCATGGAAGAGCGGGTTAAAACCAACTACGACCATCCGAGCGCGATGGACCACAATCTGTTACTACAGCATTTGCAGATGCTGAAGTCCGGCCAGGATATCGAACTGCCGGTTTACAGCTACGTTGATCATACGCGTACTAAAGAGACCATCCACCTGAAGCCAAAGAAAGTGATTATCCTTGAAGGGATTTTGCTGCTGACTGATGCGCGTCTGCGCCAGGAGATGAACTTCTCGATTTTCGTCGATACGCCATTAGATATCTGTCTGATGCGTCGTATGAAGCGCGATGTCAACGAGCGCGGCCGCTCGATGGACTCGGTGATGGCGCAGTATCAGAAGACTGTCCGGCCAATGTTTCTGCAATTTATTGAGCCTTCAAAACAGTATGCTGACATTATCGTGCCACGCGGCGGCAAAAACCGCATCGCGATTGACATTCTGAAAGCGAAGATCAATCAGTTTTTCGAATAATAACTGTAGGGGCGGCATTAATGCCGCCCGTACCAATGATTTGCACTGGCTATACTGGCGGCATTAATGCCGCTCCTCAATACGTTAAGGGAGTAGACGGCGATGAGACTATGCGACCGCGATATCGAAGCCTGGCTTGACAGCGGCAAGCTGGACATTACCCCACGTCCACCGCAAGAGCGCATCAGTGGTGCTACCGTTGATGTGCGACTGGGTAATAAATTCCGTACCTTTCGCGGTCATACCGCCGCCTTTATTGACCTTAGTGGCCCGAAAGATGAAGTCAGCGCGGCACTGGATCGCGTAATGAGCGATGAGATTGTGCTGCCGGAAGGTGAAGCCTTTTATCTGCATCCTGGTGAACTGGCGCTGGCGGTAACGTTTGAATCCGTCACGCTGCCTGATGATCTGGTAGGCTGGCTGGATGGCCGCTCTTCTCTGGCACGACTGGGACTAATGGTGCATGTTACCGCTCACCGCATTGATCCCGGCTGGCAGGGACGGATTGTGCTGGAGTTCTATAATTCAGGTAAGCTGCCGCTGGCATTGCGTCCAGGCATGCTGATTGGCGCCCTGAGTTTTGAACCGCTTTCCGGTCCAGCGGCACGTCCTTATAACCGTCGCCAGGATGCAAAATATAAGGATCAGCAGGGCGCAGATGCCAGTCGTATTGATAAAGACTAATAGCCTGAATCTTCGGGCGGATAAGAGGATCGGATGAGAAGATTGATTACCGCGCTGGCCATTTTGCTGGTAGTGATTGTGGCAGGAATGTCCGCGCTGGTACTGCTGGTGAATCCAAACGATTTTCGTGCCTATATGGTCCAGCAGGTTGAACAGCGTAGTGGCTACCATCTGGCGCTGGATGGCAATCTGCGCTGGCACGTCTGGCCACAGCTGAGCATTCTTGCGGGGCGGATGTCCCTCACCGCGCCCGGTGCGCAACAGCCGCTGATTAATGCGGAAAATATGCGCCTCGATGTCGATCTTCTGCCATTACTGTCGCATCAGCTCAGCGTCAGGCAGGTGATGCTGAAAAACGCAGTCATCCGCATGACGCCGGAAAGTGAAGCACAACGTCCGCTGGATGCGCCGGTTGGACCGTCAGACTCCTCTCCGCCTGAACCGGTAAGCGGCTGGAAGTTTGATATCGGCAATTTGCAGGTCGCAGACAGTTTGTTGATTTGGCAGCAGGCCGGCGGTGAGCAGATTAACTTTCGCGACATCAATCTTGAACTGTCGCAAAGCGATCGTAAGCTGGCGCACGTGGATTTAACCACCCGTGTCAGTCGCGATCAGCGTGAACTGCAACTGGCACTGAATGGCGACATGAATGTCGCACAGTATCCGCAGCAGCTATCGGGCAATATCACCAGGATGAGCTGGCAGCTGAAAGGCGCCGATCTGCCGCCGCAGGGCTTGCAGGGTGAAGGCACATTGCTGGCTGAATGGTTGAATGAAAGCCAGCAGTTCGCGCTGAAAAATCTGGCGCTCACCGTTAACGACAGCCAGCTACAGGGAACGATTAGCGGCAAGCTGAGCGATATTCCTGCCATTAATATCGATCTGCATTCAGCAAAAATAGATGTTGATGCGCTGACCGGTAATGATTCAGCGGAACAGGGCAATAAGAGCGCCGCTTCGCAGGCCCAGCTTTCCGGACGCGCGCCGGTGATCGCCGAACCTGCCGATCGCAACAGCGCCAACTCGCCGCTGAATACCAGCACGGCTCAGCTGAAGCTGCAGGTGGATGCGCTACGCTGGCGAGGCATGGATTTTAATCAGGTGACGCTGAATGGCAGTAACGATCGCGGGCTGATTAATATCGCCGACCTGAGCGGCAAGTCCGCGAGCGGGGATTTTTCGCTGCCTGGAACCATCAACCTGCGTAGCGTGCAGACCAAAGTCGCTTTTCAGCCGGTGATCCATAACATCGAACTTGCTCCGTTGTTAACCGCCTTTGAACTGCCAGAAACCGTCAGCGGCAAACTGTCGCTGGACGGTAGCCTGCGGGGTAGCGGTTTAAGTGTGGAAGATTTTAAGCATAACTGGCGTGGCAGTGCCGAGCTGAGCATGGAAAATGCACGTCTGGCCGGACTGAATTTCCAGCAGATGGTACAGCGGGCGGTTGAGCGCAGCAGCGATCAGGTACGAGGCAGTGAAAGTGATGCCAATTACACTGAAGTTCAGCAATTGAAAGGTTCGGTCCAGCTCGATAATGGATCCATGGCGTTGGTAAATCTGCAGGGTCGCTCCGCACTGCTTGATCTGGCCGGTAAAGGGGTCATTGACCTTGACAATAAACAGTGTGATATCACTTTTGATATTAAAGTGATTAGCGGCTGGCAGGGAGATAACGCGCTGGTGCAAACCCTGACCAACACGGCAGTGCCGCTGCGTCTCTATGGCTCGTGGGATGGATTACAGTATTCATTGCCAGTCGATCAGTTATTGCGTAAGCGTATTCAGGACGAAGCAAAATCACGTATCAATGACTGGATCCAGCGTAATCCGGACAACAAGAATACCAATGATGTGAAAAAGTTAATGCAATAGGGCAGGGGAGCCAGTTATGGCTCCCGCCACCGAGGTGCTTTCCGCGGGCAGGTTTACACCTCGTAATCCGGTTCCGGCATATTTAACGGTATAATCTGCACCTTCTGTACGCGGTGGCTTTCAACCTGCAGGGTGCGGAACAGATAATCGCCAATCTGTAACTCTTCCCCTTCCTGCGGAATGCGTTGCAGATGCTCCATTAACAATCCGGCAATGGTGTGGAATTCGCGCTTTTCGTCCAGCGGTAGCGACAGATACATCACCAGATCGTCCAGCGGCATATAACCATTGGCCGTCCAGCTGCCGTCCTGGTTCTGGATAATGTCATGACGCGCATCCAGCTCCTCATTTTCGTTTGGCAGGTTACCGGCGATAGTCTCCATCACGTCGCTTAATGTTACCACGCCCTCAACTGAGCCAAACTCATCGACGACAAAAGCAAAATGGGTACGGGCGCTGCGGAACTGTTCCAGCGCCTGCAATAGCGTCAGTTGTTCAGGGAATACCAGTGGCTGGCGAATCAACGCGCGCAGATCGAGGGAGTTATGATGCAGCGACTGATGCAGCAGATCGATCACATGCACCACGCCCAGAGGTTCATCGCTATTGTCGGTGACGATAATACGGGTGTGCTGATTACGGTCCAACTGCGCCATAATATCTGCAGGTTCATCGCTGAGGTCGATATTTTCAATATCATGACGCGAGGTCATGATGCTGCTGACGCTGCGCTGCCCCATACCAAGTACCCGGGCGATCATCAGCCGCTCCTGCTTATTAAAAATGCCGTTGTTCTCATCATGGTCAGCGACCAGCGAAGAGGTCTCGGCATCGAGTTCGGCTTCTTCATGGTGGCCACGCAGTAAACGCAGTACCGCTTCAGCGGTGCGTTTGCGTAGTGGCAATTTTGCCGACAGGAAACGGCGGCGGTTAAAATGCGCCAGCTGGTTCAGACCTTCGATAATCACTGAGAAACCGATGGCGGCATACAGATAGCCTTTGGGAATATGATAGCCAAAACCGTCAGCCACCAGACTGAAGCCAATCATTAACAGAAAACTGAGGCAGAGAATGACAATTGTCGGATGGCTATTAACAAACCGGGTTAGGGGTTTACTGGCCAGTAGCATCAGGAAAATCGCTATTATTACCGCCGCCATCATCACCGCAAGGTGATCAACCATGCCGACGGCAGTAATCACTGAGTCCAGTGAGAATACCGCGTCCAGTACCACAATTTGCACCACCACCGGCCAGAAGCGCGCTCCACGTTTCTGTGGATTTTGCTCTTCATCTTTACCCTCGAGCCGCTCGTTAAGCTCCATGGTGGCTTTAAATAACAGAAAGACCCCGCCGACCAGCATAATCAGATCGCGTGCACTAAAAGGGTGCGCCAAAATGGTGAAAATAGGGGTGGTGAGCGTAGCGAGCCAGGAAATTGAGGCCAGCAGTAACAAGCGCATGACCAGCGCCAGTAACAGGCCGGTAACCCGTGCGCGATCGCGCTGAGCCGCTGGCAATTTCTCGGCGAGAATGGCGATAAAAACGAGGTTATCAATACCTAAAACCAGCTCCAGCACGATAAGCGTGACCAGACCTGCCCAAATCGAAGGATCAGCGATCCATTCCATACGACGTAATTTTCCTTATTGCAGAACATTAGTCAGATTAATGTTGATAGTGACGGTGGAATAACAAAAATGCAATGCAGTATAAGAAAATTCTTAAAATAAAATCAATTGCATTGGCCCTAAGATGTGTGTGTGATAAAGAGGCATGGAAATTGTATAGCTATTCTACGCGTTTATATGCACGATGCGATTAGAACAGGTGGAAATTACAGCAAATAAAGATTGAAATCGCAAAAATAGTATTATCAACATGGATTGTTCTGGAAAATGCGGAGTTTGCATATTTGAGTAACATTATGAAATTTAACATTAATTTTTTACTTTTGTTAGTCTTATTCTGAAAGTGTACTGGTTTTGCGTACTCATGCTTGTAACGAACGATCAATAGTATAAAAATCTAGTCATAACATTTGTAGCCACTGCCTGATTACAGGTTGCCAGATTGACGATTAATTGGTGATTTTTTAGCTCAGGTATTACAAGCTCACTTATTCTTCACTCACAAATAGCACTGTCCGGTTTGCAAACAGCATTGGTAGCTGAGAGCCAGGGGCGGTAGCGTGCTTAAAATCGATTAATCGCAATAAACAATACTCGTCAACAAAAATATCGTTAATTGCGTCATTTTAAGATTAAAGCCAGATTGATTTGCGGACTTACCATGCTTACTGACCTCCGGCCATAAAAATCTGGCTGCGTGTTGGAAAAATCAGAGATTTCGGACTGTTAGCCTTTGTTGGCTTGTCACATGTTGCTACACTGCCCTCTGTATTCTGTCTGGTGGTGCGAATCTTGTCGAAATCCTTAAAATGCTGCATTAAGTCAGCGCTTCAGTGCGCGCAATTTCCAGGGTAAATATCGGATGACGGATCGAAATAGTTGGGGATAAAGCTGGACGTGGGTGAGAGATGATTCACGAACACTTTGCGGCGTAACCGCTTTAGACAATAAATCAGCAATAGTGATGATAATTTAATGATGAAATCAAAACTCAAATTGGCACCCTTGCTGGTGTCGATAACACTTATCAGTGGCTGTACTATAATTCCAGGCCAAAACGTTTCAACCAGCGGTAAGGATGTTATTAAGCAGCAAGACGCTGATTACGATCTTGATAAAATGGTCAATGTCTTTCCTATGACGCCGATGCTGATTGCGCAGATGCGCAAGTCTCCAGTAGTCGCGCGGCCAAATCTTCAGCTCGATCAAGAACTGGCGAGTTATGAATATCGTATTGGTGTAGGTGATGTTCTCAACGTCACCGTCTGGGATCACCCGGAATTAACCACACCTGCCGGTCAATATCGCAGCGCTAGTGATACCGGCAACTGGGTACATTCCGACGGCACAATTTTCTATCCTTATATTGGCAAAATCACCGTAGTCGGCAAAACGATTCAACAAGTGCGTGACGATATTCAAAATCGTTTAGCTACCTATATTGAGAGTCCACAGGTTGATGTCAATGTTGCCGGATTCCGTTCGCAGAAAGTATATGTAACAGGTGAAGTCACAACTTCTGGGAAACAAGCTATTACCAATATCCCACTAACGGTACTGGATGCAATCAACAGTGCTGGTGGATTAACCGCAACCGCAGATTGGCGTAATGTCGTTCTGACCCATAATGGCAGTGAGCAGAGAATATCATTGCAGGCATTGATGCAGAATGGTGACCTGACCCAGAACCATCTGCTTTATCCTGGCGATATTCTCTATATACCGCGTAATGACGACCTGAAGGTTTTTGTTATGGGTGAAGTCGGCAAGCAACAGACACTGAAAATGGATCGCAGTGGTATGACACTGACCGAGGCTTTGGGGAATGCAGAAGGTCTGGATCAATCGGTAGCGAATGCGACAGGTGTTTTTGTTATCCGACCAAATCGCCAGCAAGGTGGAAAAATCGCTAATATTTATCAGCTGAATACTTCTGATGCGACAGCTATGGTATTAGGCACTGATTTCCAACTGGAGCCATATGACATTGTGTATGTTACGGCTACACCGCTTTCCCGCTGGAACCGCGTAATTAACCAGCTCCTGCCAACAATCAACAGTGTACGTTATGGTGTCGAAACGACCCAGAATATCAAAAACTGGTAACGCATATGTTTAATTCAATTTTAGTTGTCTGCGTAGGGAATATCTGTCGTTCCCCTACTGGGGAGCGTTTGTTGAAACAGTATTTACCGGATAAAAATATTAGCTCTGCTGGTATCAATGCACTCGTTGATCACCATGCTGATGAGACGGCGATGAGAGTTGCAGAAAAAAATGGTGTTTCTCTCGTCGGACATATGGCACGTCAGATTACCAGCCGGATGTGCTACGAACATGACCTGATTTTAGTGATGGAGAAAAAGCATATTAAATCAGTGGAAAAAATTTCACCGGAATCAAAAGGAAAAATTATGCTTTTTGGCCATTGGGACAAAGATGTAGAAATTTATGATCCTTACAGGAAAAATGATGAATTTTTTGATGGCGTATTTGGGATGCTGAACAATTCAGCAAAAAAATGGGCTAAAGTTCTGAGCTAATAGTTGGAAAACCTAATGGTCAATAAACATAATACTTCTGCGCCGGATACTGAAAGCAAAGATGTCATCGATATTGCTAAACTCATAGGCACCATAATTGACTATCGTTGGCTGATTATTGGTGTTACTGCGTTTTTTTCATTGATTTCAATCGTCTATGTGATTTTTGCTCAACCCCAGTATCAGGCTAACGCAGTAGTTCAGGTCGAAAAAAATGCCAGCAGTTCGTTACTGAATGATATTTCGGAAATGTTGCCTAACGCGCAGCCAGCCTCAAATACCGAAATCGAATTAATTACTTCACGTATGGTAATTGATAAAGTAACTCGTGATCTTGGTCTTGAAACCAGTATCACAGAAAAACATTTTCCTCTGATTGGTGATGGATGGGCCAGATTAACGAAACAAAAACCTTCATCTCTTAAACTGAGTCAGTTTGATATTGATAGTATGTACATGGGGCAACCATTCACATTCCAGGTAGGCGAAAATGGTACTTATACCCTCACAACCCCAGCAGGGGACGAATTAAAGGGAAAAGTAGGCCAGCCAATAAGCGGAAATGGTGTTAAGATTAACGTTAGCAAAATTGATGCTGAGTCGGGAACTAGTTTTGATATTAATAAAAATACTGTATTAAACATCTATAAGAGTATTTTCCCTGCGTTAACTGTATTAGATAATAGCAAAGACTCTGGTGTATTACATCTTTCGCTGGTAGGAAGTGATCCGGTATTGACGGAGCAAATCCTTGATAGAATTACGCGTAACTACTTAGAACAAAATATAGAACGTAAGTCAGAAGAAGCAGCTAAAAGTCTGGCATTTCTTAAAGAACAGCTGCCGCTTGTTAGGAATAGTCTGGACACTGCTGAAAACAATTTGAATCTCTATCGTCGTCAGCATGACACTGTTGATTTGCCGCTTGAGGCGAGATCGGTGTTGGATAGTATCGTCGCTGTCGATACTCAGCTTAATGAGCTGACATTTAAAGAGGCCGATGTATCTAAGCTTTATACCAAAGAGCACCCTACGTATCGTGCTCTATTAGAGAAACGTGCAACGCTTGAGGAAGAAAAGCGTAAGTACAATCAACGTGTAAGTGAAATGCCGGGTACACAGCAAGAGATCATTAAGTTGACTCGTGATGTTGATTCTGGGCAGGCAATCTATATGCAGTTGCTGAATAAACAGCAAGAGCTCAATATAAACAAAGCAAGTACTGTCGGCAATGTTAGGATCATCGATCCTGCACAGATAGACCCAACAGCCGTTAGCCCAAGAAAAGCTATGATCGTTGTTTTAATGACGGTGGTTGGTGCGATGCTCGCAATGACAGTGGTGATCATCAAATCCATTCTACATCGCGGTATTGAAAACCCAGATCTACTTGAAGAGCGTGGCATGAGTGTTTATGCCAATATTCCAGTCTCAGAGTGGCAAAAAACGCAAGATCGTGAGTTGATCAATACGCTTCGTCTTAAGCGTGTAGCAAATCGTTCCGCAAAGATGTTGGCTATTGGTAATCCAAGTGATTTGGCAATGGAAGCTATCCGTAGCTTACGTACCAGCATCCACTTTGCATTGGTAGAAGCAGAAAACAATATCGTCATGATTTCTGGCGCAAGTCCATCGAGCGGTAAGACTTTTGTTTCCAGTAATCTGGCTGCAGCGATGGCGCAAAGTGATAAGAAAATCCTGTTTATCGATGCGGATATGCGTAAAGGATATTCACATGAAATTATGAATGTGAAAAATGAAAATGGGTTGTCGGAATTGCTGTCTAATCAGACTGATTATGCTAAAGCTATTAAGACTACTGAAGTGCCGAATCTCGACCTTATTCCACGTGGCAAAGTCCCACCTAACCCGTCAGAATTATTAATGCGGCCTGCATTGAAAGAACTTCTTGAGTGGGCGCAGAAAAATTATGACCTGATTATTATTGATACTCCGCCTATCCTTGCGGTAACCGATGCGGCAATTATTAGTAAAATTGCTTCAACAGCTTTGTTGGTGGCCCGTTTTGGTGTTAACACTGCCAAAGAGATGGAGCTTTGTGTCAAACGGTTTGAACATAATGGCACAGAAATTAAAGGTGTGATTCTCAATGCCGTAGAGAAAAAAGCGAGTGGATATTATGGCGAATATGGCTATTACAGTTATAACTATGAGTCCTCTTCTAAATAGTCGATAACTCAGAACAGAGTGGACTATTCCACTCTGTTTCTGCTTTAACACGATGTTTTGCAGTGACTTGGTGAAATATCAAAATGCAGTACAAAAAATATATAAACTGTATTGCTTTAATTTGAGACTACGTTGTGACAGGAGTGACAGTATGTCTACGCCATTTTTCTCGGTTGTTGTGCCTGCTTATAACGCATCCGAAAGTATTGAAAAGACGCTACTATCAGTTAAAAATCAAACATTCACCGACTATGAAGTTGTGATTGTTGATGATGCATCTGCAGACTTTGCTGCATTGCAAGCGAAAGTGGCAAGCTTTCAGCAGCAGGGTATGGCGATAACATTGATCAGTTTCCCCGAGAATCGCAATGGTGCAGCTGCTCGCAACGAAGGTATTAGAAAAGCAGTGGGCCGATATATTGCCTTTCTTGATGCCGATGATGAGTGGGAGATACAGAAACTTCAGGTACATTATGATGCCATTCTTACTCAGGGTGATGAAAATATAATCTTTTATAGCAGACTTGCACTAATTATTGACGGTGTGAGGCGTGTGCCAGATACTCCAGCACGGGGAATCAAGAAGAGCGAATCCGCTGCGCGCTATATTTTTGGATTTGAAGGTGTGATACAGACAAGCACGATTGTACTAAAGCGGGTCGATGCAGAAAAAATTATGTTTAACGAGAATTACCGGCGTCACCAGGACTATGACTTCTGTATTCGCGCAGATGTAAAAGGTTTTCGCTTTGTAATGATCCCTGAGACTTTATCGCGTTACTACGTCAGTCGTGTGGTTAATCCAGGGAAAAAGAAAGAGTCTCGTACGTATTCAACATACTGGATAAATGATATGAGCCAGTATCTTACGGCAAAAGAACGGGCATGTTTTAATGCCTTTATTATGCCGTACAAGTATTTAGACGATGGTAAAAAATTGGGTGCTCTGAAGGTGTCGTTAACGAACATCTTCAAAACTGACCTTGAAGTAATATTTTTTAATATCTCGAAAAAAATTAATAAGGCGATAAAAGCAATCGCCCGATAAAGTAAATTCTATACCACTAAAAAGTGAAAGTAGAGATGGAAAAAATATTCTATTTAATATTTTTTGGCATAACAATAATATCTGCTGTATTTATTATGCTAAAAAAATCCAATCTGGAAAACTATCGGGATGATATCCTCATTCTTCCATTGATATATTGTTTTGGTTTCACTGCAGTTCTGACTTTCAATAAAGTAATTGCCTCTGACTCAATAAACTATGCAGCCTATTTTGTGCGTCTGACGCAATGGTCATTCTCACAGGCGTGGAATGACGATACGGTTTATGCCAGTGGCTTTATGCCAGGGTTTCGGGTGCTATCATGGATACTTTCTCAAAGTTTGCCTGATGTGCATTACTATTTTTCAGTTATTGCTGCGCTGATCTTTGCGCTTGTAGCATTTGGTTGCATCCGCATTCTTGGTTTTTCATTCGGTGTAATCGCAGTTATTTCGTATACGATGTATCCTTATTTTTCCTCTTATACAGCGCTAGGGATTAGGCAAGGTCTTGCATTAGGAACAATGTTAGTCTTCTTTAGTTATCTTCTTGAGAAAAAAAAGGTAACTAGTTTAATATGGTTGTTTGTTGCCTTTATGTTTCATAATACAGCAGCAGCATTAGTGGTGTTGTATTTTACAATCTTCATTAATATGAATATTAAGTCTTTGTTAAAGTTGATTGGCTTTGGCTGGGTATTTACACTGATACTTTCTGCCGCGAATGTGTTTGATAAGTTGATATCGAGCCGAGTAAATGTCGGTGCTCTCGATGAGCGGTATCAGCTTTATTTTCAGCAAAATGATTATATAAAAGGCTTTCGTCCTGATTTTGTAATCTTCTCCTTCTTTCCTTATATTGTTTATCGCTTAATGCCTAAAAGAGTGCGTGAAGATGAAGAAGTTATAATGATGCTTTGCTGTTACTTTACACTCAATTGCTTGATGAATATTTTTTCATTTATGCCATACTATGATCGCTTCGCTGCATATTCATGGTTTATCACTCCACTATTTCTCGTGTTATTAGCGAAAAAAGCAAATAGCAGAAGCATTTATAATGTCGCATTGTTACTTTTTTTACCACTAAGTAACTTTTTATTGTTTATTGTTTATAATTCTAAATGGTATTTTAGCAACCTTCATGGATAAGGAATGTGAAATGAATTCTTATGCGATATTAATTCCATCTTATAATTCTAATAGGGATGTTATTTTACGTACATTTCAGGGGTTGCCACTAGATGCTCATATATTTGTAGTTGATGATGGCAGTAAAATTCCTTTCAGTAATGTTATTGGTACTGAACTTTCGCAATACAGTAATCTTCAGGTAATTAAACTTGAGAAAAATGCAGGAATCGAGAATGCACTAAATTCGGGATTGGGAAATATCATCGATAATTATACCTATGTTGCGCGCCTGGATATTGGTGATAGTTGCATGTCAGAACGGTTCGCCGCGCAGGTAAATTTTCTGGAACGAAATCCAGACTACGACCTTGTCGGCTGTTGGGCAAACTTTGTCGATATGGATGGTAATAGTTTGTTTGTAAGTAAAACGCCGGTTGAAGATAATGAAATTCGCAATCGTATGTTTATAAATAATATGTTCATCCATCCATCAGTGATGATGCGTTGCGCTGCTCTCAAAAAAGTTGGATTGTATAGTACTTACTACGAAGCATGTGAAGACTATGATTTGTTTTTTCGACTTATGTCAAATGGCAAAGGCCACAATATGCCGTATGCATGGTTAAACTACGAAGTAAATGATAATAGTATTTCTTCTGCTAAAAGAAATAAGCAAATAAAGAATAGAATTAAAATAATAAAACAAAACTTTTCTTTCTTTCAATATGGTTTATACCCTTACTATGGGTTAATTAGAGGTGTGGTTTTCTTATTTATCGGACGGAAGACAACAACTTTTGTAAGGAAGTTATTGGGGCGATAGATAAATCCTTAGTCAGTTTTAGATTCTCAATCTCTGCATATAATAAATTGAAACGATATACTCTGGGGTGAATGTTTTCGTTTTTTAGTGACGAAATAATTATTTTGAATACATCTTTTCAAAATTTCCCCAAGACTGAGTAGGATGCAAAGATGAAAAATAGTGACACTCCAAGAAGAATTTTCTTTAATCGATTTGTAAAATCATTTGCGGCACTCTCTGTCGGTTCACTGGTATTAGGCACTGGTCGGGTGCTTGCTGCTGAAGATAAAACGAGTATTAGTAATAAAACAACAGAGAATAATGCACGAATAGTTGGTAATGATAGAATAGAAGATCGGGGACTTTCCGATTTAAAACAACCTGATGGTTTGAAGTATATCGGCTCATGTAATCAGCTCGACTCGCTGGGTAAAATTGAGCCTGAACATCATGGTCAACGTGTGTTTTTTTCGGATTTGGCCAATGAAGCTTTGGCCGGGCATCTTGAACTTGCTCACGATGGTGTTCTTTATTATGACGCTAAGGACACTGAAACACCGGATGATGGCGTGTTGTGCTTTGTTACAGCAACAGGCAAGCGGTGGAAACGCATAGATGAAGGGATGATTAAACTGGAGTGGTGTGATCGGGGGGAAGAAGACAAGTCGATTGTACTACAAAGGGCAATCGATTTGGTGTCTAAGAAGGCCCTGGCGAGTGGCAAAACCTATGAATTACCCATTATCAGAGTGCGCGCCGGGCGCTATTTAATGATGAATAGTGTGCATTTGCCGCCTTATATCCAGATCCAGTCACAAGGAAGTGTCACTTTCGATTTTTCGAACGCCCATGAAAACGTAGATGGTTTTATTATTAACAGTGAAAGTTCACTCAAGATCGATGCCTTAAAAATGCCGGGTAATAATGCCCCTTGCCTCAATGGTGTCAATGGCGCAATTTCGATTCTGGGGGTAGGGCGGAAAAATTCGCAGGCTTCTGCTCTTATTATTGGGAATAATAAACGTTCTGATACACCATGCCGGGAAGTTAAATTTTCCAACTTAGTTGTCACCGGCTGGAATAAAGCTAACGAATATAGAACAATTGATGTTTATCTGACAAATTTTCGAGATTGCCGCCTGGAGAATAACGCATATAACTTATATGTTTCGGGTAAAACAGATAACAGTGGCGAAAAAATGTCATACGAGAACTGCGTATTAGGTGGTTCAGGCAACGAAAATATATATATCGACGCGGATGCTTTTGACTTCAACTTTATAAATTGTAGTTTTGATTTTTCCCGGCATGATATACTTACTTTTGATAAAAATTCAGGTTATCAATGCGTTCGTTTCATTGGTTGTCACTTTGAGCAATGGGATGGATATGTTGTTAACTGCAAGAATGCGCTAAATAATATTAGTGTTATAATGTCAAATGTTATTTTTTTACCACGTTCGAATATAAAAGATATTATCAATAGTCCATCCCGTTCGCTATTTAAATTGAATTCTGGTGTGAGTATGCATTTATCAGGATTTGAAATTCGTCATGAATTTCCTGCCGTTGATAATAATATTTATATGTGTGCTGATGATAAAGGCGCATTCGATAGCATTGGTTATGTAAAAGACCCATTCCCGCAGTTACCTCGAAAAGATAGCAATGTCTCTTATCATGATTTATCAGATAATAAAGATATTGATGCGCACTTTGATATAATAAATGGGCATGGCAAAGCAGAGCGGAATTTCAATAGTGAAAATGTGGGTGGTACAAAACAGGAAGTTATGAGTTTAGCAATATCTACTGGTGCACCTTTAACATTAAGACGCAAGCAGTTTAAAGTTGAGCCTGGAAGTAATCTTGCTGTATGGTGCAGTTTATTGTTAGAACGTTCTAATAATAATTTCCCAAAGGTTATTATCAAATTAACTAAATATGATAGTGACAAGAACATTATTGGAACGCAAGAAAGTAGCGTATTTGATTATGCTATCTATAAAAATAGAAAGCTTGAAGAGAATAGTTTCAAAAACAGTAAAGCCGTGTTACCAACAAAACTAAGTAGTTTTAAGCTGGATAATAATACCTACTATGTTAGTTTTGATGTTTCGATAACAGGTGCATCTGGAGATGTTAAAATCGCTGGAGTGGGGTTCTCAAAAATTTAAAGGTAATCGATTGGCAGCTTGAAATTATAGTGTTGACGTCAGATAACTACTTAAACTTATTTGAGTTAGTATTGAATAGTTAACCTCTGGGCCATGGTTGATTTAACTGTAACTGCAGGGAAATAATAATGAAAGTATTGCATTGTGCTGAAACTATTAAGGGTGGTGTTGCTACTGTTTTGAAGCAAATTGCTCTGGCACAAATTTCTTCATCTGATTTTTCTCACGTTATCTGTATGATACCAGATACTCAAAGTAGTGAGCTAAATGAGGTTCCTGCCACTAATCTTTGTTTATATAGACGTAGTGGTCGAAATATTAGTTCTTTTTGGCAATTTGCTAAGCGTTTCATTTCTATCCTGCTTAAAGAAAAACCTGATGTTGTGCATATACATAGTACTTTTGCCGGGTTTATGGCTAGATTAATTTTGATGGTTTTTTACCCCATCCGACAACCTGCAGTAATTTATTGTCCTCATGCATTCGCCTTCCTCATGGAGGGGAGTGGGATCAAGAAAAATTTATATGTATATATTGAGAAATTTTTATCATTGATAACCGATAAGATCATCTGCGTTAGTCAATTTGAGTATGAGGCTGCTAAAAAATTAGGTATCAGCCCGAGTAAGATGGCAGTGGTGCATAATGGCGTACCTGTGCGTGAAGGTATAGATAAACACTATTCTCATGATACGCTTAATTTGCTATTCGTTGGCAGACTGGATTTCCAGAAAGGATATGATCTATTAGTGACTGCTATGCGTGAAATATCAGATGAATCGATTCATTTAACTATTGTTGGTGATAGTGTAAATGGTGAAACTGAAAAGGTCCCTTTAAAAAACATAACGTATACAGGCTGGGTTAAATCTACTGAAATTGAGCGTTATTTTGTGAATGCTGATGCTTTAGTCATTCCCAGCCGTTGGGAGGGTTTTGCGATGGTACCATTAGAGGCCATGAGCTATGGGCTGCCGGTTATCTCAAGCGATTCGACTTCATTTCCTGAAGTTGTTAAGGATCAGGTTACAGGATATTTGTTTAAAAATGGAGATGCCGAAGAATTAAAAGAAAAAATATTGGCACTAAAGGAAAGTGACCTTAATAAATTAGGAAGTGAAGGCAATAAGGTATTTCGCGAACACTTCTCTTCTCAGGCCATGATTGATAAAACATTTTCACTTTATCAGATAGTACTTTCCTAATATCAAAGAGTGCCAATTATTACCTCTTATATTATTTCAAAGCTTATAACCTGGTGAAATGTTATGAACTTCAAGGCAAGACGTCGCACACTTGCGAACGCATCAATTATTTCAATGTTGCAAAGGTTTACCGATATTTCAACGATCTTCTTCGGATTATATATCGTCTGCTTAGTGGTGGGAGAGCATTTTTCTTCCAAGCATTTGTTTATGGCGATGACTGCCTTAGTCTGTTTTCAGATGGTTGGTGGAATGACCGATTTTTATCGTTCATGGCGTGGGGTAAGTCTTCTGACAGAGCTCCAGTTGGTCCTGCAAAACTGGACGCTTGCAGTTATTGTTACCGCTGGCATTGTTTCATTCTTTAATGTTTTTGATGTTAATTTTCGTGTTTATGGCTATTGGTTCTTGCTGGTTTCCGTGGGGCTCGTTGTTGCGAGAGCTATATTACGTAAACTTATTGGAGCCTTAAGATATCGTGGTTATAATACCCGTAGTGTGGCGATCGTTGGTAGCCTTACTGCTGGCCATGAGTTGGCGGTTAATTTAACCAATGCACCTTGGCTGGGAATGCGTCTGACGGCAATATATGGAGGTAGTGAAAACGATCGGCTTGATAACGTCAATTACATCGACGATATTTGGCAAGTAGTCAATGATGCTAAATCTGGACTAATTGATCGTATTTATATTGCTTTACCGATGACGTCAGAAGCAAAAATTAAAGAACTCATTGATGAGCTCTGCGATACAACATGCTCAGTTATGTTAATTCCTGATATTTTCACCTTTAGCATCTTGCAGTCACGTTCTGAAGATATTAATGGTTTGCCGGTTCTTTCAATTACAGATACACCATTTTACGGTGTAAATATGATTCTAAAACGCATCGAAGATATCATTGTCTCAAGCCTGATTTTGCTGCTAATTTCCCCAGCTCTTTTTTCTATTGCTCTTGCAGTTAAAATCACCTCTCGAGGACCGGTAATTTTCCGACAAACCCGTTATGGGATTGATGGCAAACCAATTATGGTCTGGAAGTTCCGTTCAATGAATGTTATGGAAAACGGTGATAAAGTTGTACAAGCCAGTAAGGGGGACAAGCGTTTGACTCCTATCGGAGGATTCTTACGAAAAACATCCCTTGATGAATTACCACAATTCTTTAATGTACTGTTTGGTGATATGTCAATTGTCGGACCGAGACCTCACGCTGTAGCTCATAATGAGCAATATCGTAGTATGATCAAAGGATATATGTTACGTCATAAAGTTAAACCAGGTATTACCGGTTGGGCTCAGATTAATGGTTGGCGAGGTGAAACTGATACACTGGAAAAGATGGAAAAGCGTATAGAGTTTGATCTTGAATACATCCGCCAGTGGAGTATCTATTTCGATTTGCATATAATCTTTTTGACTATATTTAAAGGTTTCATCAGCAAAACAGCCTACTAATAAGGCTACAAAAAGCACACCGCTCGCCTTCGTCTGCGGATTATCCTCCATCATTTAAATAAACATAAAATATTGCTATGAGCTTGAGAGATAAAACCATCAAGGGAGCTAAGTGGTCAGCAATATCCACAGTTGCTACTATTGCTATAGGCTTTCTACAAATAACGTTGCTGGCTCGTATCCTCGAGCCACATGAGTTTGGTCTGCTGACCATTGCAATGGTGATCATCTTGATCGCCGATACACTTTCAGATTTTGGTATTTCAAACTCTATTATACAGCGTAAAAACTTGACTGTTGTGGAGCTGTCATCGCTATACTGGGTTAACACACTGATTGGTTTCACTGTTTTTGTGCTGACATTTAGCTGCAGTGACGCGATTGCCGCATTCCTTAAGCAAGCTGATTTAGCTATCCTGATCAAGACATTATCTTTTGCTTTCCTTGTCATACCTCATGGTCAGCAGTATCGGGCTTTGTTACAAAAAGAGCTCGATTTCTCAAGAATAGGGATTATCGAAACTACGGCTCTGTTACTCGGATTTGCTGTAACCATAATCTCGGCTTATTTTCATCCATTGGCTATAGTCGCGATGTGGGGGTATCTCGCAATGTCAGTTGCAAGAACGCTCATGTTGGCGTGGGTCGGACGTAAAGAATATAAACCTGTTTTTATATTTCAGTTGGGGTCTATTAAGTCCAATCTTCGATTTGGTGCCTGGCTTACCGCAGATAACCTGATCAACCAATTGAACGGTAATATTGCCACTGTAATACTATCACGGACATTGGGTGCAGTTATTGCAGGTGGTTATAATCTTGCGTTTAATGTTGCAGTTATGCCACCCACTAAACTTAACCCTATTATTACCCGAGTGCTTTTCCCCGCATTTTCCAAGATCCAAGATGACCGTGAAAAGTTAAGAATTAACTTCTATAAGCTATTGTCACTGGTCGGGTTGATAAATTTCCCGGTGCTGTTAGGATTATTAGTAGTTGCCGATAATTTTGTGTTGTTCATGTTTGGTCAAAAATGGGCATTTGTGACTCCAATTTTGCAGGTTTTATGCCTGGTAGGCTTGTTGCGTTCTATTGGCAATCCGATTGGATCTTTATTGATGGCAAAGGCTCGTGTTGATATCAGTTTTAAATTTAATATTTTCAAACTTTTTTTGTTCGTTCCAGCTATCTGGATGGGGGCATACTATTTTGGTGGTATAGGAGCTTCAGTCGGTTTTCTGGTAGTTCAAATAGTTAATACTTATCTTAGCTACTTTATCTTGATCAAACCCGTCTTGGGGAATAGTTATGGTGCCTACATTAATAGCATCTGGCTGCCATTTAAACTAACTCTTCCAATGTTATTGATTACTGGAGTAGTTGGATGGTTCATCAGGGGAGAGCTGCCTGTAGCACTAAGTTTGTCTATTGAAGTTTTTTTGGGAATATTCGTCTTTGTGACCACCCTCTGGCTCAGTAAAAATTCATTTGTCAGTGAACTGAAAGTACAGTTTGTGAAAAGTCCAAAGCTTCGTCGTATTTTAAGAGTGGGAAATTGATATGCACCATATGGCAAAATTAAAACAAATGCTTTCAGTAATTGTTGATGAGGTTCCGCAAAACAGTAAAGTTGTTTATCTGGATATTCCGTTACATCTGAATGTAGGCGATTTGTTAATTTATAAAGGTACAGAACAGTTCTTTATTGAGCAGAAATACCAAGTGTTAGCGCGCAGAACTGATAAGTGTAGTCTAAAATATGTTGATGAAACTAGTAAGTTGCCGTCAGATGTCGTAATTATGATGCATGGTGGAGGTAACTTCGGGGACCTTTATGGACACCATCAACGCTTGCGAGAGGCTGTGGTACAAAAGTTCCCCGATAATAAAGTGGTATTTTTACCACAAACCGTTCATTTCAAGAGCTCAATTGAGCTTGAAAAATCTGCTGCGATTATAAAACAGCATAAAAATTTGACAATTTTTTGTCGTGATACGCGTAGCCAGGAGATATTGCTGCAGCATTTCTGTGATCACGTCGTGCTTTGCCCAGATATGGCTCATGCGCTTTGGAATGTATTTCCTCAGCAAAAGCCAACGGATATCAAAAGCGAAAAATTGTGGATGCTGCGGAAAGATATCGAGGAAACCAATGTCACAGGCTTTCCAAATGTACCTACACGCGACAAGTTTGAAGACTGGGAAGATATTTGTACCGATCGTGATAGAACAGTACTGAATCTGATTGAGAATGCAGAACGCTTTAACCGACATATTTCCAGCAAACTTATACCGGCACCAAGTATCTGGGGCAGGTATACAGACCGACTGGTTGATCGCATTAACAACTATTTTATGTCACACGATACAGTTATTACCTCGCGCATGCATGGCCATATTCTTTGCTGTCTATTGGGTGTCAAAACACAATTGCTTGATAATTCCTATGGGAAAAACTCCGGTTATTACATGTCATGGACAAAAGATGTTCCCAATTGCGAGTTAATTAGACTATGAGTGAAATTTCGTCGAAACCAACATTATCAGTAGTGATTCCAGTGTATAACGTTGAAAAATACGTTAAGGCTGCTGTCGATTCAGTGCTAGAGCAAACGGTAGCACCTGATGAAATCATTATCGTCGATGATGGAGCGACTGATAATTCAGGGGCATTGATTGAGCAACTTTATGCACAATATGAACATGTCACTATTGTTCATACTCCAAATGCTGGGCTTGGTGAGGCGCGTAACGTTGGCACTCGTTTGGCGAAGAGTGACTTTATCTATTATTTTGATTCTGATGATTTGCTGAAAAATAATCTTGTTGAAGTCTTTCAAGATGCGGTGGGGAAAAACCCAGATTTGGATATTTTCGTATTTTCTGCAGAATCTTTTTATGATAAGGATGTTTTGAAATCCGGGAAAAAAATGCTGCAAATGCCTGAGTATAATCGTGGCATGGAACATACCTACACTGATGGAGAAACTGCATTCTGTGGTATGTCGCAGAATGCGGTTTTTTTCCCTAATGCCTGGCTCTATATTTACCGTCGTGATCTGCAAAAGCATAATAACCTTTTTTTCAAGCCTATTATTCATGAAGATGAAGAGTTTACGCCGAGACTTTTTTTTAATGCAAAAAAAGTTGTAGTTACAGCGCAGAGTTTCTTCGAACGGCGTTTGAGAAGTGGTTCTATCATGCAAACACGGCGGGGGGAAGGAAATGCAATTGGCTATCTACAGAGTATAAAGGCATTACAGGAATTATACCAAAAAACTGACAATGCAGAAAGTAAAAGACATTTGCTACAACGTATCAAGAATAATATGTTCATTATAATTCATATTCGTTCTGAGGTGAATTTTTCTCAATCCACAGAAGATGAGTATAAAAAATTAATGATGCAGTATCAAACGCCATTAATGAGAGTAGCCAGCATAAATTTCTTTTCATATCGTGTTTTGCGCGGAGTGCTTCGTCAGTTGAAATTGGTTGAAATTTAATAGTGAGATTGCCTTTTAATTGCTAGCTAATTTTATTTTTAGTATATAAATATTGTTAATGAAATTTTTATTGGTTATGCATAGAGGTGATTTGAATTTAGTACGCTTTTATACCCACTATTGGAGTTATATTTTCCCTGGAATTATGAGATGTTCATGTAAAATTTTCAGATTATGATTATACTTAACAATCATGCACCTGGTGCATAATGTGTGACTGACTTCACATCATAGATATGGAAAAAATATGACCCAGCTTAAAGCAGTTATCCCGGTTGCGGGCCTCGGTATGCATATGCTCCCTGCTACAAAAGCCATTCCTAAAGAGATGTTGCCTATCGTTGATAAGCCGATGATTCAGTACATCATTGACGAGTGTGTTGCGGCAGGTATTAAGGAAATTGTGTTGGTCACCCACGCGTCCAAGAACGCGGTTGAAAACCATTTTGATACCTCATACGAGCTTGAAGCGCTGCTGGAAGCGCGCGTTAAGCGTCAGTTACTGAGTGAAGTACAATCAATTTGTCCGCCGGGCGTGACCATTATGAACGTCCGCCAGGCGCAGCCGTTAGGTCTCGGCCACTCGGTGCTGTGTGCCCGCCCAATGATTGGCGATAATCCTTTTGTGGTTGTCCTCCCGGATGTGGTGTTAGATGATTCCACTGCTGACCCGTTGCGCTATAATCTCGCCGCAATGGTTGCGCGTTTCGAAGAAACAGGGCGCAGCCAGGTATTAGCACAACATATGCCGGATGCCGATCTTTCTGAGTACTCCGTGATTGTTACCGAACATCGACTGGATAACGAAGGGCAAGTTGAGACCATTACAGAATATGTTGAGAAACCAGAAACGCCACAGGCGTTGAATTCTCATCTGGCTGCTGTTGGTCGCTATGTGCTGTCAGGTGATATCTGGAAAGAACTGGAGACCTTAGAGCCCGGCGCATGGGGCCGCTTTCAGTTGACCGATGCTATCGCCAATCTCAGCAAGAAAAAGCCGGTTGATGCATGTCTGTTGACCGGACGTAGCTTTGACTGTGGCCGTAAGCTGGGTTATATGCAGGCGTTCGTTTCTTTTGGCCTGCGTAACAACACCCAGGGACGTGAGTTCCGCGAACAGATTCAGAAGCTTCTGGCAAAATAATTTAACTACATGCTGCAAGCAGGCTGCGGCTGAAAGGAGTTCAGATGGCAATTTTGGTAACTGGGGGGGCTGGCTATATCGGTTCCCATACGGTACTGGCGCTGTTGCAACGCGGCGACGATGTCGTGGTACTGGATAATCTGAGTAATGCTTCGAGTGAATCTCTGAACCGGGTAGAAAAACTGGCGGGTAAAAAAGCCGTGTTCTGCGAAGGAGATATTCTTGACCGGGCGTGTTTACGCGATATTTTCTCTCAACACAGTATTAGCGCGGTCATTCACTTCGCCGGCCTGAAGGCAGTAGGGGAGTCAACGCGGAAACCGCTGGAGTATTACGAGAATAATGTCTCCGGTACCGTGGTGCTGCTGGAAGAGATGCGTAACGCCGGGGTGTTTCAGTTTATCTTCAGTTCGTCTGCCACAGTGTACGGCGCCAACTCGCCAGTTCCTTATGTCGAAACGACGCCAATCGGTGGTACCACCAGTCCTTACGGTACCTCCAAGCTGATGGTAGAGCAGATTCTGCAAGACTATGCCAAAGCTGACAGTAACTTTAAGACTATCGCGCTGCGCTACTTTAATCCGGTAGGGGCGCATGAGTCCGGTGAGATTGGCGAAGACCCGAATGGCATTCCAAACAACCTGCTGCCTTATATTGCGCAAGTCGCCATTGGCCGTCTGGAGAAGCTGGGGATTTTTGGTGACGACTATGACACTAAAGATGGTACCGGCGTACGTGACTATATCCATGTGGTCGACCTCGCCGAAGGGCATCTGAAGGCGCTGGATCATCTGGTGGCGATTAACGGCTACAAAGCCTATAACCTCGGCGCCGGTAAGGGTTACTCGGTGCTGGAGATGGTGAAAGCGTTCGAGAAAGCGTCTGGTCGTAAAGTTCCCTACCAGATTTCACCACGCCGTGATGGTGACCTGGCCGCATTTTGGGCCGATGCCGCACTGGCAGATAAAGAACTGGACTGGCGTGTTACGCGTGGCATTGATGCAATGATGCGCGATACCTGGAACTGGCAGTCGAAGAACCCGCAGGGCTATAAATAATTCTGCATTTGAAAAGCTCTCCTTTGCATGTTGAAGGAGAGTTTTTTTTTGCTTTTTTTGCGGAGCAAACGCTAGCGACATGCCCTGACTGCTGCCGGAAAAGAGCCGGATATCGACTGTGAAATAGACAGTTAGGCCGGGAATCAGCGATTCTGCTTGGGGTTGCGGCAAAACTTCCCTAATCTGGGCTTGTTTATGGCGCAGGTAAGTACCAAAATTACAGTTTACCGCAGCACAAGGATGGCGATAGACCGCATTCTGTCGGTTGACGCTTCAGGATAAATCTTGAGTTACAGCCCGGCTAAACCGCGTATGCTGCTGCTAATTTCACATCGCTGACGTCACTGCAGCAAACTGGTTGCTGGGAGCCAGGGGCGGTAGCGTGGTTTTGTTTTAGTACCTTAACCTCGATAATTACCTTAGCAGCAGCTGAGAGCTCAGTGTTATCTGTTTTCCCCACCAGAGAAAATTTAACATTTCATCAAAATTAACAGATAGTTATACCGCGGCCAAAAGAATATAAATTTTGGCGACGGTAATTCTATACAGCAATGTGGAGAGGATTGAACTTGGAACTACTACCGACCAGCATTTCCGGGCTGAAATTGATTAAGCCAAAAGTGTTCGGTGATGAACGCGGATACTTTTTTGAAAGTTTTCATAAAGAAAAATATGCCGCGCTGGGGATAGATCTGGAGTTTGTTCAGGATAACCGTTCATCTTCGACGAAGGGGGTGTTACGGGGATTACATTTCCAGAAAAATTACCCGCAAGGTAAGCTGATGATGGTGACTTCCGGGGAAGTTTTGGATGTGGCGGTTGACCTGCGAAAAAATTCTGAGACATTCGGACAGTTTGAAACTGTTGTATTAAGCGGCGAGAATAAACTGCAGTTCTATATCCCGCCAGGATTTGCTCATGGATTTATGGTACTGAGTGATACTGCTGAGTTTCAATACAAATGCACTGATTTTTATCATCCTGAAGATGAGGGCGGTATTATCTGGAATGATGCGGAGCTAAACATCCCCTGGCCAGATGATGCAGTCACTTTATCAGAGAAAGATAAAAAACTGCCAGGATTTGCCGCGATAAAAGATCAGATAAATTTCAGGTGAGACTAAAATGGGAAATTATACACTATTTGGTGGAAACGGATTTATCGGCAGCGAAATTTATAAAAAATTAACTGCCAGCGGACATCAGGTTGATATCCGCGGACGCAGTGACGCCGTCCCTGATAACCAGGACTTAGGTAATGTGATTTATTGCGCAGGTAACGGAAACTGCGTTAATGCGCCTTTTGATGTGTTCCGGGCAAATACTGAACTGCTGGCTAAAATTCTGGAAAATAACCGCTTCGAACATTTGCTCTATATGTCTTCGACGCGTGTATATATGAATCAGGAGAACTCAGGTGAAAATGATGATCTCACGATTTGTAGTGATGATAAGCGACGTCTTTTCAATCTGACCAAACTGGTTGCTGAAGAACTGCTGCTGCGCAGTGGAAAAAACATTACCATTGTGCGGCCAGGCAATGTCTATGGCCTGGCGCTGAACAGTCCGCTTTTCCTGCCATCAATTATCCGTAATGCCATTAATAATAAAAAAGTAGATATGTATGTTCCTAAGCACTATGCCAAGGACTATGTGTCCGTCGACTGTGTTGCTGAGGTTTGTTGCTCAATTTCCGCCAGTCATCAGCAGTGGCATGGGCAGATAATTAATGTTGCCGCAGGTTATAATATCACCGCTGAGCAAATCGGTGAGGTACTGGTCACTGAGACCGGTTGCGATCTGGTCTGGCACGATTGTGATGGCTTTAATGAGTATTTCCCGGAAACAGATATTGCATTGGCAGCCGAAAAAATTGACGGGTTTCGTTCCAGTGATATGCTGAAAGATCTTCGGACAATGATACAAGATTATAAAAATAACATTGAGTGATACCTGACTATGTCAAAGCTTAAATCAGTATGTGTTGTCCTGGTTACATTTAATCGGAAAGAGTTGTTAACTCGCTGTCTGCAAAATCTTCTGCAGCAGAGCTATGCCGTTGCAAAAATTAAAATTATTGATAATAACTCCACCGACGGCACGAAAGCATTTCTGATCGAAAACGGACTGCTAAATGACAGCGCCACCGTAGCAAACAGAACGTTAAATACTCCCGATAACCATGCTGCTACCGGTATCGAAGTTGAGCATATTTACCTGGAGACAAACACCGGTGGGGCAGGTGGATTTAACTTCGGTATTAATGAAGCATTTAATGAAGGCTTTGATTTAATCTGGACGATGGATGATGACGGATATCCGGATGTTGAATGCCTCGCTGGACTGGTAGCCAGAAGTGAAGAATATGATTTTATTAGCCCACTGGTTATTGATGAGCAGAATCATGACCAGCTAAGTTTTGGCATCGGAAAGTATTTCACTGTTGCGCAATTGCTGCAGAGCTATCAGCAGGATGATGTGGTGGAAAATGTGGCAAACCCATTTAATGGCGTTTTATTTACCCACTCACTGATAGCGCAGATTGGCAAACCTAAAAAAGATATGTTTATCTGGGGCGATGAAAATGAATTTCAATCGCGCGCCAGACTGCATAAGGCCAGAATCTGTACAGTTATTTGTGCCAGACATTATCATCCCAAAAACAGAGTTCCTTTTGTGCTGGTATTGGGACGTTTTAAGGTTAACCTGCCCGATGGCAAGTTACGCAGATATTGCTACTTCAGAAACTATACCTATATTCTGAAGAAGTATTATAGTCGGAATGCATTATTGAAATGGTATGTGAAGTATTATTTTTTATTCCTGACAAAATTCGATTTTGCCGGGCTTAAATTATTCCATATCGCTTCCCGGCATGGCTATAAAGAAGATTTCTCTCATCATGAGGAATACAAAAGTTGATTGCCATATGCTCCCTGCTGATCATGCTGATAATTTCATTTGCAGTGTACCGTTATTATGCGGATATCACTCATCCGGCAGTGTTGTTTAGCTTTGTCTGGCTGGCAGTGATGTTTTTTAACGTCACCTTAGCGGGCTATATTCAAACCAGCGACAGTGCGATGTGTTTTGTTCTCAGCATGATTCTGCTGTTTTTAGCTGCATCGGTGATGACCAAAAACATCAGGATAAAAGTTAAGTATCGACCGATATCATATCGAATTGTTAAAGCATTATTTATTATCACTTTTGTTATCCAGACATTAGCTGTTTTGATAATGCTAAGAGAGTACCTGGCCTCAGGAAAATCGCTGGTCGAGTTTATCGCTAACTTACGCGCTGTGCAGATGTATCCGGATGATAATAGTTATCCGGGGTTGTTATCAAACTTTATCATTATGCGAGTAATCAAGAATAATTATTTGTTTAATTATATCTTGCTGGTGACATTCGCGCTGTTGTCCGATAAAAAGAAAATGATCGCTTCAAATCTGCTAGTCAGGCTGATTTTCGCCACTCTGATGGGGAGTCGCTGGCAGGGGGTTGTCGATATCCTTAGTTTGTCATTTATTTTTATCGACCGCAGCAAAGATTCATTTAAATTTATATTCAAATACGGATTTCTGTTTATTGTTTTCTTTATGCTGGCGGGGATGATAAGAAGCGAATCAGGCTTTTCCTTTCAGTACTTTTTAATGTATATCTTTGGCGGGTTACCGGCATTTAGTGTGTTCTATAATAACCCTGATTTTATTTATCTGCCGAAAACTTTTGTCTATATTGAACAGATGTTAGGGATGGCATCGGATGGGGCATTCAATATTGTCGCTGATAGCATCTTCCTTACGCCCGAGATAAAGACGAATACCTACACGATTTTTGGCGTTTTGTATAAGTACTTCGGCACTTTCGGTTCAGCATGCTACTTTATTGCATTCGGCGCAATGATGTCATTCCTGTATAAGTACCGGTTCAGGAATATACTGTTATCAGTGCTGTACTACATCAGTATCCCTTCGGTCTTTCTTTCGGTCTTTACTGAAGCGACACTAAGCCTGGCGCCAATTTATGTCAGAACAATTTTTGTTATCCTGATTATTCAACTTGTATTTAAGGTTAAACATGCCCCCTCTGCTGTCAGTAATAATTCCGGTTTATAACGTAGCAGACTATCTTGAGGAGTGTCTGACTTCGGTTGTGAATCAATCATTAAATGATATGGAAATTATTATTGTAAATGATGGTTCCACGGATAACAGTCAAACGATTATTGATATTTTCAGTAAAAATGATGCCCGGGTAATCGCGCTTCAGCAAGCGAATGCTGGCCTGAGCGCCGCGCGGAACTATGGCCTGAGAGTTGCTTCAGGAAAGTATGTCGCTTTTCTCGATTCAGATGACTGGGTGGAGTTATCTGCCTATGAAACCATGGTGAATCATGCTATCGCAAAGGATGATGATATTGTCTCTTGCGGTTTTTATCTGGAATACCCGCAGACTCAGCGTGCGGTGATCCCGCCACGCCTGGAGAGCCAGTCGCCACAAGCGTCATATCCGCTGTACCGTCATATAAAAGTCGGCGCCTGGGACAAAGTCTACAAGCGAGAATTATTCACCCGTAATGGTATTTGCTATCCTGAAGGTCTTTGGTTTGAAGATACTCCCACCACCCTGCCGCTGATTTTTTCAGCCAAACGTGTCTCGCTGCTTGATGCTGCCTTGATACATTATCGTCAGCGAGAGGGGTCGATTACTAAGCAGGCTGAGCTCAATCCGAAGATATTTGATCTCTTTACCGGTATGGATATTGTAAAGCGTTATATCCCGGAGAGTAATACCAGGATATTTAATGATGTTTATCAGTACCTATATATCAAAAAATGTGTAATAGATACTTATATTCGGCTGGCCAGATTTAATCAGCAACAGACTTACTCATCTTTTATCAGACAGGAATACAGAAAACGTTTTTCGTTTTTTAGCGGTAATAAATTGTTAACTTTAAAGGAAACGTTGACAGCGATTCTGATTCTCTATGCTCCTGATGTTGTTAAAAAAGTAACGCTGGATAAGTTATTAAGAAAATAACTTTGAATTTAAATTAAGGTATTGCATTGGACACGAAAGTAATAAAAAATATTCTGTCTCTGTTTTCTATTCAGGGTATGAATTATGTGCTGCCACTTCTCACGTTGCCATATCTGGTCAGGGTGCTTGGCCCGCTTGGTTACGGTCATTTAAGCTTTAGTCTGGCTATAATTCAGTATTTTTTGTTGCTTACTCAGTACGGCTTCAACTTTTCAGCAACCAAGCGAATAGCCGAAAGTAATGGCAATAAGAATGATATCAGCATCATTTTTTTTAATGTAATATATACTAAAGTTTTTCTTTGTGTTGCCGGCTTTGTTATTTTACTCCTGACCAGCCTGGTTAGCGGACAATTACATGATATTCAAATCGTGCTGATTGCTGCCTACATTATGGTTATTGGCGATGTTATTTTCCCGGTCTGGCTATTTCAGGGACAGGAGAAAATGGGCAGGATTGCCTTGTCCAATATCGTTGCCAAGTTTATGACCGTACCTCTAATTTTTATTTTTGTTAAAACCAGTAATGATATTGCGCTTGCAGCATTTATCTCCGGTTTGACAAATCTTTTCTCCGGCCTTATTGGTCTGTATAGTGTCTATAAGATGGGGTTAATCCACTGGCGAAAACCAAATCTTAATGGCATTAAACATGAATTAAGTGAAAGCTGGCACTATTTTTTATCTTCCGCTGCAATTAGTTTGTATACCGCCACCACGGTTGTGCTATTGGGTTTTATCTGTGGTCCGGTTGTCGTGGGTTATTTTACGGCGGCAGACAAGATCAGGCAGGCGGTTCAGGGATTGATTAATCCTGTTTCACAGGCGCTGTATCCAAGAATATCAGCACTGATGAAGAACAACAGTGTCAGAGCCTATACTTTTTTACGCAAACTGTTGGTAATCCAGGGTATCGGCACCTTAGCGGTAAGTGTAGTGCTATTCGTTTTTTCAGCTGACATTATTCACCTTCTTTATGGTCATCAATTCCAGCAGAGTATCACGGTACTGAGCGTTCTGGCATGGTTACCATTTATTATCGGATTAAGTAATATTTTTGGCATTCAGACACTACTGACTACTGGTCACAAGGTGATATTTAGCCGCGTGCTGTTGATGGGGGGGATACTCAATATCATCATCCTGATACCACTGGCCTGGTATTACTCAGGGGTTGGTGCAGCAATATCTGTGCTGTCTGTTGAGACTGCCATTGTATTTATGATGTTTATCGCCATCAGGAAATTAAAGCTACCTCTTTTTATATTCAAGGTACAGAAATGAAATTTGATTATCTTATTGTTGGTTCGGGTTTATTTGGCGCTATTGCGGCTCATGAACTCAACAAACAAGGAAAAAAAGTCCTCGTTGTAGAGAAACGATCGCATATCGGTGGTAATATCTATACTGAAGATAACAAGGGGATTCATGTTCATAAATATGGCGCCCATATTTTCCATACTAATAATAAAGAAGTATGGGATTATGTAAACTCTTTTGCTGAGTTTAACCGTTTTACTAACTCTCCCCTGGCTCTGTATAAAGGCAAGTTATACAACCTGCCGTTCAATATGAATACCTTCCATCAGTTATGGGGTGTCACGACCCCGCAGGAAGCAATGGCTATTATTGATAAACAAAAACAAGAGCTGGCCGGAAAACAACCACAAAATCTGGAAGAACAGGCTATCAGTCTGGTCGGGAGGGATGTGTATGAGGCGCTGATTAAGGGCTATACGGAGAAACAATGGGGTCGTAAGGCCACCGAGCTTCCACCGTTTATCATTTCACGGTTACCTGTCAGATACACCTATGATAATAACTATTTTTCTGACCGTTACCAGGGTATTCCAATTGGTGGTTACACACAACTGATTGAGAAGATGTTAGATGGCATAGAAGTGCGTACCAATGTTGATTATCTCAAACAGCGTCACGAGCTTGATAAGTTAGCCGGTAAAATTATTTATACCGGTCCAATTGATGAGTATTTTGATTATTGTTATGGCATGCTGGAGTATCGCTCGCTGACATTTGATACTTACGAATCAGAGCAGGCGAATGTGCAGGGGAATGCGGTAATCAACTATACCGAAGCTGAAATCCCTTTTACCCGTATCATTGAGCATAAACATTTCGAAGGCAGTGATACCACCCACTCCGTACTTACCAAAGAGTATCCATCAGAGTGGAAGCCGGGTCTTGAACCATACTATCCGGTTAATGATGAGAAGAATAGTGCACTTTATAAGAAGTATCGTGCTCTGGCTAAGGAACAAGATAACGTCATTTTTGGTGGCAGGCTGGCTGAGTATAAATACTATGATATGCATCAGGTTGTTGCATCTGCATTATATACAGTCAGTAAACTGAATTAATAAAAATATAACATGCCACTTTTTATTTTATTTAATTAATCTAAGTCAATTAAAAATATGATAACTGATACTTGTAATAAATCCGTCATATTGATTTGTCCTAAATTTTATGATTATCCTTCAGTCATCTCGGAAGCATTGAAGGGCAAAGGTTTTAATGTTTTTTATATCGATGAACGTCCTTCTAATTCGACGCTGTTTAAAACACTTTTGCGCGCTGGTTTAATTGGTCTACTGCGTAATAAGATTTATCAGTATTATGCGCGCGCTATTGAGGCTATCACCAGTGATAATATAGAGCATATTCTGATTATCAATCCCGAAGCGATCGATTCGCTGATTATCGAACGCCTGAGAAATAAATACCCGGCTGCGCAGGTTACCATTTATATGTGGGACTCACTGCAGAATAAGAAATTAGCACATCTTTTATTCGATAAAGTCGATCAGGTTTTCACGTTTGACTCCTATGACTGTAAGCAATCTGCTATTGAACTTCTTCCTTTATTCTATGCCAAAAAGGATGCTCCTGAATTATTAGCTCCGGAACAGGAAAGTTCGCTGTTCTTTATCGGCAATATTCATAGTGACAGATTAAATTCAATCGACAAGCTCGATGCGGGTTTTGTGGCGTCGGGGAAACGGTTTTATAAGTTGCTTTACTATCCAAGTAAAATCCTATTTCTTCTTGCCTTTTTAAAAAATCCCCGGGTGATCAAAAAATTCTACCACGACATTATCCTTAAACCTGTTGCCTATAGCCGGGTGGTAGCGATGATGGCTAACGCGGAATGCATCCTTGATTTAGTTCATCCCAAACAAACCGGCCTCACCATGAGAACTATGGAGACACTCGGTCTGCGCAAAAAACTGATCACTAACAACGTCAATATCAGGAACTATGATTTCTACAATCCTGAACTGCACTATGTGATCGATCCTGATAATCTGAAAATTAATGAAGTTATTAAATTTATAGATTCATCTCCGGCGCTGTCACTGCACTATCAGAATATCGTCGAAAGCTACAGTGTCGATATTTGGCTGGACAGGCTGTTAGGACGTAAAAAATGAATATTTTAGCTATTGGCTATTATGACGACTTTGCACGTTTTTTTCTCAGGCTCAGGAAAGAAATTCAGAATCTGGATAAGCATGCGCGTTTTTATTATTTCAGTATCTATTTTAGTGGGGTTTTTTATTCTTTTTTTAAAAGAGTAATTAGCGGATGGTTCCCGTTTTTTGTCTGGTTTAACTATCTGGCTAAACGTGGCTATTATAATAAAATAGCCACTGAAGATTCCAGCTATAAAGGTGTGGACCTGATCTGGCTTACGGAATATCACGTTAAGCTGGATGCCGCTAATAAACAGTATTATATGGCTATCGGTTGTGCTTATCTGGATTATGCTAGCAGTTTTATCAAACGCAAAAAAATTGACATGATCCTTGCCAGTGGCGATTCCAGAATGCCGGTGCGCGCAATTATTGGTATCGCCAGACTGAATAACATTGCTATCCGTTATTTTGAACAGGGGGCTTTCGGAACTACCTTTTTCGAACACCAGGGCGTTAATGGTAACTCCGCTTTTAAACAGCCGGTATCGGGCTCTTTTGTCTCTGATTCTGATACGACAAACGGTGAATTTCACTTTTTTATCGCCAGAAAGCGTGCCGATAAATTTCGACGTATTCCGGTTTACAGAGCTTTTGATTTTCTTCTGAATTTTTTTATTGGTTTTTCCCCTGTCGGCAGAGAAATTTTTGAAAAAAAATCATTGCCAATAAGTAAAAGCAGCGTGGTCACCGGCCCGCAACCGACAAAGCGTAAGTATGTGGTCTTTGCTGCGCAGGTTCCTGTCGATGTAAATATGGTGCTGCATAGCCCCAATTTTGCTACTCATACTGAGATTCTCACCTATCTGAATCAGCATATTCCAGCAGATTTTAATATTGTGGTTCGTGAGCATCCATTATTTTCCGGTAAGTATGAGCAGGCGTTTTATCAATTCATTAACGCCAGTGACCGTATCACTGTTGATAATTCTACTTCACTGCCAGGCGTGATTTCCAACTCCGAACTGGTGGTGGTTAATAACTCGACAGTCGGTATTGAAGCGCTATGTTACGGTAAGAGAGTATTGGTAACCGGAGAATCTTACTATGAAAATATTCCCGGCGTCTGGAAGGTGGGTAGCGATGATGACCGCTTACGCACACCGGATGCCTATCCACTGACGGAAAGAGAGCTGGCCGGCATTCATCACTACCTTAAAGTTCTGCTATGTGATTATCTCTACCCTGGGCATTACCGTGATGATGACCTGAGTTTTGTTACAGAAATTGCCAATGATATTATCTTAGGGAAGGTTCGTAGTGAGAAAATTATGTTGGGTGGTTAGGGCATTCTTATTAGGTCTGTTTATTCCTGGTTTGCGTGGTTTAATTTATTTTGGACCATCCCTTTTCACCAAAGGTATGAATAAGTTAGTGGTTGGCAAAAAAACCAGAATTTATCCGCAGGCGCGGATTGAAATAGGCCAGAATGGTCATTGCACACTGGGTAAAGAAGTTTCCATTGGTCAGTCATTTCATTTGATTTGTGAAAAACATGTCACGATCGGCGATTTTTCACTGATTTCTTCCAATGTGTTTATTAGCGATACTGATCATAACTTTTTGGATATTAATCAGCCTTATGTCTGCCAGGGCATCAGCGTAAGTGAAACGAATATCGGCAACAATGTCTTTATTGGTCGTAATGCCACGATTCTTGCTGGTTCCCGGGTCGGGGATAACTGCATCATTGCGGCTCATGCGGTGGTGAAAGGCGTGTTTCCTGATAACTGTATGATTGCCGGCACGCCGGCGAAAATCATAAAAGTGTTTGATCCCAACTTACAGCAGTGGATTAGTGATAGCGGACGGCAGTAATAGTAATAACCAGCGATTTTCTGCTGGCTATTTAATGGTCAGGTTACGCTTTTCCTGATAGCACCAATTACTATCCTCTTCATTACCACTTGAGTTAACATATCAAATACATCAAATGCGGTTGTGTTACCGTTTAGTCTTTAATCAGACAGGAGTATGTAATGTCCAAGCAACAGATCGGCGTTGTGGGTATGGCTGTAATGGGCCGCAATCTGGCACTTAACATTGAGAGCCGTGGCTATTCAGTCTCTATCTTCAACCGCTCACGTGAAAAAACGGACGAAGTGGTTGCTGAGAACCCGGGCAAGAACCTGGTTCCGCACTACACCGTCGAGGAGTTCGTTGATTCGCTGGAAAAACCGCGTCGTATTCTGCTGATGGTGCAAGCTGGTGAAGCAACGGATAAAACGATCGCTTCCCTGACCCCACACCTCGATAAAGGCGATATTCTGATCGATGGCGGTAACACCTTCTATAAAGATACCATTCGTCGTAACCGTGAACTGTCTGAGCAGGGCTTCAATTTTATTGGTACCGGTGTTTCCGGTGGCGAAGAGGGCGCGCTGAAAGGGCCTTCAATTATGCCTGGCGGTCAGAAAGAAGCTTACGAGCTGGTTGCGCCAATTCTGCAAGAGATCGCGGCACGTGCTGAAGGCGAAGCTTGCGTGGCTTATATCGGTCCCGATGGTGCAGGCCACTATGTTAAGATGGTGCATAACGGTATCGAATACGGCGATATGCAGCTGATTGCTGAAGCTTACTCGCTGCTGAAAAATGCGCTGAACCTGAGCAACGAAGAGCTGGCTAAGACCTTCAGCGAATGGAACGAAGGCGAGCTGAGCAGCTACCTGATTGACATCACCAAAGATATCTTCACCAAGAAAGATGAAGAGGGTAAATATCTGGTTGATGTGATTCTGGATGAAGCAGCTAACAAAGGTACCGGTAAATGGACCAGCCAGAGTTCTCTCGATCTGGGCGAACCATTATCGCTGATCACTGAATCGGTGTTTGCGCGTTATCTCTCTTCTCTGAAGACGCAGCGTGTTGCCGCCTCTAAAGTCCTTAGCGGTCCAACGGTACAGGCCGTGAGCGGTGATAAAGCTGAGTTTGTTGAGAAAGTACGTCGTGCACTCTACCTCGGTAAAATCGTGTCTTACGCTCAGGGATTCTCACAGCTAAAAGCGGCTTCTGATGAGAATAACTGGGATCTGCATTACGGTGAGATTGCTAAAATCTTCCGTGCCGGTTGTATTATCCGTGCTCAGTTCCTGCAGACCATTACCGATGCTTATGCCGATAACGCTAATATCGCCAACCTGCTGCTGGCACCATATTTCAAAAACATCGCTGATGAGTATCAGCAGGCGCTGCGTGATGTGGTGGCCTATGCAGTGCAGAATGGTATCCCCACTCCGACCTTC
Organism: Pantoea sp. B65; assembly: GCF_047308185.1. Lineage (NCBI taxonomy): Bacteria > Pseudomonadati > Pseudomonadota > Gammaproteobacteria > Enterobacterales > Erwiniaceae > Pantoea > Pantoea sp. B65. The sequence continues at coordinate 238,591 of NZ_JAHXPU010000039.1, forward strand.
TCTGCCGCTATTGCTTACTACGACAGCTACCGTTCAGCGGTACTGCCAGCGAACCTGATTCAGGCTCAGCGCGACTACTTTGGTGCCCATACTTACAAACGCATCGATAAAGAAGGTGTGTTCCACACCGAGTGGCTGGACTAACTGACGCGACTCCCGCCTCGGCGGGAGTTTTCTTTCAGATACAACTTTTCAGCTATTTCATTTCGATTTTTTCCCTGTTTTCAGCTATTTTCTTCCATGCCATTGGCGGATCTTTTTTTGCCGTCGGCTTCAATTTTTTCTGATTGTGTCGAGTGATGTTTCAAGGAAATTATGAGTAATAATAAATCTACAGGGCCGGAGCAATCTCCTCTACGTCAAACCTTTCACAATAATGATGATGAGCTTGATTTGCTGGATATTATCGCTCAGCTATGGCGCAGCAAAATGATCATCATGGCAACCATGTTCGCCTTAATGGTGGTTGCAGGGATCTATCTGGTGGTCGCCAAAGAGAAGTGGACCTCTGAAGCGATTGTCACTTTGCCCAGTGCCGGCCAGGTGGCTAACTATAATGTGGTGTTGAATGTGCTGTATGCGCAGTATCCACAGGATAAACTGGCCATCACCGATCTGCAGAAACAACTTTTTGGTCGGTTTAACGCCTCAATGTCCGCTCTTTCTGGTTCGCTACATAACCTTGAACAGCCGCTTGATTTGAAAGTTGATCAGGTGATTAAAGGGCAAATTGAACCGGTAAGTATCACCTTTAGCGCTGAAAGCGCCAAACAGGCGCAGCAAGAGCTGGGTAAATATATTCAGGGCGTTAATAAACAGGTGGTTTCTGACTATGGCGCGGATATCCTGCGTAACCTGGCGGTAAAGAAACGCGAGCTGAGCGAATCGCTGGCGTCGCAAGTTCAGGTGGCAAAGGATAAGAAATCACGCCGTATTGAGGTGATGAAACAGGCGCTGAAGATTGCCGATGCGTCCAAACTTGAAAAGTCTCAGTTGCAACAGGCTGAGTACTTGTCTGACGATACCCTTTATCTGCTGGGCTCTGAGGCACTGAAGGCGATGATTGCCAATGAAAGCACCAAGCCGCTGGTATTTGATGACTATTACTATGAAACGCAGCGTGGATTACTGTCGATTCAGGATCTGAGCGTGCAGATGAATGAACTGCAATCTTATCGCTATATTACGCAGCCCGATCTGCCCATTCGTCGCGATAGCCCGAAAAGGGTACTGACGATGCTAATTGCCATGTTACTTGGCGGCATTCTCGGTTCGGCAATTGTTCTCGGACGCAGCATGTCACGTAAATATCGCGACAGTCACTGATCCCGCGTCTTAACATTAAACCCGGCCATTGCCGGGTTTTTTTACGCCTGTCGCCGGAAGGCGATCACTCTGGCGGCTGCGACGCGCTGATAATCCGCACTGTTCAGTAGCATCGATTTTTCCAGCAGTCCGGCATTAAAGGCCAGCTGATCGAAACGTTCGAACAGCAGAGGATCGGCGACCAGCAGCAGCTCCGGATGAAAACTAAAGGGGGGAATGGCGCCGAATACGCAGCCGGTTAAGCGCGTCACTTCCGCCGGGCTGGCCAGCGATGCCCGGGTGGCGCCGAGGGCCGAAGCCAGCAGTGCAAGGTCTGCCTGCTGATCGGCTGGCAGAACCGCCAGCACGTACTGTTTAATACCATTGCCTTTCACATGGCACACCAGCGCCTTTGCTCCCTGGCCGACAGCGGTGCCGCGCAAAGCGGCGACCTGATCACATTTGCCGGCCGCTTCATGTTCCATTATCCGGTAGCGGGCCTGATGAAGATCGAGCAGGGCACAAAGTTTGTCAAAGGTGTTCATTACCGACTCCCTGCCATAGCAAAAGGCCGGAGAACCGGCCTTTAAGCGTTCATCACAGTGGTTACTTATGACGTGCGCGCAGATTGGCGATAACAGTGCTCAGATCGAGGTTTTGATCCTGTAGCAGCACCAGCAGATGATAAATCAGGTCGGAGGCTTCGTTGGTCAGTTCATGCCGATCGTTTACCGTGGCTGCCAGCGCGGTTTCCACGCCTTCTTCGCCGACTTTCTGGGCAATACGCTTGGTGCCGCTGGCGTAAAGCCGGGCGGTGTAGGAGCTTTCCGGGTCCGCATGTTTACGCTCCGCCAGCAACTGCTCCAGCTGATAAAGAAACGTCCAGTCCGGCGCCGCCGGGGAAAAGCAGCTTGATGTGCCGGTGTGGCAGGTGGGGCCAATCGGATCGGCCAGCACCAGCAGCGTATCATTGTCGCAATCCGGGGTGATACTCGCCACTTTCAGAAAGTTGCCGGAGGTTTCACCTTTGGTCCACAGACGCTGTTTGGTCCGCGAGAAGAAAGTGACATTGCCTTCGCTCAGGGTTTTGCTCAGGGCTTCCTGATTCATATAACCATGCATCAGCACTTCGCCGGAGACACGATGCTGTACCACCACCGGCATCATGCCGTCAGTTTTTACCCAGTCCAGACCGGACAGTTGTTGTTGTGTTAACACGCGCGAATCTCCACACCTTTTTCAATCAGGAACTTTTTCAGTTCGCCAATATTAATAATCTGTTTGTGAAACACTGACGCTGCTAGTGCACCATCGACATCAGCATCGCGAAAGGCCTGATGGAAATGTTCCATCGTGCCGGCGCCGCCGGAGGCAATCAGTGGCACTTTACAGACGTCACGCACCTTTTGCAGCTGAACCAGATCGTAGCCATTACGCACGCCATCCTGATTCATCATATTCAGTACAATCTCGCCAGCGCCACGCTTCTGTACTTCCTGCACCCAGTCCAGCGTTTCCCACTGCGTTACCCGGGTACGGCTTTCGTCTCCGGTGTACTGGTTAACATGGTATTTGCCGCTCTGCTGGTCAAACCAGGTATCAATGCCGACGACAATACACTGTACGCCAAAACGATCGGCAAGGCGGGTTATCAGCTCAGGATCGGCCAGCGCCGGCGAGTTGATGGAAATCTTGTCGGCGCCAAATGACAGAATCTGTGCGGCATCCTCCGCCGATTTAATGCCGCCAGCCACACAGAACGGAATATCAATCACTTCCGCCACGCGTGATACCCAGCTTTTATCGACCACACGGCCATCTGATGAGGCGGTGATATCATAAAATACCAGTTCATCGGCGCCTTCCTGGGCATAGCGCTGCGCCAGCGGCACGATATCACCGATGATTTCATGGTTGCGGAACTGGACGCCTTTCACTACCTGGCCGTCACGCACGTCAAGACAAGGAATTATCCGTTTTGCCAGCATGAAATTGCCTCCGTCAGCGTAAATTTATCTTCAAGCAGGGCGCGACCCACAATTACCCCCTGAACTCCGCAACCGCGCAGCGCGGCGATATCTTCCAGCGATCCGATACCGCCGGACGACTGGAAAGCAATCTGCGGATAACGTGCAGTGATTTCTTTATACAGCGCAACATTGGAACCGCTTAAGGTGCCGTCGCGGGAAATATCGGTGCAGAGCACATGTTTCAGACCGAATGGCAGAAACTGCTCAATAACCTGTTCCAGCGTGACGCCTGCGGCTTCCTGCCAGCCGCTAATCGCCACTTCTTTGCGGTTACTGGCGTCAATGCGCACATCCAGCGCCAGCACAATCGCTTCCGCACCATACTGGCGGAACCATTGCTGCACTTCCGCCGGCTGTTTTATCGCCGTCGAACCAACAACTACGCGGCTGGCACCGGCTGCCAGCAGCGCCGCCACATCCTGTTTACTGCGGATACCACCGCCGACCTGTACCGGAATGGTGACCCCTGCCAGTAACTTTTGCAGCAAAGGAATCTGTCGTGCCGCCGGATCTTTCGCGCCGGTTAAATCAACCAGATGCAATACCTCGGCACCCTGACGCTGATAATCCTGCAGACGTGGCAGCGGATCGCTGCCGTAATCGCGTTGCTGACCATAATCGCCCTGGTGCAGACGTACCACTTTGCCATCAATCAAATCTAATGCCGGGATAATCATCGCTATTACATCTCCAGGAAGTTCTTCAGCAGCTGTGCGCCTGCCGCACCGGAACGTTCAGGGTGGAACTGCACGCCAAAGAAATTATCTTTCTGCACTGCGGCGGTAAACGGTTCGCCATAGTTGCACTGCGCGATGGTGAATTCATTCACCGGCATGGCATAACTGTGAACGAAGTAGAAATAGCTGCCATCCTCAATGCCGCGGAACAGGCGATTGCCCGCCTGCGACGTAATCTGGTTCCATCCCATATGCGGCAGTGGCAGGCCATGATCTTTCATCAGTTTAACCGGCTGGTCGATAATCCCCAGTGTGGCAATACCGCCATTCTCATCGCTGGCGGAGCCGAGCAACTGCATACCGAGACAGATTCCCAGCGTTGGCTGAGTGCAGGCTTTAATTAGCTCAATCAGATCACGCTGACGCAGCTGATCCATCGCCGCCTGAGCGGTGCCGACGCCGGGCAGAAACAGTTTATCGGCCTGCAATACGACACTGGCTTCACGGCTGACCTGCGGCTGATAGCCAAGACGCTGGATCGCCCATTTTACCGAAGAGAGGTTAGCGCAGCCGGTATCAAGAATAACCACATTCATCACAGCACTCCTTTCGAACTCGGCAGGGTGTTGCCCTCAACGCGGATCGCCTGACGCAGAGTTCGCCCAAAGGCTTTAAACAGGCTCTCGACGCGGTGGTGATCGTTTTTACCTTTCGTACGCAGGTGCAGAGTGCTGGCCATGGAGTAAGAGAGTGAACGGAAAAAGTGCTCCACCATCTCAGTACTCAGATCGCCAACACGCTGGTAATTAAACTCAGCTTTATATTCAAGGTGCGGGCGGCCGGAGATATCCAGCGCACAGCGCGCCAGGCACTCATCCATCGGCAGCACAAAGCCAAAGCGGCCAATACCGCGTTTATCGCCAAGGGCTTTCAGCAGCGCTTCACCGAGGGCTAAACCGGTATCTTCTACCGTATGGTGATCGTCGATATACAAATCGCCTTTCACATCGATATTCATGCGGAAGCCGCCGTGGGTACAGATCTGATCCAGCATATGATCGAAGAAGCCGACGCCGGTATTGATCTTGCTGCCACCTTCGCGGTCCAGCCAGACCTCAACCTTGATCTGCGTCTCTTTGGTGTTACGGTTTACCAGCGCATAACGATCGCGGTGCGTCAGTTGCTGATTAATTTGCTGCCAGCTGAGGCCATCTTTGCCATAGCGCAGGCCGCCGATACCCATATTCTCTGCCAGCTGGATATCGGTAGCGCGGTCGCCAATCACATAGCTGTTGGTTTTATCCAGTACGCCTTCTGCCAGCCAGGCTTCAACCATCTGTACCTTTGGTTTACGGCAGTCGCAGTTATCTTCCGGCTTATGCGGACAAATCAGAATATTGTCGAACTTCACCCCCTGCGAGCTGAGGATCTGCATCATCAGATTGTGCGGCCCGTCAAAATCGGCCTGGGGAAAACTGCTGGTGCCAAGGCCATCCTGGTTGGTGATCATCACCAGCTGATAACCGGCTTTCTGCAGATTTAGCAGCACCGGAATAACATCTGGCTCAAAGGCCAGTTTATCCATGCGATCTACCTGATAATCTGTCGGCGGTTCAGAGATAATGGTGCCGTCGCGGTCGATAAAAAGCGTCTTCTGATTCATGCTTGCTCCCTGGATACAGCTGCTGCGCCGGGTAAAGGTTTCAGCGCGGCGATAGTACGCTCGCACTCTTCACGGGTGCCAATGGAGATGCGCAGGCATCCGGCAAGTCCCGGTTGTTTATTCTGGTCACGCAAGATAATGCCCTGATCCCAGAGTGTCTTAAACACCTGACTGGCGGCGCTAAAGCGAGCCAGCACATAGTTTGTCTGGCTGTCGAATACCTGCTCCACGCAATCACAGCCTTTAAGGGCGTCAATTAACCACTCACGGGTGGCAATCAGCTGGGCAACATGCTGACGCATTAACGCAATACCCTGCTCGCTAAGCGCCTGCGCGGCGATATCCGCGACCGGCGTTGACAGCGGGTAGGGGGCGATCACTTTCATCAGCAGATCGATAACCGGCTTATTTGCCAGGGTAAAACCGCAGCGCAGTCCGGCCAGCGCAAAGGCTTTCGACAGGGTGCGCAGTACCACCAGATGCGGGTAATCCTGCAGCCAGCCTGCCAGCGTCGCCTGCGGGCAGAATTCAATATAGGCTTCATCCGCCACCACGATGGCTTTCCCGCGCGCCATCTCCAGCAACTGACGCAGATCGTCAGAATGGATCAGGTTGGCGGTGGGATTGTTTGGGCTACAGACATAGATCAGTTTTACGCCATCAAGCTGGGCGGCAATCGCCGGCAGATTCAGTTGCCAGTCTGCGCGCGCTGCAACGGTGCGATACTCAATACCGATGGTTTCAGCGCTGACGCTGTACATACCATAAGTTGGCGGACAGAACAGCACCGCGTCTTTACCCGGTTCGCAGAAGGCACGCATTAACAGCTCAATACCTTCATCGGCGCCGCGGCTGACCAGCACCTGCTCTGGCGTCAGGCCGGCATAGGCGGCATAGCGTGCAATGACCTGCTGCGGCTGACACTCCGGATAACGGTTCAGCGTCTGCTGCGTCAGTTCGAAGGGCACCGCTTGCGGATATTCGTTGGCATTCAGCCACACGTCGCCGTTACCGCCGAGACGGCGCGCCGACTGATAAGGCGTCAGTGCGCGAACGTTGGCGCGCGCCAGCTGTTCAATACTCAGGCTCATGCTTTCTCCCGCAGCGCGGCAACGCGCAATGTCACAGCATTTTTATGGGCGGTCAGCTGCTCGGCAGCTGCCAGAATTTCAATGGTCGGGGCCAGATCGATAAAACCCTGCGGCGTCAGTTCCTGCACCGTCATGCGTTTCTGGAAATCCGCCAGACCAAGGCTGGAACAGGTAGCGGTATAGCCGTAGGTCGGCAGAACATGGTTGGTGCCGGAGGCGTAATCTCCCGCCGATTCCGGTGACCAGTCGCCAAGGAATACCGAACCCGCACTGGTAATATCGTCAACCAGCTCACGCGCCTGACGGGTCTGAATAATCAGGTGTTCCGGTCCGTAACGGTTTGAGATCTCGACGCATTGCTGCAGGTCGCGCGCCACAATCAGACGGCTGCTCTCTAAAGCTTTACGCGCGGTTTCCGCCCGCGGCAGCTGGCTCAGTTGCTGCTCTACCGCCACGGCGACCGCTTCGGCCATCGCCCGCGACGGCGTCAGCAAAATGACCTGTGAATCCGGGCCATGTTCTGCCTGTGACAACAGGTCGGAGGCGACGAAATCCGGCGTGGCTTCAGCATCGGCGATCACCAGTACCTCTGACGGGCCGGCTGGCATATCAATGGCGGCGCCATCCAGACGCTGACTGACCTGGCGTTTTGCTTCGGTCACCCAGGCGTTGCCGGGGCCAAAAATTTTATCCACTTTCGGTACTGACTCGGTGCCCAGCGCGAGGGCGGCAATCGCCTGCGCGCCACCTACCTGGAACACTTCCTGCACGCCACAGAGTTGCGCAGCATAGAGAATTTCATCGGCAATCGGCGGCGGCGAACAGAGCACCACGCGCCGGCAGCCAGCGATACGCGCCGGCGTAGCCAGCATTAATACCGTGGAGAACAGCGGGGCGGAACCGCCCGGAATATACAGGCCAACAGAGGCGACCGGACGGGTAATCTGCTGGCAGCGCACACCCGGCTGAGTTTCGATATCCACCGGCGCCAGTCGCTGGGCAAGGTGGAAGGTTTCGATATTGCCGACGGCGACGGCCATCGCCTGTTTGATATCGTCACCCAGTCGTCCGACCGCAGCGGCAATCTGCTCATCGCTGACGCGCAGATCATCAACCTGCGTTTTGTCAAAAGTGGCGCTGTAGTAACGCAGCGCCTCATCGCCTTCATTTTTCACTTTTTCAAGAATGCCACGCACGGTTTGCGTGATGTTCTCTGAAGCCGCGATCGCCGGACGCGTCAGCAGGCGTTGTTGCTGTTCGGCACTGCATGTCTGCCAGTCAATCAGAGTATTGAATGCGCTCATGGCCTTACTCCAGCATTTTTTCAATTGGCAGGACCAGAATGGAACTGGCGCCCAGTGCTTTCAGTTTTTCCATGGTTTCCCAGAACAGCGTTTCGCTGCTCACCATATGCATCGCGATACGGCTCTTATCGCCGGCCAGCGGCAGCAGGGTGGGACGTTCGGCGCCTGGCAGCAGGGCGATCACTTCATCCAGGCGATCGCTTGGCGCGTGCAGCATAATATATTTGGATTCGCGCGCTTTGATAACGCCCTGAATACGTGTCATCAGCTTATCGATCAGCTCCTGTTTGGCCGCCGGCATTTCACCGTCGCGCTGAATCAGGCAGGCTTTAGAGCGGTAGATCACTTCAACTTCACGCAGACCGTTGGCTTCCAGCGTGGCGCCGGTGGAGACCAGATCACAGATGGCATCGGCCAGACCGGCACGCGGCGCCACTTCAACAGAACCGTTCAGCAGACAGGATTTGAAATTAACGCCTTGTTTGTCGAGGTACTTTTTCAGCAGGTGAGGATAAGAGGTGGCGATACGGGTATTTTGCAGGCACTGCGGACCGGTATATTCATCATCAACCGACATTGCCAGTGACAGACGGCAGCCGCCAAAATCGAGGCGGCGCAGCGTAAAGTAACGCGGGTCTTCACCCTGTGAGCGGCGGGTCAGCAGCTCTTCTTCCAGCACGTTTTCACCGATAATACCGAGGTCAACCACGCCGTCCATTACCAGGCCCGGGATATCGTCATCACGAACGCGCAGGATGTCGATAGGCATATTTTCAGCGAAGGCGATCAGACGCTGCTGCTGTAAATTAATCTTGATGCCGCAGCGTGCCAGTAATTCGCGTGAGTCGTCGCTTAAACGGCCTGATTTCTGCATAGCTATGCGCAAACGGGTGTTATCTAACATCGATACTATCCTCTCTAACTCTTATCTGCTGGTTTGCAATGAAACATTTTTGATGCGCGTAAAGTCCAAAAAAAAAGCCCCCGGAAGTAGATCTTCCGGGGGCTCTCTTGCGTTCTGCACCACTGGAAGATCCTAAGACGTCTCCCAGCACACATCGCCTGAAAGACTAGTCAGGGTGATGGTGATGATGGTGGTTGAACTGAACGCGTGTCATAAAAAATTCCGTAGATGAATGGGTATTCATTTAATGTGTAAATAACCTAACCAGGATGAAGGCTGATGGCAACCCTTTTTTGTAAAGGATGAAAAATTCTCTTATTTAACGACGATTGTCAGCATTGAAACTGTGGCGTAGCCTTAAGATCTGAGCGCAACAGTGTGGGGGGTAAGGAATGAAAAAAGTCGCGATAGTGGGACTGGGCTGGCTGGGAATGCCACTGGCAATGACGCTGGCGTCACGTGGCTGGCTGGTCAGCGGCAGTAAAACCACACCGGATGGCGTCGAGGCTGCACGCATGTGCGGTATTGATGGCTATCAACTGGAGTTGACGCCAGAGCTGATCTGCAATTCTGACGATCTTGAGGCGCTGCTGAGCGTCGATGCGCTGGTGATCACCTTGCCTGCCAGCCGAACGGCGGCAGGCGGCGCTCACTATGTGCAGGCGGTACAGCAAATCGTCGATAGCGCGCTGGCGTTCAATGTTCCACGCATTGTGTTTACCAGTTCGACCTCCGTGTATGGTAAATCGACCGGGATAATGAAAGAGAACAGTCCGTTGCAGCCGGAAACGGTGGCGGGCAAGACGCTGGTGGAGCTGGAGAACTGGCTGCACGACCTGCCGGGAACCTCGGTTGATATTTTGCGTCTTTCCGGTCTGGTGGGGCCGCATCGTCATCCGGGACGCTTTCTCGCCGGAAAAACCGCTGTTGCCGACGGTGAGCAGGGGGTCAATTTAGTCCATCTCGATGATGTGGTGGAAGCGATCGCCTTGCTGTTACAGACGCCGAAAGGCGGGCATATCTATAACCTCAGTGCTCCCGGCCATCCGCCGCGCAATAAATTCTATCCGGCGGTCGCCCGGCAACTGGGCCTGACGCCACCCACTTTTTTAGATGACCATACTGCCGCCAGCGGTAAAATTATTGACGGCAGTAAGATTTGCAGCGAGTTAGGTTTTGAATACAGCTGGCCCGACCCGCAGAAAATGCCACTGGCGTAGAAAAAGGATGCGGACAGGCGCGGCGGAATAAATTGCGCCAGCTATACGCCAAGGCGATCGCGCAGCGCATACCACGCGGCGCCCATTACGGTTAACGGGATCTGAAAACGGCGTCCGCCAGGGAACGGCAGATGGGGCAGGGTGGCGAAAGCATCAAAGCGTTCGGCATCACCGCGCAGGGTTTCGGCGATCAGCTTGCCTGCGAGGTGGGTGCAGGTCACGCCATGCCCGCTGTCACCCTGCATGTAATAGACATTATTCTCCAGCCGGCCAAACTGCGGCATGCGCGACAGCGTCAGCAGGAAGTTACCGCTCCAGCGGTAGCTGAAGGCCAGTCCGCTAAGTTGCGGAAAGGTTTTCAGCAGCTTGGGGCGGATCAGCGCATCAATATCTTGCGGATCGCGCGCACCGTAAATCACGCCGCCGCCATACAGTAAGCGGTTATCGGCGGTGAGGCGAAAGTAGTCGAGTAAATAGTTACAGTCTTCCACGCAGCGATTGTTCGGCATTAACGTCAGCGCCGCGTCGGCGCTAAGAGGTTCGGTCGTAATAATCTGCGAACCACAGGGCATACTTTTATTACCCAGACGCGGCTCGATCTGTGGTGCCAGATAGGCGTTGCCGGCGAAAATAACAAATTTCGCGCTGACGTCGCCTTTGGCGGTTTTGACGATATTGGGCGCGCCGTACAGCACATTGATGGCGGCGGAGTTTTCATAAATGCGTCCGCCGTGACGGCGAATAGCCTCCGCCTCGCCCAGCGCCAGATTAAGCGGGTGCAGATGGCCGCCGCGTTCATCCAGCAGCCCGCCGACATAGCGTTCGGTCGCCACTTCGCGGCGCATGGCAGCCTGGTCCAGCAGGGTTAACTGTTGATTGCCGTAGCTCTCCCACAGCGTTTTCTGCGCGCGCAGATGCGCCATTTGCCGGGCATTCAGGGCCGCAAAAATACCCCCGGGGCGATAATCACAATCAATGGCATAACGGTCGATGCGATCGCGGATAATATCCGCTCCTTCAAACATCATATTGCCCAGCATTTTGGCGACGTTGACGCCATAACGTTGCTGAATCACATCAATATCACGGCTGTAGGAGTTAACTACCTGGCCGCCGTTGCGACCGCTGGCGCCAAAGCCGATGCGTGCCGCCTCCAGCAGCACCACATCGTATCCGGCTTCAGTGAGGTACAGCGCCGACGACAAGCCGGTGAAACCGCCGCCGATAATGCAGACATCACACTGAATACTCTGTTCCAGTTGTGGCCAGTCAGCATGCAGGTTGGCGGTTGCTGCGTAATAACTTTCCACGTGTTTCATACAACCTCCCTGGCGCTATGGGGAAAAATAGCGGTTTAAAATGTTGCCGGAGTATGAGCACTGACTATGCGACAACGTTGGGTCGAGTTATTGGTAAAACTGTGCGGATTACCGGTATTAATGACATAGCTTTCACCGGCATGCAGTTGATAGCTCTGGCCGCTGATGGTCAGCATAATTTCGCCTTCCAGCAACGTGCCGGTCTCTTCGCCCTGATGGCGGATTTTTTCACCGGTAGTGGCGCCAGGTTCATAGGTCTCCAGCAGCATCGCCAGCGTGCGTTCACTAAGACCGTTATGAATTAACTTCAGGGAGACGCCCTGACCGCCGATCTCGATCAACTCATCGGCGCCGATCACCACTTTCGGTTCTTCGGCAATCGCCGGTTCGGAGAAGAATTCCGATAGCGACAAGCCATAAACTTTTAATAACTTCTGTAAGGTACTGACTGCCGGACTGACCTTGTCTTGTTCAATGGTGCTGATAGCACTGTGCGTCAGTCCCGAAAGTTCGGCGACGCGCCGTTGTGACAATCCCATCTGTTGCCGGATCTGCGATAAACGTCGTCCGGGCGCCAGAGTGGCTTCGCTCATAGCCGTATTTCCTTTTGATACCTGTTGCAGGCGTTAATAAAGCCATCGAACAACAGGCGCGACTGCGCCGACTCCTCGCAATGCCATTCGGGGTGCCACTGCACGGCGAAGGCAAAAGGATGCTGCGGCAGGCTGACCGCTTCGATCAACCCATCGGCGGCACGCGCCTCGATGCGGAGTTGTGGACCTAAACTACGAATTCCCTGCTGATGCAACGAATTCACCCACAATGACTTTTGGCCGTGCACTAAGCCGGACAGCAGGCCATCCGGCTCCACCTGGATCTGGTGGGCTTGCGCATACTGGTCGTCAAGAGGGAGCGATTCGTCTTCGCGGTGTTCCTGAAAACCAGGCTGGAGATGCAACTGACGATATAGCGAACCGCCAGTGGCGACCACCAGTTCCTGTAAGCCGCGGCAGATAGCCATTAATGGCATCTGCCGGGCGATAGCATGGCTAATTAAGGCGAAGGCAAGCTTATCGCGTCCGGGGTCAGCATAGTCTTCCACTCCCTGCTCGCCATAATGCCATGGTTCGATATTGCTCGGGCTGCCGGTGAGCAGAATACCGTCCAGCGCGCTGGTAGCATTTTCTAATAGCCCGGGTTGGTTCATCAGACTGTGGGGCAGGCCAAACGGGACGCCACCGGCGGTCACCACGGCGTCAAGATACTTGTTATGCACCATCTGGGTGGGGTGGCCGCCTTTATCAATCTGGCACATTACTACGCCAATCAATGGCTTGTTAAAAATAATGCCCATCTTTTCCTCGCTGCGCTGTCAAAAATATTAACCGGCAAGGCGCACATGGCGTAAAACTGTGCAATATATTTTCAATCTAGCAATCGCTTGTTCATTATTCAAACTGAAATGTAACATTTGCACACTTTTTGTCTTAGGGCTATGGTAGAAATGTGGCGGTTATTTTGAGCATCACGCACAACCAATTATCGGTCAACGGCGGGTGGAATTATGACGACGAATCTTGTGGAAGTAGAAGACTTCACGAGGCACAGTGAAGGGCAACGAACCAGCGCGTTCCAGCATGAGGTGAAAGCCTATCTGGAACGCCATCCTGAAACGCAGTATGTTGATATTCTTCTTAACGATCTCAATGGTGTCTTTCGCGGTAAGCGCATTCCCTTCGCCAGTCTGGCAAAAGTTGAAAAAGGCTGTTATTTCCCGGCCTCCGTTTTCGCCATGGATATCCTCGGCAATACCGTAGAAGAAGCCGGTTTAGGTCAGGCGCTGGGCGAACCTGATAATATCTGTATTCCGGTTGCCGGAACGCTAATGCCCTCTGCTTCAGACCCCGAACATCTTGCGCAGGTGCTGCTCACCATGCGCAATCAAGATGGCACTCCCTTTGACGTTGAACCCCGAAATGTCCTTAATCACCTCTGGCAGCAACTGCGTAATCGAGGTCTGTTTCCGGTGGTAGCGGTAGAGCTGGAGTTCTATCTGGTCGACAAAAAGCGCGATGCCGAAGGCTATATTCAGCCGCCGTGCGCGCCGGGTAGCGACGAACGTAATATGCAAAGCCAGGTCTATTCCGTCGATAATCTCGATCACTTCTCTGAGGTCCTCAGTGATATCGACGAACTGGCGCGGTTGCAGGGTATTCCTGCCGATGGCGCTCTGGCGGAGGCCTCTCCGGGCCAGTTTGAGATTAATCTCCGCCATACCCGTAATGTCCTGAGCGCCTGTGATCATGCCATCCAGTTGAAGCGCCTGGTGCGTCAGGTGGCAGAAAACCACGGTATGAACGCCACCTTTATGGCTAAGCCTTACGAAGAGTATGCCGGCAGCGGTATGCATGTGCATATCAGTATGCTGGATGCTGCCGACCATAACGCCTTTGCCTGCGATGATGGCAGTGACTCACCGCTGCTAAAGCGTGCGCTGGCCGGTATGATTGACCTGATGCCGGCATCGATGGCGCTGCTGGCGCCGAATGTGAATGCCTATCGTCGTTTTCTGCCCGACGCTTTTGTGCCGTTGCAGGCCTCCTGGGGGCACAATAATCGCACGGTGGCGCTGCGTATCCCCTGCGGTGATATCGACAATCACCGTATTGAATATCGCGTCGCCGGGGCCGACGCTAATCCTTATCTGGTGGCGGCGGCGATCCTCGCCGGTATTCTGCATGGGATGGATAATTCTCTGCCATTACCGCCGGCGGTGACCGGTAACGGACATGAAGCTGAGGGCAATCCTCTGCCGATTCGTCAGAGCGATGCGCTGTATGAATTTGAACAGAGCGATGCGCTGCAGAAGCTGCTCGGTGAGCGTTTCGGCTTTGTCTGGCACAGCTGTAAGCATCATGAGCTGATGCATTTCGAACGGCTGATCACCGCCACAGAGATTGACTGGATGTTAAAAAACGCCTGATAGCCACTGCGGCGCCAGACGGCGGCCGGCAAAAAGAAATTGCTGCTAAGGTCCTCAATGGCTTGTTTTTCTGCCCCGAAATAGTGCAGAATATGCGCCCTGCAAATCAGAAACCATAACCGACGCTTACACGTCGGTTATTTTTTTGCATCAAACACCACTGCATTTAACCGAGGCCGGAGCTATTTCCGGATAGATATACGCTTAAGCACGCATAAACGTGTCTTGTTGAGGAAAAGAAAGATGGGGCAATACTTTAACTTTGCGCCGGTTATCGCCGGTATTCGCCAACGTGATGATTACGGCGCCGTGGCAGGACGTTTTTCGCTTGCCGGTTTCACCGTTTCCCCTCTGAAGAGTCTTAGACGCATCTCGCGAAGTTTCCCGGTGGTTCAACCCAGAAAGGTTGACGCTATGGGGAGGCTGAATCATGTCGCATAATACTGTTACCTCTGCACCACCGTCGCGCGCGCAGCTGAAAAAAACGCTGACGCTAATGCCTGTTGTGATGATGGGTCTGGCGTATATGCAGCCGATGACACTGTTCGATACCTTTGGCATTGTTTCTGGTCTGACCGATGGTCATGTCGCCACCGCCTATGCTTTTGCTCTGGTCGCTATTCTGTTTACCGCGTTAAGTTACGGTAAGCTGGTACGCCGCTTCCCGTCGGCTGGCTCCGCTTATACCTATGCGCAAAAAGCCATCAGCCCCTGGGTTGGTTTTATGGTCGGCTGGTCCTCGCTGCTTGATTATCTGTTTATGCCGATGATCAATATTCTGCTGGCGAAAATTTATTTCGAAGCTCTGGTCCCCGGTATTCCTTCCTGGATCTTTGTGGTATTACTGGTCGGTTTTATGACCATTTCCAATCTGCGTGGCATTAAAACCGTCGCCAACTTCAACGGCGTGATTGTGGTGCTGCAGGTGGCGGTGATGGTGGCGATTATGGCAATGGTGGTGTACGGCGTGGCCCACGGCGAAGGCGCCGGTACGCTGGTCAGCAGCCGCCCGTTCTGGTCCGCGGACGCGCATGTGGTGCCGATGATTACCGGTGCGACCATTCTCTGCTTCTCCTTCCTTGGTTTTGATGGCATCAGTTCCCTGTCTGAAGAGACCAAAGACGCCGCCCGGGTGATCCCGAAAGCGATCTTCCTGACCGCGCTGATTGGTGGCGTTATCTTTATTGTCGTCTCCTACTTCCTGCAGCTCTACTTCCCGGATATCAGTCGCTTTAAAGATCCGGATGCATCACAGCCAGAGATCATGCTGTACGTGGCGGGTAAGGCTTTCCAGTTTGGCATTCTGATCTTCTCCTGCGTGACGGTCCTGGCTTCCGGGATGGCTGCTCATGCCGGCGTATCCCGTCTGATGTATGTGATGGGCCGCGATGGCGTATTTCCGCAGCATTTCTTCGGTTATATTCATCCGCAATGGCGCACGCCAGCGCTGAACGTACTGCTGGTGGGGGTGATTGCGCTCTCTTCGGTGACTTTCGACCTGGTTACCGCCACGGCGCTGATAAACTTTGGCGCGCTGGTGGCGTTTACCTTCGTTAACCTGTCGGTGATTTCGCAATTCTGGATCCGTGAAGGACGCAACAAGACGCTGAAAGATAACTTCAACTATCTCGTGCTGCCGTTGCTCGGCGCATTGACGGTTGGTGCATTGTGGATCAACCTGGAAGAGAGCTCGATGATCCTTGGCCTGGTATGGGGAGCGATTGGCCTGAGTTACCTGGCGTTTGTCACCCGTAGTTTCCGTAATCCGGTGCCGCAGTGCGGTGAAGATTTGCTGTAGTCAGGTCTGGGCGGTAGTTATACCGCCCTTATCATTTATTTAAGAAACCAGTTCGCGGGCATAATCAAACAGCGCTTTCAGCTGCGCCACCTTCTCCTGATCCCCTTCATGTAAATTAAATAGCGACTCAAGCTCCTGCAGGTAATTTTGTACCCGCTCCGGGTTCAGCGCGTCACGGCGATGCTGCAACCAGCGCTGTTGTTCGGCGTCATCAAGAGTGCCGGGGAAATTGCGTGCGCGATAGCGGAACAGTAGTTTCTCAATGCGTTTATCGTTAAAGCTTAAATCCAGCGCCGGTAAGTTGACGGGATCCGACTGCAGAATAATATTCATCGCAGATTTATCCGCATCGCTAAAGAAGCCGTCATATAGCTGTGCATCAACATCCTCAGACGCCGCAAAGGGTTCCGCTTCGGCGAACAGTGTCACCACTTTTTCACGGATTTCCGGATGCTGTCGCAACAAAGTCAGATTATCCAGGCAGCGCTGCCGATCGATCCCGAGGCGCTGCGCGTCTTCCGGACGCAGGGTATTTGCCGGTGCCAGCACCGGGCATTTATTAATATGCACCAGCTTAACCGGCACCGCCGCCGCGTCGCCCAGCTCATCGCGCCGCGTGTACAGGCGCTGACGCAGGCTGTCGGCATCCAGCTCCAGTAGCGGCGTCATATCACCGGCCAGATCGCAGCTAATCAACGCATTGCGATTATCCGGGTGCCAGGCGAGTGGCGCAATCCAGCTGGTATTGCCACGGAAGGCGCCAAACATACCGGAGATATGCACCAGCGGTTTCATCTGTGGAATATCGATCAGGGTGGCGATCTTCTGTTTACTACGATGGCTAAACAGGTAGTCATAGAGCTTTGGCTGCTGCTGTTTCACCAGCTTCGCCATGGCGATAGTGGCCCAGACATCCGACATGGCATCATGGGCATTGGCATGTTCCACACCGTTGGCTTTGGTCAGATGCTCAAGGCGGAAACTGGGCATACCATCGTCATTTTCCGGCCAGTTAATCCCCTGCGGACGCAATGCATAGCAGGCGCGCATCACATCCAGCAGATCCCAGCGTGTATTGCTGTTTTGCCAGCTCCAGGCATAGGGATCATAGAAGTTGCGATAAAAGATATTGCGCGTCACTTCATCATCGAAGCGGACATTGTTGTAGCCCACCACACAGGTATTTGGCTCGCTAAACAGGGTATGGATGCGCCGGGCAAACTCCGCTTCACTGACGCCACGCGCTTTGGCCTGCTGCGGCGTGATGCCGGTGATCATTACCGCTTCCGGCTGTGGCAGATAATCATCTGCTGGCTGGCAGTAAAACACTTCCGGCTCACCAATAATATTGAAATCCATATCGGTACGTACGCCAGCAAACTGCGCCGGGCGATCCAGTGACGGGCTTTTGCCAAAGGTCTCGTAGTCGTGGAAAAGGAAGGTGGGCTGATTAGCTTGGTGTTTCACTGTATATATCCCTGTCACAAAATGGGCTGGCACGCAGTGGCACCACGCGTATGCCATAGGGTAAACCATTTTCGAAATCGGCTGAAGAGGGCAAGCCTCTGACAACCGGCGCTGGTCAGGATAAATGCGTCTCTGACCGCGGCAGTAGCCAGTGTTTTATTCTACTCCATGCTGCAACATTTTCTTAAACTTTGCCGCTGGATTGGTCTGCTCTGCGTCAGCTAAACAGTTCGCAAGCGAACTATTAACTGTTACAATGATCACGTTTTTATGTAACATCTCATTTTCGTTTGCACTGAGTGCGCCTGTCCGGCAGATGCCAGCATGCTGTTGCGGACGTCTGTGGATTAAAACCAGGTAAATTAAGCATCTGCTATTATTTTTTTGCAGCGGTCCCTGCCGTGACTGCCCAGTGCTGCGTTGATAACCAGCGGGTAACTTCTTCTCCGGGTCTATTCTGAGAAGAGTTGTTGAAGTGTTAACTCTAAAAATGAATCATTCCAGTGAATAATAAAACCTCTGCATTTATTTTGACGCCATTGTTGTTATGGCAACCGTACTCTGTCAGTTATGCGCAGCCTGCTGCCGCCGCCAGTGAATCAGCCGGTCCACAGGACGCTTCACTGATGGTGATCAAACAGCGCACTGGCTTGTCTGAGCTGGATACGCCGGCTGCCGTCAGCGTGGTTGAAGGTCAGGAACTGCGTAATAGCACGGCGCAGGTGAATTTATCGGAAAGCCTCGCTAGCGTGCCCGGCCTGCAGATCCAAAACCGTCAAAACTATGCACAGGATTTGCAACTGTCGGTGCGCGGTTTTGGCAGCCGTTCGATGTACGGCGTGCGCGGCGTGCGGCTGTATGTGGATGGTATTCCGGCCACCATGCCGGATGGTCAGGGACAGACATCCAATATCGATATTAACTCGATTGAAAAAGTCGAAGTGTTGCGCGGTCCTTTTTCGGCGCTGTATGGTAACGCCTCGGGCGGCGTAGTGAATATCGAAACGGAAACCGGCAGTCAGCCCACTACGCTGCAGGCCGGTACTTATTTTGGCAGCTACGGCACCGTGCGTAATAGCCTAAAAGCGACCGGCGCTACCGGTGACGGCACCCATGCCGGGGATGTGAACTATGCCATTTCCGGCTCACGCTTTACCACTAACGGTTACCGCGATCACAGCGGTACGCAGAAGAGCCTCGGTAATGGCAAATTTGGCGTGCGCATTGATGATGTCAGCACTCTGACGCTGATGTTTAACAGTGTCTCGGTCGATGCTAACGATCCCGGTGGTCTCACCGAATCGGAGTGGAAAGATAATCCGCAGCAATCACCGCGCGGCGATCAATACAATACCCGAAAATCTCTCGACCAGACGCAGCTGGGTCTGCGCTATCAGCGCCAGATGAGTGACAACGACGAGCTGAGTCTGATGACCTGGCACGGCGAGCGTCATACCACTCAATATCAGTCGATTCCCATGTCTCCGCAGTTAAACCCGGCCCATGCGGGCGGCGTGATTGTGCTGGAAAGAAAGTATCAGGGGATTGATACGCGCTGGAAGCATCAGGATAACCTCGGTTCCGTCCCCTTCAGCCTGACCGGCGGCATCGATTATGAAACCATGACCGAACGACGCCAGGGTTTTGAGAACTATAATCTGAACAATGGCGTGACGGAATATGGTGAGAAGGGCGCGCAACGCCGTAATGAAAAGAACCAGATGTGGAATCTCGATCCCTATCTGCAAACCAGCTGGGAGCTGACCTCGCAGTGGACGCTGGATGCCGGTCTGCGTTACAGCACGGTGAATTTTGACTCAAAAGATTATTACATTACCAGCGGCAATGGCGACGACAGCGGCAGCGCCAGTTATCACAAGCTGCTGCCAATGGGATCGATCAACTATGCGCTGACACCGGCATGGAATCTCTACTTTTCGGCGGGCCGTGGATTTGAAACGCCGACTATCAATGAGCTCTCTTACCGTTCTGACGGTGAGGCCGGTCTGAATACCGGGCTGAAACCCTCAACCAGCGATACTTTCGAGCTGGGCAGCAAAACCCGCGTTGGCAACGGTTTGGTGACCGCGGCACTGTTCCAGACCAATACCGATAATGAGCTGGTGGTGGCTGAAAGTAGCGGCGGGCGTACCAGTTATATCAATGCCGGGAAAACCCGGCGTCGCGGACTGGAGTTGTCGCTCGACCAGCAGTTCGCTATGGACTGGCGCATGAAAATGGCGTGGACGCTGCTGGATGCAACTTACCGTAACGACACCTGCGGCACCTCAAGTTGCAGCGCTGATGAAATGGTTCCAGCCGGTAATCGTCTGCCGGGTATTGCGCGCAATATGGGCTACGTTTCGCTGGAATGGGCGCCGGAAGCCGGCTGGCACGCTGGCGCTGACCTGCGTTATATGAGCGATATCGAAGTTGATGACCAGAACAGCGCCCAGGCGCCGGCATATACCGTTGCCAGTCTGAATACCGGCTATCGTTTTAACTGGAGCAGCTGGTCGCTGGATCTGTTCGGGCGGGTTGATAACCTGTTTGATCGTCAGTATGTCGGCTCGGTGATCGTCAATGAGAGTAATGGTCGCTACTTCGAACCGGCGCCAGGACGTAACTGGGGCGGTGGCGCCACCCTGTCTTACACTTTTGAATAATACGACCGGCAATTAACTGCCGGCAAAGAATCCATAAGCCGGTCGCTGGCAGCAACCCATCGTGCCGCCGGCACGGCTTTGAAACATCCGGATGGATAATCAGCGACAAATCGGGTGTTTTTGAAGATTTAGCTTAATCTCTAAATCGATGATGTTAAATTTTGGTAAGGTTGAAAATATGAAAAATGGAACTTCGTTATCACGTGTGCTGGTGATACTCACGGTGCTGTTTGCTGCCCTGAGCGGAGTATATTTGTTAGTCGGCGGTATCTGGCTGGCGAAACTGGGCGGCTCACTGTATTACATCGTGGCTGGCCTGGTGATGCTTATCACGGCCTGGCTGCTGTACCGTCGTCGCGCCGTGGCGTTATTGCTGTACGCGATTTTCCTGTTATGCACCACCCTTTGGTCGCTATGGGAAGTCGGTTCTGACTTCTGGGCGTTGACGCCGCGGCTGGATGTGACCTTCTTCTTCGGTCTGTGGATCCTGTTACCGATTATCTGGCGCACACTGCCTTCTGGCGGCAAGCTGGCGCGTGGCGCGCTGGCGGCTTCGCTGGTGTTTACCGTGCTGGTGCTGGCTTACTCAGTGTTCAACGATCCGCAAGAGATCAATGGCACCCTGAGTGCAGCACAGGCGGCCGCGGTGGAGAAAAACCAGCAGGGCATCCCTGATGCGGACTGGCCGGCCTATGGCCGGACGCAGCAAGGTACCCGCTACTCGCCGCTGAGTCAGATTAATGACAAAAACGTCGGTGAGCTGAAAGAGGCATGGACCTTCCGTACTGGCGATGTGAAAACCGCCAACGATCCGGTGGAAATCACCGACGAAGTGACGCCGATTAAAGTCGGTGACTCCCTGTATCTCTGTACACCGCACCAGAAGCTGATTGCGCTCGATGCTGCCAGTGGCAAAGAGAAATGGCGCTTTGATCCGCAACTGAAAACTAATCCCACCTTCCAGCATGTAACCTGTCGCGGTGTTTCTTATTATGAAACGCCAGCGGTGGCGGGGCAAATTGCCGCCAGTCAACCGGCACTCTGCGCCCGTCGTATTATTCTGCCGGTTAACGACGGTCATCTGTATGCGCTGGATGCGGAAACCGGCGCACGTTGTGCCGCGTTTGGCGATAACGGCGATCTGAATCTGCAGGCCAATATGCCATTCGCGACCGCGGGTGCTTATGAGCCGACGTCGCCACCGGTTATCACCGATAAAGTGATTGTGATTGCCGGAGCGGTAACGGATAACTACTCAACGCGTGAACCTTCCGGTGTTATTCGCGGGTTTGATGTCAACAGCGGCAAACTGTTGTGGGCATTCGACACCGGCGCGAAAGATCCGAATAAAGTGCCGGGTGTGGATGAACACTATACCGCGAATTCACCGAATTCCTGGGCGCCGGCGGCTTATGACGCCAAACTGGATACTGTTTACCTGCCAATTGGCGTGTCAACACCGGATATCTGGGGCGGGAACCGTACGCCGGAGATGGAACGTTATGCTACCGGTCTGCTGGCGCTTAATGCCACCAGCGGCAAACTGGTATGGTTCTATCAGACCGTACATCACGATCTGTGGGATATGGATGTTCCGGCACAGCCGACGCTGGCTGATATTAATGATAAAAACGGCAATAAGCTGCCGGTAGTTTATATACCGACCAAAACCGGCGATATCTTTGTGCTCGATCGTCGCGATGGTAAACCTGTCACGCCGGCACCGGAAATGCAGGTACCGCAGGGCGCGGCAAAAGGCGATCGTCTGTCGCCTACGCAGCCTTACTCTGAACTCTCTTTCCGGCCGAAAGCGCATCTGCAGGGTAAAGATATGTGGGGCGCGACCATCTACGATCAGCTGATCTGTCGGGTGATGTTCCATAGCCTGCGTTATGAGGGGCCGTTTACGCCACCTTCAGAGCAGGGAACGCTGGTATTCCCGGGTAACCTCGGTATGTTCGAATGGGGTGGCATTTCCGTCGATACCGACCGTCAGGTTGCGGTGACCAACCCAATGGCGTTGCCGTTCGTGTCGAAACTGATTCCGCGTGGTCCGGGCAACCCGATCGAGCCCGATCAGGGTGATAAGGGCGGTACCGGTTCAGAGTCCGGTATTCAGCCGCAGTATGGTGTGCCATACGGCGTGACGCTGAATCCGTTCCTGTCGCCGCTCGGTTTCCCCTGTAAGCAGCCTTCCTGGGGTTATATCTCTGCGGTTGATCTGAAAACCAATGATATTGTGTGGAAAAAACGCATCGGTACCGTCCGTGACAGCTCACCTGTTCCACTGCCATTTAAGATGGGGATGCCAATGCTGGGTGCGCCAATGACTACCGCAGGTAACGTATTCTTTATCGCGGCAACCGCGGATAACTACCTGCGCGCCTTTAACGTCTCTAACGGTAATCAACTGTGGGAAGCGCGTTTACCGGCGGGTGGCCAGGCGACGCCAATGACTTATGAAGTGAACGGTAAGCAGTATGTGTTGATTGCTGCCGGTGGCCATGGTTCTTTTGGCACCAAACTGGGTGATTATATTGTTGCTTATGCTTTGCCTGAGCAGAAGTAACTGATTCGCCGCTGGCAGCAGTGGCGAACGCCAGCATAATAAATGCCCGACTCACCGTCGGGCATTTTTTTTCGGCGATTTATGGTAGCGAATTTCATTACCTTCCGATCTATATTATTTGCCTTGTGTTTATTATATGCGCGCAAATTGTTGATGTTTTGCCCGCTATAATCGGCGCAGCTTACCGATCTTCTCATATTTATTATCAGGAGTGATTATGGAGCCGGTTGCTTCTGGCAGTCACAGCCCATTCAGCGGCAACAGTTCGTCAGTCAGTAGTCCGGGAACCTCAGTCCCTTCTCTCCCGGCGCCCGGTTCCCCGGGGAACTATTTATTAACGCTTAGCGCGGAGCGTTTATCAGGATTAATCAATGATTTAGACCATAACGGACTCTGGAACCCGGATGTTATGGAACTGGTCCCGTTTATTGCGCTTAATTTACCCGGTTGGGAGCAGGTTGCGCTACGCATTGAAGATGGTGACAGCAACGGCGTGCTGTTTTTACCGGCGCTGGCGCAGGATGCCAATATGTTGCTGGTGATACGTCAGCTGCAAAATCAGCATGGTCAGTTAGTGTATCAGCCGGCGGTGAGGCAAAATTTTGAGGAGGTCGACAGCGGGGAATATGGCGACCATTTCTTAACCGCGTTATATGCCAGTCGTTATAATCTGCTGCCCGGGCAAATTAGCCATGGCGAAATTCAGCTTTTTCGGCACAATTTGGCGCAAGCGCTTAAACATAATGGGGAGTGCCAGAATTATATTAACCAGGCCTTTTACCATTGGATGCCGGTAACATTCAATCCGCCGCCACCTTATCGCGGCAGCAACGATCTCTTTGAGGGCTATTTGCCGGGGCTTGGCTACCATATTATTTCCCGCGGTGAGGATGTCTACCGGCAGCTGCCGCAAATCCGTGAAGCGCTGATACTGTTTGATAATAGCCTGCATTATACCCTCAACCATAGCGCACAGAATACCTCGCGGCTGGCCACTATTCTTGCCCGTCAGCTGGGGATCCGTCCGCCGCAGGTTACGCCAGAGATGCTGGAGCTGGCGCGCACCCGTCTCGCCGACTATTACCAGCTGACGCAGCGTTATTTAAATCAGGATGCCAGCCAGATATTACTCTCCCTGCCTAATAACCAGCGGGATGGCGTCGATGCCGAGGCATTTCCGGGGGACAGTGAAAATCGTATCGTTTTTACCACCATCAATAATAATTCATCTTTTCTGAAAATAGTGCAGGTGGTGTCCCATGAAATCAGTCATATGATGCCCGGGAGACAATCCAGCGCCGATCTCTGGTACGCCATCAGTTACGGTGTGCCTGATGAGCTGAGACGCACCATGGCGGGGATTGCCGCCATGAGCGAGGAGAATGATGAAACCGCCTCACTGCAGGGATTTGCCGAACTGGTAGTGGCGAAAATCTGTGATGGCATCATGATGAAAACCGCATCGCCAGCGGGAATGCGCAGAACGCAATTTCTGGAGATGCTGGAGAGGATAAGAAGTAGCGCTCTGGATAATGCCAGATGGCGGCAATTTCTGCAGTATGCGCGGCGCAACTATCCGGTGTCGCTGGACTGGTTAAACCAGCTGCGCCAGGATATCTATAACCACCATGTCTGGAGTACGCTGGCCGATATCACTGGCCTGCACGCCACCAGCCCGGCCGGGTTATTGCAAAAAATTCATGCCAATAAACGGTTATTACTGAAAGTGATTCTGCAAAATGCCGACTCGCTGGTGACGCTGGTACTGAAATATGCCGACAATCTGCCGAAAGATTTCGAGCGACGCGGTCACCGTTTTATCCGGCGCAGCACCTCGGAAGATAGCTTTGATACTTTATCCAACAGCAGTATCACTGCTGAACCTGATTACCAATCGCTGGCGCATCCGGAAACCCTGACACCCTATCAGCTGCATGGCGCGCTGGAGGATTTGGCGCAGGCGGCCACGACCCTCGCCGATACCTCTCACGCCGCCAGTGCCGATATGGTGGCGGTCAGACGATTTCTGGCGGTATCTGGCCGCGATATCTCCGCCCGTATCGGCTATCTGGGGGGGCATCAGTCTCTACTACCTGGCATCAGCACCACACTCTATCTCACCATCCTGCGAAAAATGCTAACGGAAAAGCTGCTGACCCCGCAGCAGATATTACGCATTATCCTGCCGCAAAATCAGCATCAGCGCTGGTCATTAAGTGACGCCGTGGCCAGGGAGTTCTGGCGTGATGGCAAGCTGCTGGCCTGGCAGCAACTGCTTAATGACTGCCTCAGCCTGCTTTCATGGCCGGTACGCAACAGCTATCAGGATGAATTGATCTCTTCGCCGCGCGGACGTGCATTTCTGAGCAATATTGCTGCTCAGCTTGGCATGATCGCCGGGCAGCGTGAAAATTATGCTGAAGTGATCAACGCCCTGATGGCGATGATTAAAAGCGGGCTGATACCATTTAGTTACCAGATTGCTATTGATATCATAAGGTTAAATTCAGGTCTCACAGAAATGCCGGCAACATCTTCCGCGACGACAATGGATATTTTTACCCTGCTGCGTTACGTCAAAGAGTTTGGCCAGCAAATTAGCGATGAGCAGATCGATCGGCTGGGCAGAGTGGAGATGCTGGCCGGACTGGCAACCCAGCATGGCTGGTATGTGGTGTATGAAAATGAGGAAGGAGAGGCAGAGCTCTTCTTTGATCCCGCGGGCAATAACATGGTTGCCCGGCCGCCGCAACTTGCGAATAACGAACTGGTGCTGGTGGTGCGCGCGGATAATCTTGACCTGTATCAGCAGTCACCGGCAGGTCCGGTCAATATCGCCAGTAACCAGTGGCTGCCGGGGGATAATCACTCGCTGATCGCCGCCGTGCAACAGCTGACCGGGTTTCCGCTTACCGAGCGGCGGATGGTTAATCAGCAATTTTTACGCGGCATGTCGGTAAACAGCAGTTTACCGCCGGTCGCAGCAGAAGTTCGTTCCCAGGGCTGGCTGTCAGGCTTAAGCAATACCGGTGAAATCGATAAACATGCCGGAGAAATTCACCGGCATTTAGATGAGTACTATCGAAAAATTACTGCGGATGACCGATTTACTCAGCGGCGGAAAGAGACGCCGCTGCATAATATGCAAATGACGGTTAATCAGATTAGGGCCGGCAAAAAAAGAAAGGCCGATGAGGCCGAACTGGACTCCATCTCAGATCATCTTGAACAAATTTATAAAAAATTGCAGCTGATGAACAGTTACGCCGGGGTGGATCGGCGGCTGGAGTATTTTAATACGCTGCCACCGCATTTCCATGCGGTGCGCCAGCATTCATTAAATTTAACTGCCAGCCGTGAGCTCAACCAGCGTCACAAAAACGATGATGCCGTCTATCTGAACGGCATTAAGCGGCTGAAAAAAAGCAGCGAACAGGGCATGGGGCGTACGTTGCGAACCCGGGGCAGACTTCATTCACTTATCACCGCGCGCAGTGATGGCGCCCCTTCACGTTATCAGGCCAGTCTGCAGCGCCGGCGGCCATCCCCGGTATCAGAGGCGGCCGCGCCTTCAGAAGGGATGTGGAGTCTGCTGTTTGGCGGGGCCCTGGGGATCCTCGCCAGCACTCCCTTTAGCGAGCGCTATGCGCAGCAGTGTGCGTTGCGCGATGCGCAACGCGAGCAGCAGTGGCAGCAGCAACGTGCCGAGCGTGATAGCCGTGTGGAGCAGTTACAGGAGGAACGGCAAGTTGCAATGGAAAACTTGTGTCTGCAGCTACAACAATGGGGTTTGCAGAGACAAGAGCGGGCGGGGCGCCGTCAGCATCTGGAGTGGCTAACGGATGATCATCCGGACGGCAGCGCAGATACGGAGCAGCATCAGACAGAAAATGCTGAAACCAGCGAAAACAGTATTAACACGCCGGTTAATCCGCCCGCCGGGCCGCCATCAGGGGCGCCGCAACCGCAACGGATAGCGCAATACGTTTCCGACCTGGCAGAATCCTCATCAGAAGCACTGGCGCAGCCTGGCGGGGTGCTACTCAACAGCAATAGCGGTCAGAGTGTTACGCAACTGCTGGCGCCCGGTAGTGTAACCCGGCAACCGCACGCACCGGTATTGCTGAACCCGGGCCAGGCGCGCCGGCCGGTTTTTGCGGCGAATAGTGGCACGGCGAATATAATGAATTTTATTGATATGGTCAGGCGCAATAACCGCGCTGATCCCCCCGCGCCGGAACGTCTGCCAACATTGCGTCTTTCAACGCGCCATCCCCCGGCCCGCGCTGCGGCGCTCAGAACGGAGGTAAAAGCCAATATCTTCCTGGCGCCAGCCCGGTTAACGGAGCCGGCGGTTGATGCTGTCCGCCAGGCGCACCGCAATATGGTGGTAAATGCGCGCCACCGGGAACTGTTTTCGCCACGCGAACCGACTGCCCAGCGTCTGCGGCTTAATGCGTATCTGCGCAGACGAGAGCCGGTTAGTGATCCGGTTGAGCAGGCGCGTTTAATCGACGAGGAAGCCAGGCGTCAGCATCGAAGAATGGTGGTTAACAGCTCACGCCTGAGTAAATGGTCTGCTGAGACCCGCAGTAAGAAGCGATAAAACAGGGCGGGAGCCATAAATGGCTCCCGCGACGGTATTTCACATACCATGCGCGTAGGGCGGCTTATGCCGCCCGGGCGCCAGAAAACAGCCATATCGCATTGAAATAAACCTTAACTGATAGCATTAGACAATGTCTGATGTTGCCGGGCGGGGCGCCAGTACACGTTTACCCAACTGGATACCCGGTTTCTCAACGAAGTGATATAGCAGGGTGGCGATAGCATAGGTCAGCGGCACGCAAACGGCACAGACAATTGCGAAGCGCAGCGGTCCGCTGAAGGTGTCCATATGGTAATCCCTAAGGAGTAGCGCAATTGCCGGAACCACAATTAACAGATGTAGCAGGTAGACTGAATAGGAAATGTCACCCAACCAGGTGCTGAAACGATGAGTGAGAATCATTCGCGGCAGTTTAACTAGTTTTTGCATCACTGCACCGGGCTGATGTTGCCATAAGACTGCAGCCATGCCAATAATCATTGCCGCTTCGAATGCAATAGCAAGTTTGCTGAGTTCATTACTGATAATAGCACTCACTATTGGGGCAATTAATGCTGCCAGCAGATACACCAACTGTTTTTTTCTCACCGCTTCGGCCAGCAGCATGCCAGCAATAAACATATGCAATTTAATCAGTATCATTGATGGCATAGCAAAGGCTTCGTAGTAGCTGGAAAGAACGAAACGTCCCGTAGCGCATAAAGCCATTAGTAACATCAGGGTAGGTACATAGCCGAGACGAAGAGTCAGCAACATAATAAACGGGAACAACAGATAGAACTGCATCTCTAACCCGATACTCCAATCGGGTAATACCGTATTGAAACTATAGTTTGGTAAAAAACCAAAAGTAAAACTCAGATGAGAGAGTATATTGGCAAAAGATTGATCGGCATAGCGTGAGGTTTCAGTGGCCGTTGCAGGGTAAAATTGGGCAATAGTATCGCGCATTTCACCAAACCAGGGACCATTGATTACCGCTATAATGAGCAACAAATAGTAGAGCGGCGCAATACGAAAGAACCGTCGAATCCAGAATTTCTTAACGGTACTTGCGCTATTCCATGGCTCTTTTTGCTGTCGTTCAATATAGTTTTTTGCCATCAGATAACCCGAAAGCAAAATAAAAAGATCAACCCCCATGCTGGGCATGGAGATAATCGGTATATCATAATGTACAAGCAGGCTGATATGGCCTAGTAACACCCAAAGCGAGGCAAACCCTCGCAGACCTTCTAATTCAGTTGACCACCCTCTTACTGTTGACATTATATGCCTCTGTACAATCATCAATGAATAGACAGAGATTAATTGAATAATAATGCTAAACAATGTTAATGAATCTTAAAAAAAGTATTATCAGATAATCTCTGGTGAAAAAAACGCCAATCTCAGCAGTAAATGGCACTATTTAGTCGAAGAAAGAGCGGAACTTATCCGCAAAGCGATTAATATTTTCTTGCAATTAATTAACGCAATCAACGGCTTGTTGCCGTAAAACATCGGGCTGTTTTAGTGATTGTGGATTGATTAGAGGATAAATCGTTGAAAAGGCGCCAGCTTGCAAGTTTTAGTCTGTTTTTGGTTTTTGTCTCCCTGGCGCATGCCGATGAGAG
Source organism: Pantoea sp. B65 (assembly GCF_047308185.1). Lineage (NCBI taxonomy): Bacteria > Pseudomonadati > Pseudomonadota > Gammaproteobacteria > Enterobacterales > Erwiniaceae > Pantoea > Pantoea sp. B65. Next base: position 267,812 of record NZ_JAHXPU010000039.1, read on the forward strand.
TGCCATGCCATTCCCGTTAACCCCACCGGCAGTTGATGCGGCCTCATGGGTACTGATGGATGCCACCACCGGGCAAATCCTTACCGAAGGAAATGCGGACGCCCGCCGCAATCCTGCCAGCCTCACCAAGCTGATGACCGGCTATGTGGTTGATCGTGCTATTGATAATGGCCATATTAGCCGTGATGATATTGTAACAGTGGGTAACGATGCCTGGGGCGCAGGCAATCCGTCTTTTAAAGGTTCATCGCTGATGTTTCTTAAACCCGGCGAGAAAGTAACCGTGCGGGACCTGAGCCGCGGGGTCATTATTGACTCCGGTAACGACGCCTGTGTGGCGCTGGCGGATCATGTGGCGGGTAGCGAAGCTGGCTTCGTTAAAATGATGAATGAGTATGTCGACAAACTGGGTCTGACCAATACCCATTTTGAAACCGTACACGGACTGGATGCCCCCGGGCAGTTCACCACCGCACGCGATCTGGCGAAGCTGTCCCAGGCGATTATTCAGGGGGAACCGGATTTCTATCAGATGTATGGCGAAAAATCCCTTACCTGGAACGGCATTACGCAGCAGAACCGTAATGGCCTGCTGTGGGATAAAACCCTGCATGTCGACGGGCTGAAAACCGGCCATACTGAAAGCGCCGGTTTTAATATTATCGCCTCCAGCGTGGAAGGGCAGCGGCGCCTGATCGCGGTGGTGATGGGCGGTAAAAGTCCGAAAGGTCGCGAAGAGCAGGCGCGTAAACTGTTGACCTGGGGGCAAAACAATTTTGATACCGTGCAGCTATTCCATGCCGGCAAAGCCATCGGTCATGAGACCGTATGGTACGGTAATCCGCATCAGGTGGATGTGGGCAGCGGGAAAGACATTTACCTGTCATTGCCACGCGATAAGGTAAAAGGTATCAAAGCGAAATATGTCATTGACCGTAAAGATCTGCAAGCGCCGCTGAAAGCGAATGAGCAGGTCGGCACCATCCAGCTAATGGATAATGATCGGCAGATTGCCAGCTATCCGCTGGTGGCATTACAGACAGTGGAAACCGCTGGCGTGTTCACTCGGATGCAGGATTATCTGAAGCTGAAATTATAATACGCCCGGGCGCCGTGACCGGGGGGAGATGATAATAATGTATGACCAATACTAAAGATCAGGCCAGCAGCGACTATCAGAAGGCTGATGCGCCCTGTTTTGATCGCTATCTGAACAACGGCGCTGCCAGCGGTATCTGGGAGTTTGAGATTTGTGTACCGGTGATTAAATCCTGAACAGCTTTCTGCTATGATGCGCAAAGTTGATAAATTTGTTGATAATCAAAGATTAATGGGGTGTTTCCCTGCTGTTAATTTACCCGGGTGATTGTGTAAAATGACGAAAAATGGTGATGAAAAGCCTCTCAGAGGTGTAAAACCGTATAATTCTATCGGTTATGATGTCGCCCGATATTTTCATCACTTACCGGAGAACACCCTTGCGTCCCGACAAGCCGCTTTCGGCCATTGAGTTCAGTTTTTACCGGCATTACCGTATTGTGCATGGCTGTCGTATTTCACTGGCGTTTGTGCTGACTTTTATGCTGGTGCGCGGGTTGAACATTCCCGAGGGCACCTGGCCGCTGATCACGCTGGTGGTGGTGATGGGACCGATCTCATCCTGGGGAAATGTGCTGCCGCGTGCGGTTCAGCGCATTGGCGGTACCCTGTTTGGATCGATCTCCGGTCTGATCGCGCTAAAGCTCGAACTGATTTCGGTGCCGGGGATGCTGGTGTGGTGTACGGTGGTGATGTTTATTTGCGGTTATCTGACGCTGGGTAAGCATCCCTATATGGCGTTGCTGATTGGCATCACCCTCGCGGTAGTCTGCGGCGCACCTGCTGGCGATATGGAAACGGCGCTCTGGCGCGGTGGTGATGTGATCCTCGGTTCGCTGCTGGCGTTGCTGTTCAGTAGTATCTATCCACAGAAAGCCTATACCCACTGGCGGATTAAACTCTCCGATGCGCTCGCCTCGATGGCCAAACTGCACCATGCCGGTTTTTCACCCAATCTGGTGGAGCAACCGCGCCTGACGCGCCATATGCAGCAACTGCTGACGGAGGTGGTGAAGATGCGCGCCTTTCTCGATCCGGCCAGCAAAGAAACACGGATACCCAAGTCGATACTGGACGGTATTCAGACCGTGAACCGCAATATGCTTTGCACGCTGGAACTGCAAATTAATGCCTGGTGGTCTTCGCGGGAAAGCCATCTGCTGATGCTCAATGCGCAAACTCTGCGCCGCACACAACATATGACCGGGCAAACCTTGCAGGCGCTCTCCGCTGCATTACTGAGTGGGGAGATGGATAAAGTGGCGGCGAACAGTGCCGAACTGGCGGAAATTTCCGTGGAATTACGCCAGATAATCGCCGAGTCAAACAGCGATGCCTGGATTGAAACCCAGATCCACGGTTATGTCTGGCTGAGTCTGGAACTGACGCGCCAGCTGGAACGTCTGTCGGATCTGATTCGTCTGGCGATGAGAAAATAGCCGCCCGCAGGCTAACCTGTCACACCGGGCAGAGCTTTAACAACAACTTACTGCGCCTGCGGCGCATTTCGCGCTAAGATAAGCGCCTGTCTGAATTTGAATGTGAAGAATTGCCATCGGCGATAGTGAGCCGCTAAGCTGAAGGCTACGACAATTACGCCTGCCTCTGCAGGCCCAATGAAAGGTGTCATCATGGAAAACGCAAAGCAATCTTTTCAGGACGTGCTGGAGTTCGTACGTATGTTCCGTCGTAAGAATAAACTGCAGCGTGAAATTCACGACAACGAAAAGAAAATTCGTGATAACCAGAAACGTGTGCTGTTGCTGGATAACCTCGGCGAATATATCAAGCCGGGTATGAGCATCGAAGCTATTCAGGAAATCATCTCCAGCATGCGCAGCGACTATGAAGATCGCGTAGATGATTACATCATCAAAAATGCCGATCTGTCGAAAGAGCGTCGTGAACTGTCGAAGAAACTGAAAGCGATGGGCGAGCCTAAACCGCAGGAATAATTTTCCCCGCCATACTTCAGGCGGCAGATGCGTAGTCTGCGCCTGGGCGCCCGGGTCAAAGCGTTAGCCATGTGACCCGGGATTCGCCGCCTTGCGGCTGCCTGAATCATTCCGGCGTAATGCTATTTTTTAGCCCTCTTAACTGCTGCGCCAGCGCGGTTAACTGCCTGGCAACCTCCGCCATATCCGCTCCCTGATTGACGCTGGCCGTCGTCTCCCGCACTACCAGTTCAGTGGCTAACGAAGTCAGCGGCTCTGCCTGCTGCTGGCGCTGAATCGCGGCGACTAAACGATCGACACTCTGCTGACCCAACAGCCGAATATCCTGACGGATGGTGGTCAGCGGTGGCTGGTACCAGGCGCTTTCCGCCGTATCATCATAGCCGACGATGGAAATTTGCTGCGGAATGCGGATGCCGTGCTGATGCAGAGCGCGCATCGCACCGAGCGCCATTTGATCATTAGCCACTAAGAGTGCGCCGGGCAGATTATCCGGCAGCAGTGATCTGACCGCCTGATAGCCCGATTGCGCACTCCAGTCCCCCTGATGTACTGAATGGGGCGTCAGCTGATATTCCGCCAGTACGCTTTGCCAGGCCTGAAAACGTTGCATGGCGGAGACCGAGCTGAGCGGGCCATTGATCAGCGCAATCTGCCTGTGTCCGAGGGCATACAGATGCTCCACCCCTTGCCGTGCGCCCTGGCTGGCGCTGAACTGGCAGTGGCTGACATCGGCATCGCTGGCGACATCCATAAACAGACAGGGCAGCTGCGCGCTGAGCTTATCCAGCGCCTGCGCTTCATCATTCTGCAGTGGCAGATTCAGCAGTAGCCCATCGACGCGCTGCGCCAGCAAATCGTTGACTGCCGCCTGCGCGGAGGGAAAACCGGGCAAATCAGCCATGGCGATCACCAGCTGATATCCCAGCGCGGCGGCGCGGTGCTGAATTGCCGAGGCGATTTGTGCCGGCGCCTGCAACATCAGATCGGTGGTAGCCAGTCCGATCGAGCGGGTGGCTTTGCCGGCCAGCTGCTGCGCCACGCGGTTCGGCACATAGTTAAGCTGCAACATCGCCGCACTGACTTTTTCACGTGTGGCAGCGGAAACTTGCGCTGAATGATTCAGCACGCGTGAAACGGTTTGATAGGAGACGCCGGCCAGTTTGGCCACGTCTTCAAGGGTCACCGAACGGGGTGTCATGACTATCTCCTGAATATGAAGGCGCGAGTGTAGCAAATAATCGCCGCGCAGGGTTTTACAGCGCGCGCCAGATATCAGATGATGTGATATTACCCCGCAGCCGCACAAGGAACCTTTTATGGCGCAAATCGCGATCGACCCCGGGCAGTGTGATGCTATTAATAGCCTGGCGCGCTGGCTGGCGCCGGACGATGTCACTGCGCAACGCGCTACCCTTGATGCCGATCTGCTGGTGCTGGCGGGCCATGCGGTATTACCCAATATTGAAGGCGCGTTTAGCCTGGCGCAGCAGCATCAGCTGCCAGTGGTGATTAGCGGTGGCATTGGACACTCGACTCAGTTTCTGGCGCAGGCGATGGCGACACATTCGCGCTATCGGCATCTGAATACCGCCGGACAGTCGGAAGCGGCGATGCTACGGGCTATTGCGCTGGCGCACTTCGATATTCCGCCGCAGATGATCTTTACCGAAGAGGCCTCCACTAACTGTGGGCAGAATGCCGCTTTTACCTGTCAGTTGCTGGCAGAGAAGCCGCTGCCGGCACAGCGTATTGTGCTGGTACAGGATCCGCTGATGCAGCGGCGCACTTTTGCCACCTTTAGCCACCAGTGGCAGCGGGCATCCCTGACGGCCACTTTTCTTAACTGGCCGGTATTTGTACCCCAGCTGGAACTAACAGAGGGCAGCGCGCAATTCAGCGGCGCGCCAGGCGAGGGGATCTGGTCGTTAGATCGTTTTCTGTCACTGTTGCTGGGAGAAATCCCGCGCCTGCGCGATGACCCACAGGGCTACGGCCCGCAGGGGAAAAATTTTATTGCCCACGTCGATGTGCCCGCTGAGATTGAAGCGGCATTTCAGCAACTGAAAGCCAGTTCACTGCCTGATGAGATAGCGCAGCGCCACTGGTAACGTAGCTGTCAGCTGGACAGATAAATTTCCCGCGCGCGATGAATAAACAGCGTCGGCAGCATATGTACCACCATGCTGAAAAAGGGTGCCAGGGCCATTTTCAGCAGCACATTGGCAAAGCGGTAACGTACGGTAAAAACGATACGGCAGTGTTCAGGATGCTGCTGGTCGCCGGGTAGCGGGCTAAAACGCCATTCACCTTCGAAGGCGGAGAGAAAAGAGCCCTCGGTCAGTTTGAGCTGCAGAGAGTTATCAGGATCAAAGGTTGCCAGCGTGGTTAAACTCAGTTGCAGCGGCGGTTTATGTTGCAGACCAATACGCACCAGTTTGCTCTGATCATGGCTTTCGAGGATATCAACGCGGTGACACCACGGCAGAAAGTCGGGGTAAGAGGCGACATCGGCAACCAGCTCATACATCTGTTTTTGACTGAATGAAACTACCACTGTTTTCTCGAAAGATGTCATCCCCAGCCTTATCAACCTGTTCCCTGATGCATGCGGTGATCTATAGCAGAGAGTCACCGGCTGGCGCAAAAGATTTTTTGCCCGGCGCGTTATTCTTCTGCGGCGCTCTGCAGGCTATCGGCAAAATCCATCACCCGCGCTAACCCCCACGGCCATGCGCCAAAACCGGCTTCAGTATTGATATGTCCCGCTTCGCCGATATCGGTCAGGCTGCTTCCCCAGGCCGAAGCCCAGAAACTGGCGCGGGTAAATGGCAGCAGCGGATCGTTGCGGCTGGCAAACAACAGGCTGGGGCAGGGCAAGGTTTGCGGCAGAATACGATCGTCGACCAGAAAACGCAGTGGCTCTGCCGGCGCCACCAGTACCAGACCGGCAACCCGTTCAGGGTAACGGCGTGCCCAGCCAATTGCCGCCAGCGCGCCAAAGCTGTGGCCAATAAGCAGTGCGCGCGCATCCCCCGGCTGTAACTGGCGGCTAATCGCATCACACCAGCCATCAAGATCCGGCTGACTCCAGTCACGCTGCACAATGCGTTTCCAGTGCGGATTTTGCCGCTGCCATTCGCTTTGCCAGTGGCCGCTGTCGCTGTCGCGCAGGCCGGGAACCAGCAGAAAATCGATCTGCGCTGCGGCGCGGGCTGCGGGCGGTGCCGAATGCGACATCATGCCGGTAACGCGGCCAGCACCATGCTGACGGCCAGCAGATCGGCGCTGCCTCCCGGGCTCAGATTACGCGCAACCAGAGCGTCATTCATCGCGCTCAGATCGCTTATCTGCCAGTCATTAATCAGCAGCTGGCGCGCGGACTGCTGCACGTAACGCAGTCCCGACAGGCCGCCGCGTGCGACCAGATTGGTATCGGCATTCACCGCCATCAGCCGCAGCAGGGCGTTGAGCAACTGCCGTGTCGGATCCTGTTGCTGATGCCAGTAAGGCAAAACGTGACGACGGATAGTGGCAAAACCGCTCTCTGTTTCGCCGCGCGCCCCGGTCAGGCCGTAGCGCTGAAACAGACGTTCCCCGACGGTAGCCTGGCGGCGCGAGTGCTGCAACTCGCGCCGCACCATCCCGGCACAGAGCGCGGCCACTTCATCACACAAGCGCTTCCGGCTGAGCGGCAGCGACCTCTGAGTCAGCCGTCCGGCGGCAAAGCAGAGCAGGCCGAGGGAAAATATCCCACCTTTATGGGTATTGACGCCCGCGGTGGCGGTAAACATCGCCTGTTCGCAGGCCAGCCCCATTGGACGTAGCTGCGCCAGAGCCTGTCCGGCAGGCAGCGCGGCCGCCTGCTGCCCGGCACAGAAAAACTGCGCAAACCAGGGGGCAATCGCCGCAATGCTGGCGAGAAACAGTGGCAGATCCATATCGCGATGCGCGCCGTTGTTGTCGGCGTCAACCAGACCGGGTTTGGGCGTCAGCCATATTTCCTGCAACAGCGCCTGTTCAGCCAGCATGGCGATATTCGGCGGCGTCAGGGCATACGCCGGTTTAATCACGGGTAAACCAGGCATCGATAATCTCCTCCACTTTCTCCACCACCTGCTCAATCGGGTGCTGGCGCGAACGTGCGCAGGCGTGCGCCGGACCATCGCAAATCAGGCAGCGGCGGCCGGCTTCATCAAGGGAACGGCGACCAATCAGGCCGGACTGCGGACAGATGACGTCGATGTCCCACAGGCGGCCCAGCGGGTGTTCAGTCTCCAGGGCGACGGTGGCGGCTTTGATCTCCGGCGCGCCGTGTTCAATGCACCACAAGGCCTCAGGGCCGGTGGGCAGCCAGAGCACTTTACGTGCGAGTACTGGCCAGCGATGCTGCCAGAACAGCTGATCGCACGCCTGCAAGGCAATACCCATATTGCGACGATAGCGGCTGCTGTCTTTTACCGCGCCGGGCGTAACCAGTGTCATCGACACCAGCGGTTGTGCGTAATGGGTTAACCAGCTGGACTGCCGCTGCGCGCGCGCTTCTTTTGCCGCCAGCAGTTCAGTCAGGTTAACGCCCGCTTTAGCGGGCGTAATAGTTGGCATCAGGAGGCCTCCTGCACCTGGCGGACCACATCGATCACACTGCCGTCACGATAGCGGATCACCCCGACAATGCGCTGGGTAAAGGCGATAGGTTTTGGTTCGCCGGTAAGTGAGATGGCGCGCTGATACAGGCTGTCGATATCCGTTACTTTCAGTCCGGCCGCCAGCAGGCGCTGACGAATTTCCGGTCTGGCGGGATTTACGGCGATACCGTGATCGGTCACCAGCACATCAATACTTTCACCAGGGGTGACGCGGGTAGTGACGCGTTTTACCACTGTCGGTATGCGGCTGCGCAGCAGCGGCGCCACGACAATGGTCAGGTTGGCGGCACTGGCCACATCGCAATGGCCGCCGGAGGCGCCGCGCATGACGCCGTCGGATCCGGTAATCACATTGACGTTAAAGTCGACATCGATCTCCAGCGCACTGAGGATCACCACATCCAGCTGGTCGCAGCTGGTGGCTTTCGCCCCCGGGTTGGCATAGACATTGGTGGAGATCTCAACGTGTTTGGGATTGCGCGCCAGCGAAGCGGCAGCCTGACCGTCGAAACACTGCGTATCGAGCAGGGTTTCGATCAGGCCTTTCTCATGCAAATCGACCAGGCTACCGGTGATACCGCCAAGAGCAAAGCGGGCGACAATATGCTGACGCTCCATTTTCTCTTCCATAAAGCGGGTACAGGCGGTGGCGGAAGCACCGGAACCAGTCTGCATCGAGAAACCCTGGCGGAAATAACCAGAGTGTTCAATCACGTCGGCGGCACTGCGGGCGATCATCAGCTCGCGCGGATTGCTGGTGACGCGTGCGGCACCAACGCTAATTTTAGCCGGGTCGCCAACTTCATCAACCTTAACGATATAGTCGACGCGATCCTGTTCAATACTGGCGGGCATATTAGGGAAGGGCACCAGCGCTTCGGTCAGCAGTACCACATTTTTGGCAAACTGCGCATCAACCATCGCATAGCCCAGCGAGCCACAGCAGGATTTACCCTGGGTACCGTTAGCATTGCCAAACTCGTCGCTGCACGGAACGCCAAGAAACGCCACGTCAATCTTCAACTCACCATCCTGCAGCAGCTTAACGCGACCGCCATGGGAGTGGATTTGCACCGGCTCCTCCATCAGACCGTGGGAAATGGCGTCGGCCAGTTTGCCGCGCATGCCGGAGGTATAAATACGGGTGATCACCCCGGCTTTAATATGATCGATAAGTTCTTCGTTACAGGTCATCAGCGAGCTGGAGGCGAGGGTCAGATTTTTAAACCCCAGCCGCGCCAGGGTGGCGACGACGCTGTTGATGGTACGGTCACCTTCGCGAAAAGCGTGATGGAAGGAGATGGTCATGCCATCACGCAGACCGCAGCGGGCGATGGCATCTTCCAGGCTCTGACACAGCTTGCGTTGGTTTTTCCCCGCCGCATCGTCAAGCCATGGCGTGGTGCTATGGGCCTGGTCAAACGGGCGCAGATGGTGCAGATGGGGGTACTGCATATGTAGCATCTCAGTCAGGTTACTCATTGCTCGTTCCTGTTATAAATTCGCAGCATTAGCGGCGTACGCCGGAGGCAGACGCGCGTTCCAGTACCACCCGGGCATGGTTGATAATCGGGCCGTCGATCATTTTGCCGTTTAGCGAGATGACGCCCAGTCCATTGCGTTCACCCTCTTCAGCGGCGGCGATGACCCGGCGCGCGTAGTCGACCTCTTCCTGAGTGGGCGCGTAGGCGTTGTGCAGCAGCTCAATTTGCCGCGGATTAATCAGCGACTTGCCGTTAAAGCCCATTTTGCGTACCAGATCGACTTCGCGCAGGAAGCCGGCTTCGTCATTGATATCGGACCAGACCACGTCGAAGGCGTCGATGCCTGCCGCGCGCGCCGCGTGCAGTACTGCACAGCGGGCATAAAACAGCTCGGTGCCGTCGCCGCGCTCGGTTTGCATATCCATCACATAGTCAAAAGCAGCGAGGGCAATACCAATCAGACGCGGGGAACAGCGGGCGATCGCCACCGCATTGATCACGCCAATCGCCGATTCGATAGCCGCCATCACCTGGGTCGATCCCGGGGTGCGGCCACAGGCTTTCTCAATGCGCTCAATATGGGCTTCGAGTTCGTAGATATCTTCGGGAGTGTCGGTTTTCGGCAGGCGGATCACATCAACGCCGGCGCGCACCGCGGCTTCCAGATCTTTCAGGCCAAAGGGGGTATTCAGCGGGTTAATACGTACCACGGTTTCGATATCGCGATACATCGGATGCTGCAGTGCATGGAATACCAGAATACGCGCGCTGTCTTTTTCACGCAGCGAAACCGCGTCCTCCAGATCGAACATAATGGAGTCCGGTCGGTAGATAAACGCAGTCGACAACATGGCGGCATTGGCGCCGGGAAGAAATAGCATACTGCGACGGAGTTTTTTCATTGTAGTTTTTCCCAGTTGATCTCATCGATGCCCGCAGCGCGTAGTACGGCGCTTTGCACGCGTGCGCGGATAACGCAGTCCAGCGCGCCTTTATCTTCGATAAGAAAAAGTCCTTCGCGAATATCCAGTGCGGCCAGCGTCTGGTTAACGACAAGGCGTATTTGCTCGCCAAACTGTTTCATCACCTCGCTGTTGATGACGACGTTGAATTCGCCTTCAGCGGGAGCGATTTTCACCAGCAGATCGCTGGATTCCACCGTACCCGCGAGTGCCTCCTGAATGATTTTCATAATTACTGTCCTGATTAATAAAAATAGGGTTATGCCACTGCGGTGCAGTAGTGCTGCTGCAGATGGGCCAGCGTGGTCTCCGGCACAATTTCCGCAATGCGCATCCACTGCCGGGTTTTGAGCAATGCACGGACCTCTGAAGCAGAGATGGCGCGGCCGGAGGGATGGCGTTTGCGTGGGGTTTCCACTACGGTTACCGGCGCGAAGGGCGAGTGACGACCATCTTCCAGCCAGTGCCGCATATCGAGATTGTATTGATGGGTCACCGGGCAGAAGGGCTCAGTGCCGACAAAGCGGTGAGTGATGCCGAGGGCCGGGGCAATATGGTTGCGGAAAATCAGCAGATCCATCGCGCTCCAGGTCTGATTAACCAGCCCGGCGTCTTTTAAAAAATAGCCCGGAAAGGTGGCGCGGGAGATCAGGTATTCCGATCCGGCATGCACCGTAACGTTGGGCAGATCGGCCACGCCCTGTTGCACCATTTCCAGTCTGGCGCGAAACGGGAAAAAAGAGACATCTTCACGCACCACAAACAGATGCAGCCAGTCGCAGGCGGCGGCTGCCTGTTCGGCGAGATAGCGATGCCCGAGGGTAAACGGGTTGGCATTCATTACCACTGCGCCGATACGCGGACCACTGTGCGCCAGCGCTGTCAGCTGCTGACAATAGCGCTGAATGCCCACCGGTGAGTTCTCCATCAGGACCGCCACATTGTCCCACTGTACCAGCGGGTAAAATCCGCAGCCGCGAAAGCGCTGCAGATTGGCGGGGCGGGTATAGAGAAATAGATGAAAATGGCCGTTGCGCACCGCCAGATTTTCCACTTCGCTCAGCAGGCGCGCGCTGAGGTTATCGCCGCGCATATCCGCCCGCACGGCAACGCACTTAATGATGTTACTCACCAGCCCGGCACAGCCCACCAGTTGTTGCCCGCGGTGCGCCACCACAAACAGTTCAATATCGTCATCCATTCCCAGCTGGCTTTGCTCCAGCAGTGTCCGAACCTCTTCCAGCGCCGCAGGCTGCCGGATGACGTCAATAACACTAAAGTCGATGGAATCGTGATTAAACATAGTTCTGCCCTGCTGCTGGTGAGTAAAAGCCGGGCACGGTGCGCCCGGAAAAAGTCATGCGTTGCCGCTGGCTTATGCCAGTGCGTTCTGCGGTCGTGCGGCCGCCACAATCACATTGCTGAGATGACCGATTTTGTCGATTTCGACTTCAATATGATCGCCGGGGTGCATAAACAGCGGCGGTGTGCGTTTTTTGCCCACTCCCCCCGGTGAGCCGGTGATAATCACATCGCCCGCGCTCAGATGGGTGAAGGTGCTGATGTACTCAATCAGTTCGGCCACGTCGTGGATCATGCTGCTGGTATTGTCCTGCTGCACCATGACGCCGTTAAGCCAGGTGCGAATGCCGAGGCTTTGCGGATCGGGGATTTCGTCACTGGTGGTCATCCACGGGCCAAAAGCACCGGTGCTCGGCCAGTTTTTACCGGCGGTAAACCAGCTGTGCTGCCAGTCGCGGGCTGAGCCGTCCATATAACAGCTGTAACCGGCAACGTGCGACAGCGCCGTGGCGCGCGGGATATTTTCACCGCCACGACCAATAATCACCGCCAGCTCGCCTTCGTAATCAAACTCCTTCGAGCAGTGCGGTTTCACCACCGGCGCCGCATGGCCAGTCTGGGAATCGGCAAAACGGACAAACAGCGTCGGCGCCGGATTATGCTGATCGAACTCTTTGCGTTTTTCGGCATAGTTCATCCCGACGCAGAGGATTTTTCCCGGCTGTTCAATCACCGGCAGAAAGGTGACATCGTCAAATGGCAGATCGGCGGGCAGCTGCGCCAGCTCACTGGCCAGCGCTAAACCGTTGTTGGCCAGCAGCGCTTTCAGATCCGGAAACAGATGACCAAGGTGCGCACGTAAATCGATCATGCCTTCCGGCGTCGGGATGCCGTAGCTGCGGATGCCCTGGTGAAGATAGCTTGCAAGTTTCATAACCGGTCCTTGATGGGTTAAGGATTAAATAAGGAAGTTGCCGAGCACCAGCAGCGCCAGCGAGACGTTAATCGCGCCGCCGATACGGGTGGCAATCTGGGCAAATGGCATCAGTACCATACGATTACCGGCCGTCAGGATGGCGACGTCGCCGGTACCGCCCTGGCCGCTCTGGCAGCAGGAGACAATCGCGACATCAATCGGGTGCATACCGATTTTTTTACCGACAAAGAAGCCGGTGGCCACCAGCGCCATAACGGTGCTGACAATGACCAGCAGATTGGACAGGGTGAAGGCGTTGACCAGCTCCTGCCATGGCGTGATGGCAACGCCAACCGCAAACAGAATCGGATAGGTCACTGAGGTCTGGAAGAATTTATAAACCACCTGCGAGCCTTCCAGCATACGTGGCGATACGCCGTGGCACAGTTTGATCAGCACCGCGACAAATAACATCCCGACGGGAGCCGGCAGGCCAATAATGCTATGTCCTAACATGCCGACCATATACAGCAGCACCGCCAGCAGTGCGCCGGAAGCGATGGTAGTGACATCGGCTTTACCGCTAAATACGTTACTCAGTGGTGTGCTGCTTTTGCGTTCTTTTGCGCTGGCAGGCATCAGTTCGCCTTCACCGGTCAGGTGCGGATAGCGTTTGCCCAACTGGTTAAGACAGCCGGAGATCACGATGGCGGTCAGACTACCCAGCATCACGATCGGCAGAATACGACCCAGCGCTACCCCCTGATCCATATGCAGTAATGCGGCATAGCCAATGGACAGTGGGATTGCACCTTCACCGACGCCGCCGGCCATAATCGGCAGGATCAGGAAGAAGAAGATCTGGAACGGTTCCATACCCAGCGCCAGGCCAACGCCCATACCGACCAGCATACCGACCACTTCCCCGCACAGCATCGGGAAGAAAATACGCAGGAAGCCCTGAATCAGCGTGGTGCGATTCATACTCATAATGCTGCCGACGATAATGCAGCAGATATACAGATAGAGAATGTTGGTGGTTTTGAAAAATTTGGTAGTGGATTCGATCACCACATCCGGCAGTAAGCCGTAATAGACCAGAGCCGAAGGAATAAAGGTGGCGCAAATCGCCGCCGCACCCATTTTGCCGACTATGGGCAGACGTTTACCAAACTCGCCACAGGCAAAGCCGAAGAATGCCAGGGTGGCGACCATCACCACGATATCGCTCGGCAGTTTGCCGCCGAGGCAGTCAATGGCAATCAGTGCTCCCGCCAGCACAAACAGCGGTACGGGAATAATACCAACCTTCCAGGTGTCGAGAATATGCCACCACTTTTCTTTTACGCTGGTCTGCTTTAGCGTCAGTGGATCTTGTGGTACAGAGAAAGAATCATCAGTCGTGCTCATACTAAAAGCCCCCTTTGTCATTATGTCGGCACAGACTAATTGTTCAGGCCTCCGGGGGATGTGAAGCGTCGCAAATTAAAAACAGTGTTTTAAAGGTTTCTATGGTTTTTAAGGTTTTTATTATTCGCCAATAATAACTCCGTGGAGTTTATGGTTTTTATTCTGGTTGTTAGTCATAGCGCGTTGGATATTATTATTTATTTTTTCTTTTGTTAATTGTTAATTATCTGTGAGTAGGGTGTTGCCGGTTATTTTATTGCTTTATAACGCAGAATTTCGCTGCTAACCGCCACTATTTCGCTGTGGGGAAGATCACAACTTTTCGCTAAAGCCGCAGTCAGAGCGGGGCTTGCGTGCTAGTGTTACAGGCTGTTTTTCAGCGGTCAGCCTTCACATGCGCATAAAAATGTCTTTCCAGATAAAACTCTTCCTCTATCTGACAGTGTTTTTCCTGCTGCTGTTCTCCCTGCTGGGTTTCTATTATTACCTGGATGTCGACCGTCAGCTTTATGAGGAGATGGGCACACGGGCGAGAATACAGGCAGAAGAGATTGCGGTGATCCCCAATCTGCGTCAGGAAATTAAAGCGCATAATATTCCGGCAATCACCCAGCTGATGAATAATATTAATCGTCACAGCGATGCCAGTTTTATTGTTATTGGCGATCGTAATGCGCGGCATCTTTATCATTCACGCTACAGTGAACGCGTGGGTAAAGAGCTGGTCGGCGGCGATAACAGTGAAGTGCTACTGGGGAAAAGTACCACCACGGTGCGTCTGGGGGGAATAGGCATTTCGCTGCGCAGTAAAGCGCCGGTGCTGGATGATGACGGCGCCGTCATCGGTATTGTTTCGGTCGGCTATCTGACCAGCCATATTGATAATGTCACCAGCGGTAAAGTGATCAATATTCTGCTGACCATCATCGTGGTGCTGATCGCACTGTTTATTCTCTGCTGGTTCTTTTCCCGTGGTATTAAAAAGCAGATGTTTTCTCTGGAACCACGTGAGATTGGCCTGCTGGTTCGTCAGCAGAAAGCGCTGATGGAATCGATCTATGAAGGGGTTATCGCGGTAGACGATCAGCTACGCATTGCGGTGATTAACCAGGCGGCGAAATCGCTACTGGGGATCACCGCGCCATCGGCGACCCTGCGCGGTCAGCCGCTGGCAGAGGTTATCAGACCGGTACCCTTTTTCGACCCGGCGCTGATGCTGTCGGCGGATACTCACGATGAGATCTGCCTGTTTAACCAGCTGACGGTGATTGCCAGCCGGGTGCGCATTCTTCTGGAGGATGAACTACAGGGTTGGGTGATCAGTTTTCGCGATCGTAACGAGATTGATCGGCTGAGTATTCAGCTTAGCCAGGTGCAGCGCTATGCCGACAACTTGCGCATTATGCGCCATGAGCAACTTAACTGGACCGCCACTCTGGCGGGCCTGTTACATATGGGGCGTTACAGCGAGGCGATTCGCTATATTGAAGTTCAGGCGGAAAGCGCGCAGGAGGTGCTGGATTTTGTCTCTGCACGCTTCTGCTCGCCGATGCTGTGTGGCCTGCTGTTGGGTAAATATGCCCGCGCTCAGGAAAAGGGCGTGGTACTGGCGTTTGATCCGGCCTGCCGGATCGGCCGGCTGCCGCAGCGATTAACAGAAACCGAGCTGATGTCGATTATTGGTAATCTGCTGGATAACGCCATTGAGGCGACGCTGCTGAGTGAGCCGCCATGGGCAGAGATTGCGGTGTATATCAGCGGCGGCGAACGCGAACTGGTGATTGAAGTGGCGGATCAGGGTTGCGGTATCGCCCCGGGGTTGCGCGATCATCTGTTTTCTTTTGGCGCCACCTCGAAACAGCATGGCGATCATGGGCTGGGTCTGCATCTGGTGGCCAACTATGTCGGGAAGGCGGGGGGCAACATCGAAGTCGCGGAGAATCTGCCGCGCGGCACCATTTTTTCACTGTTTATTCCTGATAATGAACCGGATTCTGGTTCTGTTATCACTCACCGGGAAGATAATATTTATGCAACCTGAAATAATAGATGTGCTGATTGTGGAGGATGAGAGCCAGCTGGCACAGCTGCATGCCGATCTGGTTGAGAATCATCCATGGCTGCGGCTAAGCGGCATTGCCTCTTCACTGAGTGAAGCACGCAGGATGCTGGAAGAAAAACGTCCGCAGCTGGTACTGTTAGATAACTATTTGCCGGATGGTCAGGGTATCACCCTGATCGAGAGCGAATTGCTGAAATCCCTCAAGTGTTCGGTGATCTTTATCACCGCCGCCAGCGATATGCATACCTGCAGCCAGGCGATTCGTTGCGGCGCTTTCGACTATATTCTGAAACCGGTCTCCTGGCGGCGACTGCAGCACTCGCTGGCGCGCTTCGTTGAGTTTAACAAGACGCAGCGTACCTGGAAGGTGGTGGATCAGCAAAACGTTGATAATCTCTATAAACTGCAGGCGGCGGGGATTGGCCAGGATGCCGGCAGCAAAGGCATTGAGCACAAAACCCTGCAGCGTATTGAGCAGTTTTTCTCGGTTAATGAGGAGCGCTGTTATTCTATTGATGACGTGGTAGCGGAAACCGGTCTGAGTAAGACTACCACCCGGCGCTATCTGGAGCACTGTGTCGATAAAGGCATCCTTAGCGTTGAGATGCAGTATGGCAAAGTGGGGCATCCGCGCCGTCTGTATCGTCGTGGCGACAATGCGGTGCCAGCCGGAGATCTGCCGGTCAGCTGAGGTAACGGGTTTTTTCCCGGCGGAAACCCAGTCCGATAATCCAGCCAAACACATAGGGCAAAAAAGCAGTCGTCTGATAAGTTTCACCAGCGGGCTGCCTTTATCACGCTTGCGTTTTTTATTGCTCATTTTTATTTGCAGAAATTGCGTGGCGCGGGTGCAGACCATAATGGCTCCCCTGCATCAGAGTTCAGGTATTCTTCTGCACGGGCGGCATTTATGCCGCCCATCCGGTTATCAGAAACGGTAACTCATCCCCACCTGCCAGCTGCGGTCGCGGCCAATCCAGCAGTAGCTGCTGCTGTAACAGGTATAGGTGAACTTGTTGGTCAGGTTCTGCGCACCGGCTTTCAGGGTTAACCCTTTCAGACTGGAACTGACCACGCCCATATCGTAGGCAACAGCGACATCGTACTGAGTATTACCGCCGATAGCCGGTACTGAATTATCCGGAGTGATCGCGGTTTTACCCTGATAACGCATACCCGCGCCCATCATTAAGCCGTTCAGCATACCGTCGTTAAAGGTGTAGTCAGCCCACAGGTTGAGGGTATTCTCCGGCACCTGGGTGGCGCGCTGCCCCTGGTAGAGATCATCCTGAGTGTTAATCGCATGGGTATAAGCATAACTTGCCACCAGGTTCAGATTATCCAGTGGACGACTGACGGCGGTCAGTTCCGCGCCTTTGGATTCCACTTCACCCGTCTGACGGTAATTCAGCAGTCCGGCGCTGGTATAGGTGTAATCGGTGGTCAGCACATTTTTCTGGGTGATGTGAAATACCGATGCCGTCAGGGTGGTGGCGTAGTTCGCCAGCAGATATTTTACCCCGCCTTCCAGCTGTTTGCTGGTGGTCGGTTTCGCCTGATCGGCGGTCAGCGTCCCCTGTGGTGATACCGGCAGGAAACCTTCTGAATAGCTAATATAAGGCGCGATACCGTTGCTGAACTGATACAGCGCTCCCAGACGTTTGGTGACCCGCTGCTGATCGACCGCGCTTTTACTGTCGCCATCCAGCTGATTAGTGGTGGTGGAACGATAATCGTCATAACGCAGGCTGGCCACCAGGTTCAGACCGCCAAACTCCACCTGATCCTGCAGGTAATAACCGGCCTGATTAAAACTCAGCCGCTGTTTGGTGGCGGTATACATGGCGAGGTTATCGCTAGTCACCTGATCGTAATTCGGATTGAGCATATCAATGCCCGGGTAGACGGTGCCGTAGTCATATTTAAAGTTGGCATTCAGGTGCTGATAGTCAAACCCGACCAACAAATGGTGCTGCCAGTCGCCCAGCTCGACGGTTTTTTTCACCTGGTTATCAATATTGAAGCTATTCAGATCTTCATCGGTGGTGTAGCCGAAGCGTGAGAGTTCAGTATTGCTGCCGCTGGTGCCCGTGGAGTAAATACTGCGCTGGTAACTATCGACAGCCGCATAGCGCGCTTTCTGCACGATGCCCCAGCCACTATCAAACTGATGTTCGAAGCTGTAACCCAGCATGGTTTGGCGCTGTTTAAAACCATTCCAGCGGTCACCGGCATAATCGCGGCTGGAGGCATAACCACTGCGCAGGTACGCCAGCGGGAACGGGTTGGATGGCGTCAGGCTTGGCTGGTTCTGATAGATCGCATCAAGGGTCAGGCGCGTCTGGGTGGAAGGCTGCCAGCTGACCGATGGGGCGATCAGATAGCTTTCATGTTTGGTGGTCTGCGGCTGATCGTCACCTGCGCTGGCCTTACCGATAAAGCGGTAGTTCCAGTCACTGTCGGCAATCTGCCCGGTAGAATCGAGATAGCCTTCGCGCAGACTGCGGTTGCCGGTATTAAAACCCATTTCAGTGCTCTGCTGTTTCTGTGGCGTTTTACCCTGAATATTCACCAGCCCGCCCGGTGAAGCATTACCGTATAACACCGAAGAGGGGCCTTTCAGGATATCCACCTGCTCAATCAGAATCGGGTCAATACTGGCTTTGGTATTGCCGCTGACGTTATACGGCAGCTGCAGGCCGTTGTAATACTCATGTTCAGCACTGAAGCCGCGGATCTTATATTCGCTCATATACGTGGTCGAGCCGCGCATCTCAGTGGCAACACCGGCGTCATAACGCAGAATTTCATTCAGGTTGTTAGCGTGACGTTTCTCGATTTCCTGTTTGCTAATGGTATCGATAGTCTGCGCCGTACGGCTTTCCGGCACCGCAGACTTGGTGGCGCTGTTGGTGTAAGGCGCGACGCTATTCGTGCCGCCATCGCTACCGTCAGCGCCATTTGCCGAAACCACCATGGTATTTTCGGTTTTCTGTTCAGTTGCCGCCTGGGCCTGAGCAGAGAGGGCGATGGCAATGCTCATCGCCAGAAGAGAAAAATGTTGATAACCGTGCGTTGCCATAAGAGAGTTCTCACTGTTTTTTTTATCAGATGCCTGACGGCTATTATTGACGTTCAGGGGACGCGGACTGCTATGCACAATGACGGGTTATGTATGAGAGATGACAAAATCGAGGTGGTCCGACGCGGTAAGCGCCGGAACGCGGTCTAAGCTGAATGCAGCGCGCTGGGCGCCACGCCGTAACGGCGACGAAATGCGGTGGCAAAATTGGTGGCATGCTGATAGCCGGACATCCATGCAGCCTGCTGAACACTATGCCCTTCCTGCAGATACCGCCGCGCCAGCGCCAGACGGCAATCGCGCAGATAATTAAATACCGAGTCGCCATACGCCTGACGGAACTTGCTGCGCAGGCTACTGGGGCTCATGGCGGCGACCCGTGCCAGCGCATCCAGCGTATGGGGTTGTTCCGGCGTGGCCGACAACAACTGACGCACCTGTTCCAGCCGGCTGCGTTCACCTGGCGGCAGGATAATCATGCTGCTTTTCGGGCAGATGGCGACCGGTAATGATGGGGCAAGCAGCTGCTGGGCGAGAAGTTGTAGCAATAGCCCTTCCAGCATCAGCTGGCGTGCCACCGGATTAGAGCAGGGCTGCAAAATACCGCGCAACCCGGTTAACAGATACTCTGGTATCTGCCATGCCGCTGATGCGGGATGCTTTTGTTGCCATGCCGCCAGCAGCGTGGCGATTTCTGAACGTGGGGCAAAACGGTCCGGGTGAATACCCAGTGAGATAGTCACCAGATGCTGATGCTGCTGATGGCTGGCGCTGAGCACCCGCTGCTCGCCAATGCAGGTTGCCAGCGCCATACCTGGCTGCAAGGATTGCGGTTCGCCATTCAGCCAGAGGCGGACGCAGCCTTCGACCACCACCAGAATATAGAGCGGAGAACTGCCGACCGAGGTGGTTTCATAGGGTTCAACAATGCTCAGATCCGAACAGGTGACGCTAATGCCGGAAGGCAGCAGGATCTCATCCACATGACCCTGTACCACCGTATGGTGCGCCGGGTGCGCCACGGAAGTCCTCAACGAGGGGAAGTGGTAATCAATGCCGTGACGTTCACCATAGTCCAGAAAGTTAGCAACCGAGAACTGTCGTTCCTGTCGCGCGGGGTGCTGTATATTCATGATTATCCGGTTGAAACTTCGGCTGGCAGGTGATCACCACCCACGCTGGATGCTACGTATCTTATCACTGCCAATAATAATGGTAAAATAAATGATACGTATTCTCATCAGGGCACTGCAGGTAGTCGCGCCAGTGCGCAGGAAAGGCTTAACCATCAATAATCGAATAATGGCATGCTGAGTTAACTATTCTGAATGTTGAGGCAAATGCCGTATGAAGAAGATTGGATTTCTGTCGTTTGGTCACTGGACCCCTTCACCGCAGTCGGGAACCCGTTCAGCGGCAGATGCGCTGTCGCAATCCATTGATCTTGCCGTGGCGGCAGAAGAACTGGGCGCCGACGGGGCCTATTTCCGCGTGCATCACTTTGCCCGTCAACTGGCTTCCCCTTTCCCTCTGCTGGCCGCTATCGGCGCGCGCACCCACAGTATTGAGATCGGTACCGGTGTGATTGATATGCGCTATGAAAATCCGCTGTATATGGCGGAGAGCGCCGGTGCCGCTGACCTGATCGCCGGCGGACGTTTGCAGCTCGGCATCAGTCGTGGTTCTCCTGAACAGGTGATCGATGGCTGGCGTTATTTTGGCTATCAGCCCGCCGAGGGGGAGAGCGATGCCGATATGGGCAGGCGCCATACTGAGGCGCTGCTTGAAGTGTTGCGTGGTGAAGGCTTCGCCAAACCGAATCCGCAGCCGATGTTTGCCAACCCGCCCGGCATGCTGCGCCCTGAGCCCTTTTCGGCGGGTCTGCGTGAGCGTATCTGGTGGGGCGCAGGCTCGAATGCCACGGCGGTATGGGCGGCCAAATTGGGGATGAACCTGCAAAGTTCGACGCTAAAAGACGACGAAACCGGCGAGCCTTTCCATATTCAGCAGGCGCAGCAGATCCGCGCTTATCGCACGGCATGGGCAGAGGCTGGCCATACCCGTATACCGCGAGTGTCGGTTAGTCGCAGTATTTTCGCGCTGATGGACGATCGCGATCGGGCGTGGTTCGGCGGCAGTGGTCAGGATGGCGATAAGATCGGTTTTCTTGATGAGAAGACCCGGGCGATCTTTGGCCGTAGTTACGCCGCTGAGCCGGAACAGTTGATTAAACAGCTACAGCAGGATGAGGCGATTGCCGAGGCCGATACCTTACTGCTGACGGTACCCAATCAGCTGGGGGTTGACTATAACGTCCATGTTATTGAAGCGATCCTGAAGCACGTAGCGCCAGCGCTCGGCTGGCGCTAGGGTTTCAATCGCGGTACGCACTCGCCCGGGGTCGTTCTGGTTCGAGCCCGGCGGGTTGCTACTCATCTTCTTAACGATTATTCTTTGTTCTTTCGGCTCTTTTATGTGTTGTTTCGAGAGTAAACAAGGAAAATTTAATGTTCCGTACAATCACAATACGCAACTTTAAATCGTTAGTTGACGTCTCGATCAATCTGGAACAGTTCAATTGCTTCGTTGGCATGAATGGCGCGGGTAAAAGCACCCTGTTGCAGGCTATTGATTTTATCTCGCAGCAGATGAAAGGGGGGTTGTACCTCTGGCTGGAAGATCGTGGCTGGGAATCCCGCGATCTTTACTCGCGTACCGGTAGTAGCAAAGCGTTATCCCATCCCTTGTTTCTGGAAGTTACTTATCAACTCGGCGAAGGCACGCTGGTCTGGCATGGTTCTTTCAATCGAAATTTTATGCGCATGACACGTGAAAGCATTTATGTCGATAACAAGATGTTCCTTGAAGTGCAGGATGGTAAATATCGCACGCTGGATAAACCTTATGAATCCATTCCATTTGAATACAGTGGTTCAATCTTATCGGTATTGAAAGAGACCATTTTCCCTGCGGCAATTATCCCGTTCCGGGATGCACTGCGAAATATCAAATCCCTTGAGTTGCTTTCCCCGCATCTGCTGCGCAAGCGGTCGCGATCTGATTTTGAGCCTTCCGGCGTTGGGATTGGTGGCGAAAAACTTTCTGGTTACCTGGATACGCTAACCAGCGACAGCAAAAGTCAGCTATTGGTTATCTTGCAAAAATTTTATCCACGAATAGAAAGTTTCCGTATTTCCACCACTAAAGGTGGCTGGAAGCGTCTGATTGTTGAAGAGCGCTTTCTTGATGAAAATGGCGCCCCCACTTTTTGCGAGACTGATGCCGGTCAACTGAATGATGGACTGCTACGCATTCTGGCTGTGCTGGCGCAGGTGGAATCGCAGAAGGGTTCTTTGCTACTGCTTGATGAAATTGAAAATGGCGTCAATCCACAAGTCATTGAACTGCTGGTCGATACGCTGGTGGAGGCAAAATCACAGGTTATTGTCACCACCCATAGCCCAATGATCCTTAATTATCTGGATGATGATATCGCCCGTAAGGGCGTCCAGTATGTTTATAAATCCCCGCAAGCTCAGACCCGTGTTCGACGGTTTTTTGATATACCACGCATTGATGAAAAATTGACTGTGATGGGGCCAGGAGAAGCATTTATTGATACTGACCTACAACAGCTGACTCTGGAAAATATTGAACTGGATAAGCAACCACCAGCCTCTGACAAGGATTGAGAATGATAGTGGTATTAAGTGGAGAAGGACCCTCCGATTTGGGTAGTTGCGACAATGAGCAAGGCTGGTGCCGGCAGCCTGAGTTCCGGCAAGGTCCGATGATCTGTTTTGTGGACAAGGAAGTTGAGCAGTCAATCGGTTATTCCCTGCTGGATATTACGCCCGAACGCTATATCTTCGTCAGCAAACAAGAGTTAGTTCGCGCGATACAACATTTGCGTGAAAACAGAAAAGCATGTCGCTGACCGGTAAAAATCGACCGGGTGTGGAAACGGGACTTTTCTATCGTAATGCCCTGATGTTGGGGAAAAAGACAAAACAGCTGGCTGAGGAGTTTGACGATAGGGTAATAGCAGTACTGTTTCGCGATTGCGACGGCACCCGGTCAGAGCCTGCAAGATTATGGCAGGATAAAGTGAATTCCATTCGTCAGGGTTTTCGCGATGCCGGCTTAGGCAGATGCGGTGTCGCAATGGTGCCAAAACCAAAGTCAGAGGCCTGGATGCTCTGCGTGCTGCGTGATAATTATCAGCAGTGCGCCAGGCTGGAAAACTTATCTGGTAATGATGACTCCCCTGATTCAGCCAAAGCTCAGTTAAAGGCGGCGCTGTAGGGTGAGGAGTCAACGGTTGCGCAAGTACGGCATCTGGAGGACGCCGGAGTCGATAGCGCACAACTGGCGCAGCAGATGCCCAGTTATGCTGAATTTCATCATGATATGGCTGTTGCATACCGTGAGGCGATATCGGCATAGACCCAGTCCCGGACACTGGCGGTTTTATCTGCGCACGCTATTACGCCAGACCGGCTGCGCCTGAAACAGACGCTGGCGCGGCGCCGCCGCCGGCAGTAACAGTTCGATAATCGCATCGGCCATATCCGCCAGCGGCTGAGCAAAGGTGGTCAGCTGATAGCCTTCCCAGCCCGCCTGTTCGATATCATCAAAACCAATCACACAGATATCTTCGGGAATGCGTAAGCCAAACTCATAGCGCGCCGCGTCAATAAAACCACAGGCGATCAGATCGGTAACGCAAAATACCCCGTCCGGCCGGAGGCCCTGCGCCAGCAGTTCGCGCGCCGCGGCCACGCCGGTCTGATAGCGGGTGGGACCCGCGCGCACTAAGCGGCACGGTTCAGGAGCCTCACTGGCCGCCGCAAGAAACTGGTTTTCGCGGATAACCATGCTCGGCGAGCGGACGGAAGAAGAGATCACCGCGAGACGCTGGCAGCCAGCCTGAAGCAGCATCTGGTAAGCATCGGCCATCACCGAGGTGTAATCGATCTCAATATTGTCCGCGCCGGTGAACTGCCCCATCCGGTTAATCAGGATCACCTGCTGGCCGCTTTGCAGACAGGTTTCCACCAGCGAACTCTGTGGCGTGCCTGACAGCACAATAGTGGCGGCGGCGCGGTAATTGAGGGTTTGTCGCAGCGCCGCATCGGCACTCTGCTCTCCACCATCGGTATTGATCACCATCACCGCACGCTGTGCCTGATGCAGGCGCCGGGAGATCTGGTCAAGCAGGCTCGCCTGATAAGGCGCGCTGAGGTTGCCGCCGAGGATACATACCGGGCGGCTGGCCTGTTTAGATAAGCCGCGCGCCAGATGATTAACGTGATAGTTTAGCGCTTCGGCGGCGGCCAGCACTTTGCGGCGCGTTTCAGCCGACACGCTGCTGCCGGGGGTAAAGGTGCGCGAAACCGCCGAACGGGAAACTCCCGCCAGGCGCGCGACTTCGGCGGCGCTGGCCATCGCTTTAACCATTATCTCGATACCTGTTGTGGGGGGTTATCGCGCCAGGCCTGAATGGACCGTCGCCAGAGCCTGTTCTATCTCAATCGCATGCTGCGCCAGTGCCACCAGTTCCGGCTTCGGCGTTTCGTGCCATTCATCCGCATGTAACTGACGTTTCGCATGGATATGAGCGATCGCCGCGGCTAACGTTGGATAGCGTTGCGGGCATTCGAGATGCATAAACAGCGCGACCAGCGCCACGGAACGACTGCGGCCGCCGCGGCAGTTGACCAGAATATTGCCGCGCTCCCGGTTGCGGTACGATGGTTTCTCCGGGATTTGTTGCAGCAGTGCGCAACGCATCAACTGATAGCCGGCATGCAGCATGGCTGGCGCATTGCCCGCACCATCAACTAATCCAAGCTTATAGTAGCGAATGGCCGCCGCGCCATGGTTAAGCTGGTGTGCGCTGCGACCGGCCTCCGGCGTGACAACCCAGTCGATATCCAGATTGACGGCGCAGTTAATGACGGTTTTGATGCCGTGCTGCTCCAGCAGCGCCAGGTCGCTCACTCCGTCGGCGCCGCCGATCCAGATATCCATTCCCCAGCCGGGAAAGTCGGATTCGATCAGGCTGATGGCCGGGCGCGTATAATGGGGAGCGCCAGCTGGCGCCGCAGTAAGGCTAACTTCTGCTGCGGCCACAGGGATCCCTGAAGCGCATGCCAGCGCATTGACCACCCCAGGCGCCGCCGCCAGCACCGGCAAACCATGGAATATGCCGGCGGCAGTGGTGGGGATAACGCCGGTGCAGCCACCCGCCTCTCGCACCAGCAGTAACCCGGCCAGACAATCCCAGGCATTCATATGTAATTCGGCATAGCCGTCAGTGCGGCCTTCTGCTACCCAGGCCAGCGCCAGCGCCCCTGATGCGCCACGCCTGACATTCGCGCCCTGAGCCAGCAGCGCGGCCATCACATCCAGATAGCGCTGCTGCCTGACGCGGGTGGACCAGCCGAGCTCAAAAGTGGCGTTACGTGGGTTATCGGTTCTGGCGACATGCAACGGCCGGCCATTTTTCTCTGCGTAGTGGCCGCGGCGCGCCAGATACAGCTCCTCGCTCGCCGGGTTGTAAATCGCCCCCAGTTCAGTAATACCCTCGCTGACCCAGGCGATGGCGACGCAAAAGTGCTCAATACCGCGGGCAAAATTGGCCGTGCCGTCGATGGGATCGACCACCCACAGGCTGGCGGCTGAACAGCTGGCGCTGCCGGTTTCCTCACCCAACAGGGTATCTTGCGGAAATGCCGCGGCGATCGCCTGGCGGATCTGCTGTTCCACCAGGGTATCGGCTTCGGTGAGGAAGTCCTGGTGGCCTTTAAGCGAAAACTCGCCCGGCTGGCGGCTACGGAAGTGACGCAGGGCGGTAGCGCCAGCGTCGAGAATAATACGTTTTAAAGCGGCTTCCCGCTGCCCGAGGTTAATCTGTGTCAAAGCGTCGCTCCCGATGACAAAATAGCGGAGAACGCCACAGACGCTCTCCGGTTGGCGGTGTTATTTCTGGTAGTTCAGATTCCACAGATCCTGCCAGTCCTGACGGCTTTGCCAGTCGGTTTTTGCCGTTGCGGTGTGATATACCATTAGCTCATTACGATACTTTTCGATACCGGAAGCTTCGTTTGCCGGCAGTTTTATCGTCTGGTTCGTGGACATTTTGCCATCCACGCCTTGCGGGGCAATGCCTTCGGCCGTCATCAGGTAATGGATAAACAGCTTCGCCGCATGCGGGCTGTGGCTGCCGCTGGCCACGACCCCGAGGCTGGGGTAATTCCAGCCGATAACCGGCTTCATACCGCTGCAAAGGCCCAGCTTCATACCCTGTTGGTTATCACGAAATTTAGCGGTGGAAACCAGCCCGACGAAATCGCCTTTGCCATCTGGTGCGCCAATGGCTTCCGCCGCGTCGTTATCGGAGTGCGTCAGCAGTGGGTTGTTGGCTGCCAGCGCTTTAACAAACGCCGCTGTGGCTGAGCTTTCGCCGCTCTGCAGCGGTTTGCCAAACTCCTGTTGATAAGCATCACGTACCTGCTGGTCGTAGTGGGTTGCCATCTGGCTGAACCAGTCGGTATAGGCTGGCTTACTGGTTGGGTCCTGCATGGCGACTTTACCGCGCCACTTCGCTTCGGTCAGTTGCCAGATATTGGTGATCGGGCAGCTGCTGTAATGGGTCGTGTTGTAGGCAAAAACGTTTGGCGCCAGAACTACCGTGAGCGGCTGCTGGTAGTCTGTGGGGATATTGGCTTTGATGTCATCCGGTACCCAGCTTTGCACATAACCTTTATTCAATAACTGCTCAATACCGGCTGGTGCATCTTCGATGATCGCCACATCGGCTTTGACATTGTTTGCCTGCGCTTCACGGCTAATGATTTCGATAATTTGCGGCGCATCGGCTTTAACGCCCACGGCGTTAACGCCATATTGCTGGCTGAAGTCTTTTGCCTGCGCCACGATTTTGCCGGTTGAGGCGTAGACGGTGATCGGCGCTTCTTTTTTGGCGGCGGCGATCAGCGCCTGCAAATCGACGGCATCTGCGGCACTGGCTGTATGGGTGATGCAACTGGTGGCCAGGATCAGGCTGGTTAACAATTTATGGTTCATCATATTTCCCTGAGTGGTGAGTTTGGTTACCGGTTTTACTGTGGCCGTCATTCGCTGGCGCAAAGTTCCTGGCGTTGTCCCTGTTGATTGAAAAAGTGCAATGAAGCATGCGGCAGCAGACAGT
Organism: Pantoea sp. B65; assembly: GCF_047308185.1. Taxonomy (NCBI): domain Bacteria; kingdom Pseudomonadati; phylum Pseudomonadota; class Gammaproteobacteria; order Enterobacterales; family Erwiniaceae; genus Pantoea; species Pantoea sp. B65. Next base: position 294,947 of record NZ_JAHXPU010000039.1, read on the forward strand.
GCACTTGCTGGTTGGCCTGCCAGCGCGGACGCAATTGCGTTGAGTGGAACAGGCGGTCGCCACCGCTGACCAGTTCAATCACCCAACTGCCGCCGGTGGGTATAATATTGTCGATAATCATTGGCACGCTATCGCTGTGCGGCTGTGCCGACAGCGCAATCTCTTCGGGGCGAATGCCGCAAATATGCAGCGCTTTGGGCCGGGAAAGGCGCTGCTGGATATGTGTGGCCAGTGCGCTGGCAGGCTGATCAAGCGGGATCATGTTCAGTTTTGGCGTGCCGATAAACTCTGCGACAAAGCGGTTGGCGGGCCTGGCGTAAATCTCATCCGGCGTGCCAACCTGCTGTAAATGCCCGGCGCTCATCACCGCAATGCGGGTGGCCAGCGTCATGGCTTCCCATTGATCGTGACTGACAAAGACGATAGTGGTGCCAAAGGTTTCGTGCAGGCGGCGCAGTTCGGCACGCATCTCCAGCCGCAGAGTGGCGTCCAGATTGGATAATGGCTCGTCGAGCAGCAGCACCCCGGGATTGACGACCAGCATCCGCGCCAGCGCCACACGCTGCTGCTGGCCACCCGACAGCTGGGCCGGATAACGGCTGGCATACCCGGCGATGCGCAGTTTTTCCATCACATCCAGACAACGTGCGATGCGTTCAGCGGCCGGCACTTTTTGCAACCGCAGACCGAAATCAACATTCTGCTCAACGGTCATATGCGGCCACAGGGCGTAGCTCTGAAACACCAGGCCGACGCGACGTTGTTCAGGCGGAACAAAGGTGGCCCGGGCGACGGAATCCATCAGTGTATCGCCAATGCTGATTTCGCCGCCGCTGGCGTGTTCAATGCCGGCAATCATGCGCAGAATGGTGGTTTTACCGCAGCCGGATGGGCCAAGCAGGCACATAAACTCGCCGTCGTTGACCGTCAGGTTGATAGCGTCCACGGCAGGCTGTGCGGCGCCGGGCCAGGTTTTTGTCAGGTTATGCAGGGTAATCACAGGCATTTCAGTTCTCCAAACCTTCAGCCAGACCGGTACCGGATATTTTCTGGATCAGTACCGTTCCGGCCCATGAAATTAGCGCGATCATTAATACGACGGCGTTGGCGGCTTGCTGGTAGTTATAATCAATCAGGCGCAAGGAATAGGTGGTAAGCACGTCAGTGGCCGGGATCGCCAGAATGATGAACAGGCTGACGCCTTTAATACCCGAAATAAACGGCAGCAGGATGCCGGTGGTCAGCGGTGCGGCCTGTATCGGGATCACAATCCGCCCGATACGGGTGAACCATCCGGCGCCAGCAATGCGCGCGGCTTCCTCCGGTTCTTTGCCCAGCTGTGTCATCGCAGCAATCCCCGAACGGCTGGCATAGGGCATTTTTTCCGCGATTAAGGCCATCACCAGAATGATCGGCGTGCCATACAGGGCGGGCAGCGGGCCACGGGCGATGGCAAACAGCGACAGGAAGGCGGCGGCAAAGGCAATGCCGGGAACCAGGTAGGGCAGAAAGGTGATCTGGCGCAGAAACCCACCGACCCAGCGTATGGAGCAGCGGATCACCGCATAGCCCACCAGTAAACCCAGCACGCCAGAGGTCAGCGAGGCGGAACCGACAATCACGACGGTATTGAGCAGCGCGCGCCAGAACTCAGGCGTCAGCAAAATCCCGTTATGCAGGGCCACCGTATCGAGGTTGTGCCCAATCCAGAAATCAAAGGTAAAGTTATCGGCGCTGAAACGACCCGGCACCTTCATAATGGTGGAAAAAAACAGGGTAAGCAGCGGAATGGCAACGCCCGGAAGCACAAAAATCAGCGGGATAATGGCAGTAGTAAAACGCCAGCGGCCAAGATGACGACGGCGATCCATGCCGCTTTTGCCGCCGACCGTCACAAAACGTTTGGCTTCGCGCAGCATACGCATATCCAGTAGCAGCGTGATCATGCCCATCAGCATAATCACCGCCGCAATAACCGCTGCCACACCGTTCTGGCGCGATCCCAGCGCGCGGTATAAGCCAGTGGACAGCGTATCAAAATGGACGGGCAGGCCGAGAATATAAGGAATGGCGAACTCGCCGATACAGTCAGCAAAAATGAGTAGGGCGGCGGATAGCAACGCCGGACGTACCAGCGGCACAATAATCTTCAGCGCAATAATCCGCCGCGATGCGCCAAGTACCCGGGCGCAATCTTCCAGCTGGGTGTCCATGCGTTTCAGGGCGTTGCCGACGATCAGGATCACCAGCGGCGAGTAGTGCAGCACCATAATCGCCACGACCGGGAAATAGCCATAAGCCAGCCAGTTCGGGGTATGGATACCAAGCGTTTCCAGCCAGCCGGGTTGGCCGCCGACGGTATGGTTTTTAAAAATCGTGGTCCAGGCAAGGGCAAAGGTCCAGGATGGCAACATAAATGGCACAATGAGCAGCGTCGCGAACCCTTTGCGCCCGGCCATATCGGTGCGGTTAACCAGCCAGGCTAAGGTCACACCAATCGTCAGCGCCGCCAGCATGGTGCTGGTCGCGACGGCAAGGGTATTGATGAGCGGTGTCCACAGCAGCAGTCCGGACATGCGTGAGGCGAGGGTACGCAGCAGATAGTAAGGCGTAAAGGCGCCTTCGGCAGCCTGGACGCGCGCGCTGTCACCGTTTTGCACCACGATGGCATCCAGCAGGATGGATAATACCGGCGCCAGAATAATCCACGTAAAAAGTACGATCAGCAGGATACCAATCAGATTTGCCGGTTCGTGACGGGCGATGGCCAGCGTATGTCGTAACTTACACCACCATGAGGGTTCTGGCCGGGTAACTGCTTCAGCGCTCACTGAGATATTCCTTTTCTGGTTTCAGACAGGAAGGAATATATCGGCGCTTTATGACGCTTCGGTGACCGTATTGCACATATGTGCAATTTTTTTCACTCTGGCCTGAGTCGTGACGCCACTGAAAACCGCAAACCTACTTTGCCGCATAAAAAGCGGCGACAGGTGATGTTCACCGCATTTTTGCACCATCGGGGTGCGCAGCCCCACTTTCGTGCAGCTATGCTTAAGATTCTGGACGGTAAGGACACCGCGCATCCCAGCCAGCCACCTGATGGCTACTCTCTCCTCAGATAGTCAACAAGCAGGCCTGATGAATGGCGATATCTCCGCGGGGTTCCCCGCAGAGGGCGCATTTCAAAAAGAATTTGTCTGTTTTTGGCTGCCTGGCGGAGTTTTTGCTTAATAAATATCAGCCGTTCGCGGCCCGCTCGTAACCCAATGTATTGACGAAGTAAGTGATTTCTCCCGCGCCACTGATGGGCGCCTGGTTATTAACCGTGCTGAGGAATACCCGAATGTCTTTGAAATTGATTAAGTTACCGCTTCAAGTAGCCATTGCTGGTTGTTTAAGTACGGCGTTATATGCGCATGCGGATGTGATGATCGGCGTCGCCGGCCCCTTTACCGGCCCCAACGCTACTTACGGTGCGCAATACTGGAAAGGCGCCTCACAAGCTGTGGCCGATATTAATGCGGCTGGCGGCATTAAAGGCGAAAAAATTGTGCTGGTGCAAGGGGATGACGCCTGTGAACCGAAACAGGCGGTGGCGGTGGCTAACCGTATGGTGGATGAATCAAAAGTCTCTGCCGTGGTCGGACACTTCTGTTCCTCTTCAACCATGCCGGCCTCGGAAGTGTATGACGAAGCGGGTGTGCTGACTATTACCCCCGGATCGACCAATCCGCAAATCACTGAGCGCGGTATGAAAGGCATGTTTCGTATGTGCGGCCGTGACGACCAGCAGGGTGTCGTAGCCGCTGACTACATGCTGGACGTGCTGAAAGCGAAAAAAATTGCGGTGATCCATGACAAAGATACCTACGGCCAGGGGCTGGCCGACGCAACAAAAGCGGCGCTGGAAAAACGCGGCACCAAAGAAGTGCTATATGAAGGCTTATCACGCGGTGAAAAAGATTTTAATGCCCTGGTCACCAAAATCGGTGCGCTGAAACCGGATGTGGTGTACTTCGGCGGCTGCCATCCGGAAGCCGGTCCGCTGGTGCGCCAGATGCGTGAGCAGGGGGTTCAGGCAAAATTCTTCTCTGGTGACTGTGTGGTCACTGCGGAAATGGTCACCGCCGCCGGTGGCCCGCAGTATACCAAAGGCGTATTGATGACCTTTGGTAATGACCCGCGCACCATTCCGGCCGGCAAATCAGTGATTGAAAAATTCCGCGCCAGCGGATTTGAGCCGGAAGGCTACACGCTGTATGCCTATGCCTCGATTCAGGCTATCGCGGCCGCCTACAATGGCGCGGGAAAAGACAATACCAAAGCCAGTGAATGGCTGAAATCGCATACGGTCAATACCGTGATGGGACCGAAATCCTGGGATGGCAAGGGCGACCTGAAAGTCTCGGATTATGTGGTCTATCAGTGGGATGACAAAGGCCAGTACCACCAGCTGTAATCTTTCTGCAACGGTACTGACCCTCCGTTCTGCCGCCGGGTGGAACGTCGCGACACTGAAGGCAGCCAGGGTGGTTTAGCCTTGCTGCCTTATCACAGGCGAGACTGTACATAATGGATGCTTTCTTTCTGCAACAGCTGGTCAACGGGCTGACGTTGGGCGCTGTGTATGGCCTGATTGCCATTGGCTACACCATGGTTTACGGCATTATCGGCATGATTAACTTCGCCCATGGCGAAGTCTATATGATCTCAGCTTACCTCTGCGCCATTGGCCTCGGGCTTCTTTCCTTCTTTGGCATTGACTCCTTTCCGCTACTGATCTTTGGCACCCTGATCTTCACGATAGTGGTGACCGGCGTCTACGGCTGGGTGATCGAGCGTATTGCTTATCGCCCGTTACGCAACTCCACACGGCTTGCGCCGCTGATCTCGGCCATCGGTATGTCGCTGATCCTGCAAAACTACGTACAGATCAGCCAGGGACCGAACCAGCAGGGGATCCCGACATTGCTGACCGGTGTATTGCGCTTTGATGTTGGCGATGGGGTGGTGCAAATCACCTGGACCAAAGTATTTATTCTGCTGGCGGCGATGGTGGGGATGGCGCTGCTGACCTGGATTATTCAGTTCACGCGCCTCGGGCGAATTTGCCGCGCGACCCAACAGGATCGCCGCATGGCGTCGATTCTGGGCATTAATACCGACCGGGTTATCTCGCTGGTGTTTGTTATCGGGGCGGCGATGGCCGGGCTGGCGGGAGTGCTGGTGACCATGAACTACGGCACTTTTGATTTCTATGCCGGATTTATCATCGGCATCAAAGCTTTTACGGCAGCGGTGCTGGGGGGAATTGGCTCGTTGCCCGGCGCGATGCTCGGCGGTTTACTGCTGGGGGTTGCTGAGGCGCAGTTTGCCGGGCTGGTGAACTCTGATTACAAAGATGTTTTCTCGTTTGCCTTGCTGATCGTAATTTTGATTTTTCGCCCTCAGGGGCTATTGGGACGTCCAATGGTGGCTAAGGTTTGAGGGATAAACGATGACAGATGCTGCGTTGAAGTCGGGGCCGGATATCAGGCAATGCCTGATTGATACGGTATTAGCCGGGTTGTGCGCCCTGGTGGTGTTTGGGCCGATCGTCGGGATCGTGTTAAAGGGGTACAGTTTCACTCTCTCACCGCTGCGCGTGGCGGTGCTGGTAGGGGTAGTGATGGCCGGGCGCTTACTGTTAAGTCTGACGCTGCAAAGCAACCGCGGGCGCAAATTTGCCAGCCGTTTTGAACATGCCGACGATGGTGTGTATGTGCGCCCGGCAGACCATAAATCGCACCTGCGCTGGATTATTCCCCTGCTGCTGGTACTGGCGATGCTGTTTCCTTTGGTCGCGACCAAATACTTGTTAACCGTTGCTATTCTCGGCCTGATCTATGTGCTGCTCGGGCTGGGGCTGAATATTGTGGTCGGGCTGGCGGGGTTGCTGGATCTGGGGTATGTGGCGTTTTATGCCATTGGCGCTTATGGTCTGGCGCTTGGCTACCAGTATCTCGGCCTGGGATTCTGGGCGATGTTGCCGCTTGGCGCCATGATGGCGGCGCTGGCGGGGGCATTACTGGGTTTTCCGGTGCTGCGCATGCATGGCGACTATCTGGCGATAGTGACCCTGGGCTTTGGTGAAATTATTCGTCTGGTACTGAATAACTGGCTGAGCTTCACCGGCGGGCCGAACGGCGTATCGGTTCCTGCTCCCACCTTGTTCGGTCTGGAGTTCGCCCGCCGCGCAAAGGAGGGCGGGATACCGATCCATGAATTTCTGCATACTACATACAATCCTAACCTGAAATTTATCTTTATCTACGCGGTTCTGATTCTGGTGGTGTTGCTGGTGCTGTTTATCAAACACCGTCTGACACGTATGCCGATAGGCCGGGCCTGGGAAGCACTGCGTGAAGATGAGATCGCCTGCCGTTCGCTGGGGCTGAACCATGTGCTGGTGAAGCTTTCGGCTTTTATGATCGGCGCGTCTACCGCCGGGGTGGCTGGGGTATTCTTTGCCAGCTACCAGGGGTTTGTTAACCCGACCTCCTTCACCTTCTTTGAATCGGCGCTGATCCTTGCCATTGTGGTGCTGGGCGGCATGGGGTCGACGCTGGGGGTGGTGCTGGCGGCATTTGTGCTAACGGTGGCGCCGGAACTGCTGCGCAGCTTTGCCGAGTATCGGGTGCTGTTATTTGGTGTCCTGATGGTGCTGATGATGATCTGGCGGCCGCGCGGTCTGGTGCGTACCAGCCGTGCCGGTGTCGCTATCCGTAAAGGAGTGGCGCCATGAGTGACAGTATTTTACGCGTCGAACATCTGATGATGCACTTCGGCGGGATCAGGGCGTTGAATGACGTCAACCTTGAGGTTGAACGTGGCTCGATAACTGCGCTGATTGGGCCGAACGGCGCCGGGAAAACCACGGTGTTTAACTGCCTGACCGGATTTTACCAGGCCTCCGGCGGCGCGATTGTCCTTAACGCGCAATCGCGCACGACGGATGTGATTCAGGTGCTGGGGCAGAAAATTCGTCCGGCGGATTTTCTGCATCCTGCGCGGCTGGGGTCGCGTATTTACTACAAAATGTTTGGCGGCACCCACCTGGTGAACCGCGCCGGACTGGCGCGCACCTTCCAGAATATTCGGTTATTTCGTGAAATGTCGGTGGTGGAAAATCTGATGGTCGCCCAGCATATGCAGGCAAATCGCAACCTGATTGCCGGGATCCTGAATACTCCGGCTTACCGCAAGGCCGAAAATCAGGCGCTGGATCGGGCTTTTTACTGGCTGGAAGTGGTGGAACTGGTGGACTGCGCCAATCGGCTGGCGGGGACGCTCTCTTACGGCCAGCAACGCCGGCTGGAGATTGCCCGCGCCATGTGTACCGGGCCGGAAATGATCTGTCTTGACGAGCCCGCTGCCGGTCTGAACCCGGTTGAAACTCAGGCGCTCAGTCGCATTGTGCGCGTACTGCGCCAGCAACAGGGCGTGACGGTACTGCTAATTGAACATGATATGGGCATGGTAATGGAGATTTCCGATCACGTCATTGTGCTTGACCATGGGGATGTTATCGCCCGTGGCGCACCGCAAGAGATTCAGAGCAATGCCAGTGTTATTGCCGCCTATCTGGGCACCGACGAAGAGGAGATCGCCGGATGAGCCAGCCTTTACTGGAATTTCGCCACGTCGATGTATTTTATGGCCCGATTCAGGCGTTAAAAGCGATCTCGCTGACGGTGAATGAAGGGGAAACCGTCTCGCTGATTGGGGCCAATGGCGCCGGAAAATCCACCTTACTGATGTCGATCTTTGGCCAACCGCGGATTGCCGCCGGGCAAATCTTTTACCGCGGTGAAGATATTAGCCGTAAATCAACCCATTTTATTGCCAGTAACGGCATCGCACAGGCGCCGGAAGGGCGGCGCATTTTCCCGGATATGACGGTGGAAGAGAATCTGCTAATGGGCACCATCCCGCTTGGCAACCGCTTTCAGAAGGAAGATAAGGCGCGCATGTACCAGCTTTTTCCGCGGCTGGAAGAGCGCCGCAGCCAGCGAGCCATGACCCTGTCAGGCGGTGAGCAGCAGATGCTGGCGATTGCCCGCGCACTGATGAGCCGCCCCAAATTACTGTTGCTGGATGAACCGAGTCTCGGGCTGGCGCCGCTGGTGGTGAAACAGATCTTTCAGATACTGCGCGATCTGACGCGGGAAGGGATGACGCTATTTTTAGTGGAGCAAAATGCCAACCACGCGCTAAAACTCTCCAACCGCGCCTATGTGCTGGTTAATGGCGAGATCCGTCTTAGCGGTAGCGGGCAGGAGCTGCTGGTCAATCCTGAGGTCAGAAAGGCCTATCTGGGCGGCACCTGATCTGAGGCTAAAAGCCCGCTAAGGTTTCCCAGGGCGGGCCGTATCAAAAGCCAGACTGATTGCCAGAACGGGTATTACATTGGATGCCTGGATGATAAGCGTTATTTTGATACCGAAAAGCATCAATATCCGGCTACGCGGGAATGGGCTGAGGCCATACATCGCCAGTGTCCCGCGGCGCAGGGGCTGGCGTGGATATCCCGGCAAGATGATTCCGCACGAGCTTTTTTTTCGGCGATCGCATTTCTGCCGGAAGTCTCCGGCAACAAGGTCATTCGCACAGCCTTTTATAAAATGCAGCAGCCTCGGATCAGGTGTCCGACCTCGCGGATCGGATTGGCGTCAGCATTGTGGCAGGGAAAAGCTAAACGGGCTGTTTCATCAGGCGGGCGGCAATAAGGCCATAGCCTCGCTGGCACAGCGAATTACAGCAGGCTATTGATCCACATCCACAGCGGCAGGGTTGCCATCGAGAGTAATGTCGTCAGACAAATGGCCGAACTGGTTATCTGGCTGTCTTGTTGCGAGCGCGAAAATCCCAGTACGTTGACGCCGGAAGGATTGGCGGCCATCAGCACCAGTACCCCACGTGGCATGCCACTGATATCAAGCAGCATACATACCAGCAGCACCAACAATGGCATGGCGGCCAGTTTGGCGACGGTAATACCGAGCACCCCGGCATTGGGACGTAGCCGGTAGCCGGAGAGGTTGGCCCCGAGCACGATCAGCGCGCAGGGCAACGCCGCCTGCGCCAGCCAGGTCGCCAGTTTCATACTCCACCCCGGCAGCATCAATCCCGACAGATTAACCGCCGTCCCCAATAGCAGTCCAACGATCATCGGGTTGGCGAGACTGGCGACCAGAACCGCGGGTTTAAATGGTTCGTTACCAGCGAGGCAGCTGTACAGGCTCTGAAAGCTGAACAGTAGCAGGCTGTGTACGGCGAGCACGGTGAACAGTAATACCAGACCGGCGCTGCCATACAGTCCGGCCACCATTGCCAGGCCGATGAGGGCATTATTGGAAAAGGAAGCGGTCAGGCCAAATGGCGTCGGGTGCCCGACAGCACGATGGCTGAACAGATTGACGAGGGCGAAAATAAATAATGCCGGAACGAAATATGCGGCCAGCAGCCTGATATCCAGGCCATCGTGCAGCGGCGCGTTAACCATTCCGGTAAACAGAACCATCGGCATAAACAGCTTAAAGGACAGGCCACCCAGCACTTTGTTGGCATGGGGATCGAGCGCCCCGCGGTGGGCCAGAACGTAACCCAGAATGATCAACAGAAACACCGGCAGGATGGTTTGCGGCACGCTCATAATAAATGGCCCCGGTAAAAGTAGATAAAGAATATTTTTACCGCAGCCTTTCCCCGCTGTCAGTGCAATTTTCGTGCTGCTGCTCTCCCTGGCATACTAATTGCTAACACCCTATAACCTGGTGTTAAGCGTATGCGGTTATGCGCACACCGTTCATTCCTCAGAGGTAAATCGAATGCAGTCGCTCAATCTGCGTCAGATTGAAGTATTTCGGGCGGTAATGATCACCGGTTCGATCAACGGTGCCGCACAACTGCTGTATGTGTCCCAACCAGCAGTCAGCAGGATGCTCTCCCACACCGAGGCGCGCATTGGCTTCCGACTGTTCGAGCGAGTGAAGGGAAGGCTCTATCCTTCACCGGAGGCGCGCTGTCTGTTCAATGATGTTGAGTCGGTGTATCGCGATATTCAGCGGGTGAACACCACGCTGCATAACCTGGTTCAGCAGCGCCACGGCGTGCTGCGTATTGCCAGCAGCCCCAGTCTGGGGCACCAATTGGTGCCAGATGCCATCGGTGCTTTCCGGCAGTGCAATGAAGATATCCTCGTCAGTCTGGAGTGCTTGCGCCATGTCCTGTTACGCGATCGGCTGCTTGATCAGCAGGCAGACCTCGGCATTTCGCTATTTCCAATTGATCATCCGAACCTGCGTGCTGTCCCGCTAAGTTATATCCGGGTGATGGTAGTGTGCCCGGCGGATCATCCGTTAACCCGGGTAGCGCTCAATGAATTACCTGATGCGCTGGCGGAGATGCCGTTTATCGGTTATTCCGCCGATACCCCCTTCCATAGCTTTATGAAACAGGCCTTCGAACGCGTAGGATTGCCATACCGGCCGAGTATTGATGTCGATTCTCCGCACCATGCCTGTGCGCTGGTGAAAAACGGCACCGGTTTTTCTGTCGTTGATGAAATATCCTTCCGTGCCTCGGGCGCCGATCGTATGGCGGTACTGCCGATACTCAATGAAGAGCGCCTGACCATCAGCCTGGTGCACCTGCGGCATGAACCGCTGGCGCAGTTTGCTCAGGTGTTTGTCGAACATCTGCGCAGCGCGCTGGCCGGGGGCGGATTCCACCTGTTCAATATGGATTAACTTCAGGTTAAGTAAGCACCACATATTGGTATACGACATACGGTCCTGAACCTCCCACAATGATCCTAAGCAACGCAAAAGGGTTACCGACACCGGGTCGGTCTTGTGGAGGAATAGTGCATGCGCGAAATGGTAATTGGCGGTGCTCAGTTGGGAGCGATTCAAAAAAGCGACTCAAGAGAGAGTGTGGTTCAGCGGATGCTGGCGTTACTGGAGCAGGCGCGGCGGCAGGGATGCGAACTGGTGGTGTTCCCTGAACTGGCTTTGACAACGTTTTTCCCCCGTTGGTATATGGAAGATCAGTGTGAAGTCGATAGCTGGTTTGAGCGTGAAATGCCGGGTGAAGTGACGCGTCCTTTGTTCGATTTTTCCCGCGCGCACGGTATTGCTATTACCTTTGGTTACGCTGAACTGACCCCTGATGGCCACCATTACAACACCTCAATCGTGACCGACCGGCAAGGCAATATCGTGGGTAAATACCGCAAAGTGCATCTGCCGGGGCATGTTGAATTCGACCCTCATCGTGATTTCCAGCATCTGGAAAAACGCTATTTCGAACCGGGCGATCTCGGTTTCCCGACCTGGGAAAACCTGGGCGCGGTGGTGGGTATGTGCATCTGCAATGATCGCCGCTGGCCGGAAACCTATCGGGTTATGGGGTTGCAAGGTGTGGAACTGATCACGCTGGGCTACAACACACCTTCAGTCAATTCACTGGACCGTGCCGAAGGTGAAAAGCAACGACTGTTCCATTCCGAACTCTGTATGCAGGCTGGCGCTTATCAGAATGCGAGCTGGGTAGTGGGGGTGGCGAAGGCCGGGGTAGAGGATGGTTTTCCCTTGATGGGCGGTAGTGTGATCGTGGATCCCAATGGTTTTGTGGTGGCCAGGGCCAGCGGGCAGGGCGATGAGTTGATCGCCCACCGTTGCGATCTGGACCTGTGCCAGTTTGGTAAAAACACTATTTTCAACTTTGCCCGTCACAGACGTATCGAACACTACGACATTATCACCCGCCAGACCGGCGTTGAACGCCCCTAACCCGGAGATAACACGCCATGCGTACCGTCTATCTGAATGGTGAGTTTATTGCGGAAAATGAAGCGAAGATTTCGATCTTCGACCGCGGTTTCACCTTCGCCGACGCCATCTATGAGGTGACCGCCGTACTGCAAGGCAAGCTGGTGGATTTCGATCTGCATCTCGCCCGTCTGCGCCGTTCGCTGGACGAGATGGCGCTGGCGTTGCCGCTTGATAACGCTGAGTTACTGGCGATCCATCGCGCGCTGATTGCCCATAACCACTTGCAGGAGGGACTAATCTACCTGCAGGTGAGCCGTGGCGTTGAAGACCGCAACTTTGCTTTTCCGCCCGCCGGTACCCCGCCGACGCTGGTGCTCTATACCCAGAGCAAAAATATACTTGCCAGCCCGCTGGCAGAGCAGGGGATAAACATTATCAGCCTGCCGGATTTGCGCTGGGGGCGCTGTGATATCAAGACTACGCAACTGTTGTACGCCTGTCTGGCGAAAGAACAGGCCAGACAACGCGGCGCTGACGACGCCTGGCTGATGAAGGACGGCTGGATCACCGAAGGCACATCCAACAATGTGTTTATCGTTACCGGCGATGGTGCAGTGGTCACGCGTGAGCTTTCACGGTTTCTGTTACCCGGTATCACCCGGGGTACGCTGATTGCCCTGCTCAGCCAGCACGGCCTGCGTCTCGAAGAGCGTGCCTGCACGCTGGATGAAGCCAGGGAGGCCGCAGAAGCCTTTATTACTTCATCCACCTCGTTTGTTTATCCGGTGGTGAGCATCGACGGTCAACCTGTCGGCGATGGTAAACCTGGCCCACTGACCCGGCGTTTACGCCAGCTGTATATCGATCATGCGCTGGCGCTAACTACCTGACGGCGGCAGGCCGCAGTTTCAGGCGTCCAGCGTTGTCTCATTACATTACACACAGCGAGTCCCGACACCAGGGGTTGCTATTTATTGGAGTGTTGAGAGTGAAACTATATCCTTCCCGTTCCTTGATCGCCTGCCTGTTGTCGATCTGCCTGAGCACAGCCATAAATGTCCCGTCCGCCATGGCGGCGGAGAAAACCCTGCATGCGGTAATGTCGTCTTCTTTGCGTGTGCTGGATCCGATTGCGACGACGGCGCAGATCACCCGTAATCATGGTTACATGATTTACGACACCCTGATTGGCATGGACGAAAACCTGACGCCTCAACCGCAAATGGCTGACTGGACCGTATCAGCGGATGGTCTGACCTTCACCTTTACCCTGCGCGACGGTCTGCTATGGCATGACGGCAAACCGGTGACCGCTACCGATTGTGTCGCCTCTCTCAAACGCTGGGCGCGTTACGATGTCGGCGGCCAGCTGATGATGAAGTACACAGACAGTATTACCGCCAGCGATGACAAAACCATCACGCTAAAGCTGGCGAAACCCTTCGGCTATGTACTGCAACTGCTGGCGAAGCCTTCGTCGGTAGCGGCATTTATGATGCCTGAGCGAGTGGCGAATACGCCTGAAGGCAAAATGATCACCGACTACACGGGTTCCGGTCCGTTTAAGTTTGTCACCAGTGAATTTGATCCCGGTAATCGCGTCGTTTACGAAAAATTCCAGCAATACGTGCCGCGCAAAGAACCGGCCAGCGGCACTGCCGGCGGCAAAGTCGTGAAGGTTGACCGTGTCGAATGGGTCAATATGCCGGACCGGATGACGGCAATCAATGCGTTATCATCCGGCGATATCGACTTTATCGAACAGTTGCCGATTGATCTGCTGCCAATGGTGCAGGCTGATCCAAACCTCAAATCCGGCACCCTGAGCAAATTGGGTTCGATGACCGGCGGCCGGATGAACTTCCTCTACCCGCCATTTGACAACCCTGATATCCGGCGCGCCGCTTTGCTGGCGATGAACCAGAAAGATGTGCTCGAGGCGTTGGTGGGTAATCCGCAGTACTTCAGGCTCTGTGCGTCGGTATTCGGCTGTGGCACCGCGCTGGAAACTCAGGCCGGCGGCGAGTCGCTGCTTAATGGCGGTAATCCTGAAGCGGCCAAAGCGCTGCTGCAGAAGGCCGGTTATGACGGTACGCCGGTGGTGATTATGCAGCCGACCGACGTGCCGAGTCAGGCGTCACAACCGGTGATCGCGGCTCAGGCATTGCGCAAGGCCGGGTTCAAAGTCGATTTGCAACCGATGGACTGGCAGACCCTGGTGTCGCGTCGCGCCAATCCGAATCCGCCGTCGCAGGGCGGCTGGAATCTGTTCTTCACCTACTGGAATGCGGAAACCATCTGGAACCCGGTGGTTAATCCGATGCTTGATGGCGGCGGACGCAAGGGAGCATGGTTTGGCTGGCCGACCGATCCGCAGATGGATCAGCTGAAAGTGGATTTCGCCACCGCCACCGATCCGGCGAAGCAGAAAGAGATCGCCGTGGCGATCCAGAAGCGCGCCATGGACCAGGTCAGCTACATTCCGCTGGGGCAGTTCTATGATGTGGCGGCGTGGAGCAGCCATATCAGCCATTTAATGACCGGCCCGTCTACGGTGTTCTGGAACGTCGAGAAAAGCGACTGATTGTCGGGTAAATACTACTTTCGGAGGTTCCTGTGTCTGGTTACTTTATTCGTCGCGTGCTGGCGGCCATCCCGGTGATGTTGGTGGTGGCGCTGTTTGTCTTCCTGTTGTTGCGGTTGTCGCCGGGCGATCCAGCGGCAATTATTGCCGGCGATATGGCGACCCCGCAACAGCTGGCAGCGATCCGTGAAAGTCTGGGATTGAATCAGCCATTGTACCAGCAATTTTTTGTCTGGCTCTCGCAGCTGTTGCATGGCGACTTCAGCACCTCCCTGATGGCGCACACACCGGTGCTGACCATGATTGGTCAGCGTCTGGAACCGACCCTGAGTCTGGCGCTGGTAGCCATTACCTTCACTATTCTGATCTCGGTACCGCTGGGAGTTCTGGCGGCGTGGCAACACGGTAGCTGGATCGACAATCTGGTGATGTCCTCGTCGGTGGTAGGGTTCTCGGTGCCGGTGTTTGTGATTGGTTACCTGTTAAGCACTCTGTTTGCCATTGAGCTGAAATGGTTGCCGGTACAGGGATTTAGCAGCATCACCCATGGGGTCTGGCCGTTCGCACAGCGTATTATCCTGCCGGCATTAACCTTGTCCTCCGTGTATATCGCCCTGGTAGCGCGGATGACCCGCGCCAGCGTGCTGGACGTGTTGGGTGAAGACTATATCCGCACCGCTCGCGCGAAGGGATTGTCGGAGATCCATGTGCTGTTTCGCCATGCGCTGCGTAACTCGATGATCCCGATCCTGACGGTGATCGGTACCGGTTTCGCACTGATGATTTCCGGCGTGGTGGTGACCGAAAGCGTATTTAATATTCCGGGGCTGGGGCGGTTGATTGTCGATGCGGTACTGGCTCGCGACTACCCGGTGATCCAGGGGATGATCCTATTGACCAGCGGGGTGTACGTCATCATCAATCTGCTGATCGACCTGTCCTACGCGCTGAGCGATCCGCGCATTCGTTATTAAGGGGATGGCATGAGCATAAGTAAACCTGTTTCTCTTAGCTTGCCGACACCCCGGCGTCGTCTGGTAAAACTGCCGCGCATGCCGCTGATGTCAGCCATTGCGCTGGTGCTCCTGACACTGATTGTCGCGATGGCCATATTGGCGCCGTGGATCGCCAGTCACGATCCGCTGGCGCTGTCGCCAGCGTTTCGCCTCCGGCCGCCCGGTGAGGAGTTTTGGCTGGGCACCGACGCCTATGGTCGCGATCTGTTTTCACGCATTGTCTATGGTGCGCGTATCTCGCTGGTTGTCGGCCTCGGCGTCACGGCGATGAGCGTGCTGATCGGGTTGCCGCTGGGATTACTGGCCGGGTACTTCCGCCGGCTGGATGCGGTGTTGATGCGGGTGATGGATGGTCTGATGGCGATCCCCGGCATCCTGTTGGCGATTGCTATCGTTTCGTTGAGCAGCGCCGGGATCGGGACGGTGATGGTGGCGATTATGGTGCCGGAGATACCGCAGGTAGTACGTCTGGTGCGCTCCCGGGTGTTATCGGCGCGTGAGGAACCTTACGTAGAGGCCGCAGTGTTAACCGGGACTTCTACCTTCAGGGTGCTCACCCGCCATCTGATGCCCAATACGCTGGCGCCATTGATCGTACAGAGCACCTACATCTGCGCCTCGGCGATCCTGACCGAAGCGATTCTGTCCTTTCTCGGCGCCGGGATTGGCACTGAAATTCCGACCTGGGGCAACATTATTTCCGAGGGCCGCGTCTACTTCCAGCTTAAACCCGCGCTGGTGCTATGGCCGGGTCTGGTTCTCTCACTGTGTATTTTATCGATTAACCTGCTGGGCGATGTGGTGAGCGATGCCCTCGATCCGCGGCTGAAGAAAAGGGGAAGCCAATGAGCGCACAGCAAAACGATATCCTGCAGGTGGATCGCCTGTCGGTAAACACCGCGCAAGGGGTGCCGATTTTGCAGGATATCTCCTTCAGCATCCGCGCCGGCGAGACATTGTGCCTGGTCGGTGAAAGCGGGTCGGGTAAGTCTGTGACCTCGCTGGCGACCCTTGGCCTGCTGCCGAAAGGCGCGCTCCGGGTGGTGGGTGGGCGCATTTTACTGGATGGCGAAGATGTTCTGCGGGTCAGCAATGGGCGACTGAAGGCACTGCGCGGCAGCCGGATGGCGATGATTTTCCAGGAGCCGATGACCGCCCTTAACCCGGTGCTGACGGTGGGGCGGCAGATCGATGAGGTACTGCAAATCCACACTGGTCTAAGCGCCGCAGAACGCCATGTGCGGGTGATGGACGCTCTGACGCAGGTGCATCTGCCGGATATTCGTCGTGTTTACGCTGCGTATCCGCATCAGCTTAGCGGCGGCCAGCGCCAGCGCATTATGATCGCAATGGCGCTGGTGCTTGAACCGCGTCTGCTGATTGCCGATGAGCCGACTACTGCGCTGGACGTGACCACCCAGCAACAGATCCTTAAACTGATCCGTGAACTACAGCAAAAGCATGGCACTGCGGTGTTATTTATCACCCACGATATGGGGGTGGTGGTGGATATCGCCGACCGGGTTTGCGTGATGCGTCAGGGAAATATCGTTGAATCCGGCGCCCTGCAACAGGTACTGTCGCAACCGCGCGAAGATTATACCAAAGCTCTGCTGGCAGCGGTGCCGGGCCTGGCGCCGCGGCCCGCGCGCAAGGCGATTAGCGCCCAGGTAGTCCTTGATGTGGTAGAACTGGGTAAAATCTACCCGCCCAAAGGTGGCGCATGGGGCTGGTTTGGTAAACGGCGGCAAGGCACGCGTGCGCTGCATGATGTGACCTTCAGCCTGAAGCGTGGCCGCACGTTGGGCATTGTTGGTGAAAGTGGTTCCGGCAAGTCGACGATGGCGCGTTGTGTAATGCGCCTGCTGACGCCGGACGAGGGGGCGATACGCATCACCGGCAACGATATTTCCGAACTCTCTACCGCCGGACTGAAACCGCATCGCAAACGTATCCAGATGATTTTCCAGGACCCGAATCGTTCGCTCAATCCGCGCATCAGCATTGGCAAGAGCCTGGTGGAAGGCCCGATGAACTACGGCGTCTCTTTTGCCGAGGCCTGGGCGCGCGGTCAACAACTGCTGGAGCTGGTCGGGCTACCGGCCGACGCCATTGATCGTTTCCCGCACCAGTTTTCCGGGGGGCAACGGCAACGCATCGCTATCGCCCGTGCGCTGGCGATGGAGCCGGACGTAATCGTCGCTGATGAAGCGGTGTCGGCGCTCGATGTCTCAGTACAGGCGCAGGTACTGCAACTGCTCAATGATATCCAGCGCCGGCTGGGGGTCGCCATTTTATTTATTACCCACGATTTGCGGGTGGCGGCCCAGCTGTGTGACGACGTGTTGGTGATGCAGCATGGCGAGGTGATTGAGTACGGAGCGGCAACTGAGGTGCTGGTGTCGCCGCAGCATCCCTATACCCAACAGCTAATGGACGCGGTTCCCGGCAAAGGCTGGGATTTCGCCGCCGGTCGGGGGATTTGAACATGGCGTATGATTTACTGTTGCGCGCAGTCACGGTTGTCGATGGCAGCGGAGCCGGGCCGTATATCGCTGACGTCGCGGTCGGTGGCGATCGCATCCGCGCCATCGGCAATCTCGCGGGCCAGGCTGCTCAGCGGGTGATCCACGGTAACGGACGCTACCTGATGCCTGGTTTTATTGACGTCCACACCCACGATGACACCAATGTGATAGATAACCCGCAGATGCTCGCCAAGATTTCACAGGGGGTTACCACGGTGATCGTCGGCAATTGCGGCATCAGCGCCTCGCCGGTAAGTTTGCCGGGCATACCACCGGATCCGCTGAACCTGCTGGGAACGCAGGAGGCATTTGTCTATCCGACCTTTCAGCATTATGTCGATGCGGTTGAACGCGCATGTCCGAGTGTTAACGTGGCGGCGTTAATCGGCCATACCGCGCTGCGGGCCAACGTGATGACGCAGTTTGATCGCCCGGCGGCGGCGGAAGAGCTGGTGCAAATGTGTACGGCTTTGCAGGGGGCCCTTGAGGCTGGCGCTATCGGCCTTAGCTCCGGACTGGCCTATACCAACGCTAAACAAGCTCCGGTGTCGGAGCTGCAGCCACTGGTGGATATCGTCGGGGCGTATGGTTCGTTGTACACCACCCATATGCGCAATGAGCATGACGGTGTGCTGGAGTCGCTGGCAGAATCATTCAGTACCGCCCGCCTTGCCGGAGCGGATCTGGTGATCTCACACCTTAAGTGTGCCGGCGCAGGCAATTGGGGCCGTGCGCCGCTGGTGCTGGCCGCGCTGGAAAAAGCCGCCGGCGAGCAGGCCTGCAACTGCGATTGCTATCCGTACGCCTGTAGTTCCACCACGCTAGACGCCTGGCGTGTCGACGGAACCATGGAGATCTATATTACCTGGTCGGATCCATATCCGCAGATGGCCAGACAGACTCTGAAGGAGATCGCTGCACAATGGGGCGTGGATCAGTGGCAGGCGACTGAGCGCCTGCGTCCGGCCGGGGCGATTTACTCTATGATGAGTGAAGATGACGTGCGCACGATCCTGGCGCATCCGCTGTCGATGATTGGCTCCGACGGTTTGCCTGCCGACCCGAATCCTCACCCGCGGCTATGGGGCACTTTCCCCCGCGTGCTGGCACATTACTGCCGCGATCTGCAATTATTCACCCTCGCTGAAGCGGTACGTAAGATGACCGGCATGCCCGCCGCCCGTTTTCGCCTGCAAGATCGTGGCGTGGTGCGTGTGGGAGCGTTTGCCGATTTAACCCTGGTGGATATGACGCGGATTGAGGACGTCGCCACTTATAGCGATCCCTGCCGACAAGCGCCAGGCATCGATCTGGTGGTGGTTAACGGGGCTGTGAGTTATGAAAATGGGCAAGTTTCCGGACGGCAGGGGCGTTTGTTAAAGCGCCAGCCGGTCGCCAGCAACCCTCTGCCCGGCTGATTATCAGGGGTTAACACCCCGGCGGGTTATGCCATAAACCCGGTTTGCCATGGCACAATCCAGTCGGTACGCCGATTCATCTCTGCCGGAAAGAATATCGCCAGGATTAACGATCAGATCGATCCCTTGCTGTTTTCTGTCGTCCAGAACCGCATCCAGCGCGGTAATATTGCCATGGATATGCGAAATAACCGCCAGTTTCATCTTATGTTGCCCTCTCTGCCGATAGCTGAACAGAGAGACTTTATCGGCAGGATGTGGTTTCTGATAGCTATTTGAGGGAGACCGGGCACGCGTTTCTGTCTTCCGCTGCTGGACAATAATAATAATCCGCCCTAAAGTTAATCAATCGATTGATTAACTCTGTGACGCCAGCATGAAAACTATCCCCATCACCCCGCGCGGGGAACAGGCAAAAAAGCAGTTAATTGCGGCGGCGCTGGCACAATTCGGCGAATACGGACTGCATGCCACCACACGTGATATCGCCAAAATGGCAGGGCAAAATATTGCCGCCATCACCTATTATTTTGGCTCAAAAGAGGATCTCTATATCGCCTGTGCCCAATCGATTGCGGACTTTATTGGCGACAACTTTCGCCCTCATACGCAGGCGGCAGAACAACTGCTCGCGCAGCCGTCAGCGGATAAAGCGGCGATACGTCAGCTGATCCTGCGAGCCTGTAAAAATATGATTATGTTGTTAACGCGGGACGAGACACTGAACCTGAGCAAGTTTATCTCCCGTGAACAGCTCTCTCCCAGCCGGGCTTACCAGCTAATTCACGACCAGGTGATTGCGCCGCTACACTGCACTCTCACCCGCCTGATTGCTGCCTGTACCGGACGTGATGCCAGCGATACGCAAACTATTCTGCATACCCATGCTCTGCTCGGGCAAATTCTTGCATTCCGCTTCGGGCGCGAAACGATTTTGCTGCGCACCGGCTGGACAGGATTCGATGAAGATAACGTCAGAGAGATCCAGCAGGTGATCTGCTGCCACCTCGATCTTATTTTGCAAGGACTCACTCAAAGGGATCAGCAGTAATGAAAAGAAACCTCGTCATCATACTGGTTGTTCTGCTGTTGCTTGCTCTCTGCGCAGGCGGCGGAATGTGGTATTACAACCGTCAGGATCAGCAACTGACCCTGTACGGCAACGTTGATATTCGTACCGTTAATATCAGCTTTCGCGTTGGCGGGCGGTTACAGCTGCTGAACGTCGATGAGGGTGATGCGATTAAAGCCGGACAGACGCTGGGCGAACTGGATCATGCGCCCTATCAAAATGCCCTGATGCAGGCACAAGCTAATGCCGACACCGCCCGGGCAAAATATGATCTGGTGATGGCGGGGTATCGCGCTGAAGAGATTGCCCAGGCGGTGGCGGCGGTTAACCAGGCGCAGGCGGCGTATGACTATGCGCAGAACTTCTATCAGCGCCAGCAGGGCCTATGGCAAAAAAATGTCGTATCGGCTAATGACCTTGAGAATGCCCGATCTGCGCGCAATCAGACGCAGGCCAGTCTGAAATCGGCGCAGGACAAATTAAGTCAGTACCGCGCCGGTAATCGCCCGCAAGAAATTGCTGAGGCGAAAGCCACACTGGAACAGGCGCAGGCGCAACTCGCCCAGGCGTCGCTGGATTTACATGATACTACCCTGGTCGCGCCGTCCGATGGCGTATTGCTGACGCGCGCCGTTGAACCCGGCAGTATGCTGAGCGCTGGCAGCACGGTACTGACCCTCTCTCTGACCAAACCGGTATGGGTGCGCGCTTATGTCGATGAAGGGAATTTAAGCGAAGCGCAACCGGGACGCGGGATTCTGCTGTACACCGACGGACGCCCCGATAAGCCTTACCACGGCAAAATTGGTTTTGTTTCGCCGGCGGCAGAATTTACACCGAAAACCGTTGAAACACCGGATCTGCGTACCAGCCTGGTCTATCGCCTGCGCATTATCGTTACCGACGCTGATGAAGCGCTGCGCCAGGGGATGCCGGTCACGCTGAAATTCAGCAACGGACAGCCGCATGAGTGAGCAGAGCACGATTCATCTCAACGGGCTGGTTAAACGCTTCCCCGGGATGGATAAACCTGCAGTAGCGCGTCTGGATTGCACTATCCAGAGCGGCTATGTCACCGGGCTGGTGGGGCCGGACGGGGCAGGCAAAACCACGCTGATGCGTATGCTGGCGGGTCTGCTTAAGCCCGACGAAGGCCGGGCGCAGGTACTGGGTTTCGATCCGATTAACGATGACAGCGCATTGCATGCGCTGCTTGGCTATATGCCGCAGAAATTTGGTCTGTACGAAGACCTGACGGTAATGGAAAACCTCAGGTTGTATGCCGACCTGCGCAGCGTCACCGGAGAAACGCGGCAGAAGACCTTTGCCCGTCTGCTGACATTTACCGCACTCGGGCCGTTTACCGAACGGCTGGCCGGTAAACTCTCCGGCGGGATGAAGCAAAAACTGGGTCTGGCCTGTACGCTGGTTGGCGCGCCGAAAGTGCTGCTGCTCGATGAACCCGGGGTCGGGGTTGATCCGATATCGCGCCGCGAACTGTGGCAAATGGTGCATGAGCTGGCTGGCGACGGCATGCTGATTTTGTGGAGCACCTCGTATCTGGATGAGGCGGAGCAGTGTCGCGAAGTACTGCTGATGAATGAAGGGGAGCTGCTGTATCAGGGCGAGCCAACGGCTCTCACCCAAACGATGTCCGGGCGAAGCTTTCTGATCAGCAGTCCGCAGGAGAATAACCGCCGCCTGCTACAACGCGCATTGAAACTGCCGCAGGTCAGCGATGGGGTGATTCAGGGGAAATCGGTACGGTTGATCCTGAAAAAACAGAGCTGCGCGCAGGATATCCTTGATGCCAGCGCGATGCCTGAAATTGCAATCAACGCTACGGCGCCGCGTTTTGAAGATGCGTTTATCGATCTGCTGGGCGGCGCAGGCGCGGCGGAATCGCCGCTGGGAGCGATTCTGCATACCGTTGACGCTAGCGCTGACGAAACGGTGATTGAAGCTAAAGCGCTGACCAGAACATTTGGTGATTTCGTCGCTACCGACCATGTCAGTTTTGCCGTCAGGCGCGGCGAGATCTTTGGCCTGCTGGGGCCGAATGGCGCAGGGAAATCCACCACCTTTAAAATGATGTGCGGCCTGCTGGTACCGACCTCCGGTAATGCGCTGGTGCTGAATATGGATTTAAAAGTCAGTTCCGGCAAGGCGCGCCAGCACCTGGGCTATATGGCGCAAAAGTTTTCCCTCTACGGCAACCTGACGGTGCAGCAGAACCTGCGTTTTTTCTCCGGGGTTTATGGCCTGCGTGGTCGGGCGCAGGATGAGAAAATCGCCCGCATGAGCCAGGCTTTTGGTCTGACAAATATCGCCGCCCAAACCACCGATAAGTTACCGCTGGGTTTTAAACAGCGACTGGCGCTGGCCTGCTCACTGATGCATGAACCGGATATTTTGTTTCTTGATGAACCAACCTCCGGCGTAGATCCGCTGACGCGTCGCGAGTTCTGGCTGCATATTAACAGCATGGTGGAAAAGGGCGTCACCGTGATGGTCACCACGCATTTTATGGATGAGGCGGAGTATTGCGACCGCATCGGTCTGGTCTATCAGGGCAAACTGATTGTCTGTGGTACGCCGGACGATCTGAAAGCCCGCACCGCAGATGATCAGTGTCCGGATCCCACCATGGAGCAGGCGTTTATCCGGCTAATTCACCAGTGGGATCAGGAACATCACCATGAACCGTAGGACGTTATCCTGGCGACGACTACGCGCACTCTGTGTCAAAGAGACGCGACAGATTGTCCGCGATCCCAGTAGCTGGCTGATTGCGGTAGTGATTCCGCTATTGTTGCTATTTATCTTTGGCTACGGCATCAACCTTGACTCCAGTAAACTGCGCGTCGGTATTTTACTGGAACAGCAGAGCAAAGAGGCGCTGGATTTTACCCATGTGATCACCGGTTCGCCTTATATTGACGCCTCTGTCAGTGATAATCGCCAGCAATTAACTGAAATGATGCAGGCTGGTCGTATTCGCGGTCTGGTGGTGATCCCGGTCGATTTTGCCGCACGGATGGCACGTGAGGGCGATACGGCGCCATTGCAGGTGATCACCGACGGCAGTGAACCAAATACCGCCAATTTTGTGCAGGGTTATATCAAAGGTATCTGGCAACTCTGGCAGCAGCAGCGGGCTGAGGATCGCGGTGAGACTTTTGCACCGCTGATTGATGTCCGGATGCGTTACTGGTTTAACCCGGCGGCGGTCAGTCAGCACTTTATTATTCCCGGCGCGATCACCATTATCATGACGGTTATCGGGGCAATACTGACCTCACTGGTGGTTGCGCGCGAGTGGGAGCGGGGCACCATGGAGGCGCTGCTTTCCACGGAAGTGACGCGCGTCGAACTGCTGCTGTGTAAGCTGATTCCCTATTACTTCCTCGGCATGCTGGCGATGGTGCTGTGTATGCTGGTATCGGTATTTATTCTGGCGGTGCCGTATCGCGGTTCACTGCTGATTTTATGGCTGACAACCAGCCTGTTTCTGCTGAATACCCTTGGCATGGGGCTGCTGATTTCCACGATGACGCGCAATCAGTTTAATGCCGCTCAGGTGGCGCTGAACGCCGCCTTTCTGCCATCGGTTATGCTGTCCGGGTTTATTTTCCAGATAGATAGCATGCCTGCGGTGATCCGCGCGGTGACGTATATCATTCCGGCGCGTTACTTCGTCAGCATCTTGCAAAGCCTGTTTCTCGCCGGAAATATTCCGGCGGTACTGCTGACTAACGTACTGTTTCTGATCGCCTCGGCGGTGATGTTTATTGGCCTGACATGGCTGAAAACCAAACGACGTTTAGAGTAAGGAACCATAATGTTTTACCGCCTCCTGACTTTGATTCGTAAGGAACTGCAGTCACTGCTGCGCGAGCCGCAAACCCGGGCGATTTTAGTGCTGCCGGTGGTGCTGCAGGTTCTGTTGTTTCCGTTCGCCGCGACGCTGGAAGTGACCCATGCCACCATCGCTATTTATAATGAGGATAACGGCCAGCATGCGATGGAACTGACGCAGCGTTTTGCTCAGGCGAAGGCCTTCAGCCAGTTGATCCTGCTCAACAGCCCGCAGGAAATCCAGCCAGCGATTGATCGGCAAAAGGTGCTGCTGCTGGTGCGCTTTCCGGCGGATTTCTCACGCAATATCGATACCTTGCAGCAGGCTAAGATGCAATTAATCCTCGACGGGCGCAATTCCAATAGCGCGCAAATCGCCGCCAACTATTTGCAGCAGATTGTTAATGATTACCAACAGCAATTGCTAAAGGGGAAAGCGAAAACCAACAACAGCGAACTGGTGATCCGCAACTGGTATAACCCTAATCTGGATTATAAATGGTTTGTGGTGCCGTCGCTGATCGCCATGATCACCACCATTGGCGTGATGATTGTCACTTCGCTTTCGGTGGCTCGTGAACGGGAGCAGGGCACGCTGGATCAGCTTCTGGTCTCTCCGCTGACCACATGGCAAATCTTTATCGGCAAAGCCATCCCGGCGCTGATCGTAGCGACATTCCAGGCGACAATTGTCCTCGGGGTGGGGATCTGGGCGTATCACATCCCGTTTGCCGGTTCGCTGCTGCTGTTTTACTTCACCATGCTGATTTATGGTCTGTCGCTGGTGGGTTTTGGTTTATTAATTTCGTCGTTGTGTTCCACCCAGCAGCAGGCATTTATCGGGGTGTTTGTCTTTATGATGCCGGCGATTTTGCTGTCAGGTTATGTGTCGCCGGTAGAGAATATGCCGATATGGTTGCAAAATCTCACCTGGATTAATCCCATCCGGCATTTTACCGATATTACCAAGCAAATTTATTTGAAGGACGCCAGTCTGGATATTGTCTGGCAAAGTTTGTGGCCGCTTGGGGTTATTGCCGTCATCACCAGTTCTGCCGCCTATGCCATGTTCCGACGTAAAATCAGCTAAGTGGCATCCGCGCCAAATTGGCGGCCGGAAGAGCTTCTCGACACCGCCCGCCTGCTGTTTGGTGCATCAGCAGCCTGCCAGCGGCACCCGCCAGCGGCATTTATCTGGTTCGCGGATGGGGCGGACGGGGTGATAGTGCCATCAATGTATTATTTTTTTAATTGCGATCTGTCAGGTTGTCGTGATAGTGATTTGTAAACCAGTAGTTGACTATGGAATTGAAAAGTTTATGCAGCGTGTGAAAAATTTTACAGTTAATGCATTTCACTATGGCTCACCGCCTGATGATAAGCATAACCTAAGACTACGACTTATTCTGCTGCTTACAGGGTTGACCTGTATGATTGATGGGGTGTTCTTAGCTATCGTCAATATGCTGTATAACAAATATTATCTTCTGCTATTCTTTGTTTTTGTCACCTTGTTTGGCGCGACTACTTTATATTTATCTTTCAAGAAAGTAACAAGAACATGCCTTTTTATTATAGCGCATATATTGCTGTTTATATTAATTGTAGCATCACTGGCGGACAAAACGACCGGTGATGCGTTTCACTCGGAATTTAACTATCTTATAGTTTTAACGGTTGGCGCTTCGCTGGTATTTCGGCAAGAGAAAATATATCTGCGCATTGTCTTTCCCTTGATTTGTTTTGTGTCTTTTTTGTTCCTGATGATGAGCGGCATAACATTCTCTCATTCTGAACTAAATCTGCCAAAATCTTTTGAACGCTCCCTTTATATATTTAATATGTCTTTTTATTCACTGATCTTATTGCTAACGACCTTTGTTTATCGCAGTGACTATTCAAGCCAGGCGCTACTTAGAAAAGATCTGCAAGCCGCAATAAATGACAATATGCTTGAGATTTATTATCAACCGCAAGTAAATAAACACAGGGAGATTATTGGCGTGGAGTCATTGCTACGCTGGAAACATCGACAGCGTGGTTATATTTCCCCGGATGTATTTATACCCATTGCTGAAAAATATGGCATGATGATTACGCTGGGGTGGTGGGTTATGGAAAATTCGATGAAACAAATATCAAACTGGCATCACGTCCCCAAACTCAAAGATGCCGTTGTCTCCGTCAATATCAGTCCACTGCAACTCCTTGAGGTATCATTTAAAAATAAGGTTTGTGAATTAATCTCACGCTACCAGATCCCTGCGGGAAAGTTAAAGTTTGAAATAACGGAAAGTACTTTAATTTATGACTACAATAAAATAAGAGATATTATTCTGGAGTTAAATACTTACGGCATAAAGTGGTCTATCGATGATTTTGGGTCGGGTTATTCTTCGCTTAAATTATTGCTGGATATTCCGGTGGATGATGTGAAGATTGATAAGTCATTAATCATGAGTCTGGAAAAAAGTGACTCCAATATTATTTTAATTAAAACCATCATCGATCTCTGCAAAGAACTTGGCATAACGCCTCTGGCGGAGGGGGTCGAAAACGAAGTTCAGTACTCCATATTAAAAGACATGGGGTGTGAAATATTTCAGGGCTTTCACTTTTCTAAGCCCTTGCCTAAAAAGAGTCTTGAGGCATTTCTTGAACATAATCTATAGGCCAGTGATGGATTCTCTCGGTATTTACGGGTGAATAATACTTGTAATAAAAATAACTACTCATAGATACCGGGATACAGGTCGGTATCTATGAGTCTGCTGATTAGATAAAAATATATTTATCCCCGATTAAGAATACGCAGGAAATCCTCTTTATTGGAGATAAGTGAAAGTGCATTTGCAATGATTTCATCACTAAAAATCGATGCGATTTGTTTTAACACATCGATATGTTCCTTTTCTTTAGCGATAACACCAATCGTAATAAACATGACATTATTTCGATCCCAGATGACGCCATCTGGAAATTGAAAAATCTCCACGCCTTTTTTGATAATGATATCGTTGGCCGATTTTGGCAGATGAGGAAGGGTAATCCCATTTCCAAGGAACGTCGATACTTGCCGCTCTCTTTCATTAAGAAAAACACAACAGTCCTGATTGACATATCCCTTTTCCGTGAAATCCTTAGCGACCATCTCCAGGACTTCCGCTTTATTTTTAGCCTGACAACCTAAATGAAGGTTGTTGATTGAAATATAATCTATCATAATTTGTCTCCATTACGATATAATTTGCATTAATTCCCTGTAGAACATCTTGTTACTACTTACCGGCAGATAACTCTTCCTCTAACTGCTCCAGTGATTTATTTGATGTTTCTGGTAATGCAAATATGACAAACAAAATAACCAGATAGTTGATCACGGCAAAAATCAGGAATACCGGTCCCAACCCGAGTTTAGCCTGAAGTACCGGGAATAAATAGCTAACGATGGCATTCATGATCCACATAAAAAACACCGAAATGCCCATGGATAATCCGCGAAACTTCAGAGGGAAAAGTTCAGCCAATACCACCCATGTCAGGAAGCCCATGGTACCCTGCATAACGCCGACAAATAATGCACCCAGTAACCAAATAGCCGTCGCTTTCACATCGCCGGTAAGGTAATAGTCGACGCCTGCTATGATGAGATGTAATGTTGCCATCAGGGCGAAACCTGAAATAATCAGTGTCTTGCGTTTAAACCGGTCAACCAGAAACGCCACCCCAATAACCATACCACCGACAGAAAAGACGCCATTCAACACATTACATATTAATGAGGTTCTTTCGGAAAAACCTGCGGTTCGCAGTATTTCCGTACCATAATACATAATGACATTCACCCCGGTTGTTTGCTGCAAAGCGGCCCAGGCGATGCCAACCAGCAGTAATTTGAGAATCCATGGCGTGTTAAGAATTGTTGACAGCGATCCTCCTGAGTGTAATTTTTTCTCTGCTTCAATATTAATCAATGTCACGATATCGTCAAATTCTTGTTTAGCTCTTTCAGCAGGGCGAATTTGCTTTAAAATGGCTAAAGCCTCTTCTTGGCGATTTTTACTTACCAGCCAGCGAGGACTTTCTGGCGCGCGCCACATGCCGATCAGCAAGCCCATGGCTGGGATTGCCTGAACGACTAACATATATCGCCAGACATCAGGTAAGTGCCCCCAGACATAGCCAATAACAGCATTGATCGCAAAGGCGGCTAACTGGCCGATGACAATCGCCACTTCATTCAGTCCGGTGAGTTTTCCGCGCATTTCTGTTGGCGCAACTTCGGATATAAATGTTGGCGCGGTGACCGATGCTCCGCCTACGGCATAACCGAGTAAAAAACGGGCAATCAACAGGATGGTGATCGTAGGGGATAATGCAGAGGCCATGGCACCGAAAAAGAAAATGAACGACAGATATAAGAGATATTGACGCCGTCCAAAATAATCGGCCAGTTTACCACCGCAGACACTGCCAATTGCGGCGCCGACCAGGAGTACGCTCATGACGAGGCCTTCGGTCGTCGGGGTAAGCGCCATACCTTCTTTTAAAGAGGGAAATGCGCCATTAATAACACCCGTATCATAACCGAAAAGTAAACCGCCAAAAGTGGCAACCAGCGTGATTTGGTGTAGGCGTTTTCTTTGAACTATATTAAGGTCCATATGAGAGATAAGAGACATTTTTCTACCTTTTTATTTTATTCACAACCAGATGCTAAAATATCTTTAGCTTCTGCTAAATTAAAGGTGTTGAAGGGGGTAGGTTTTTATTAATATAATTTATATAACATATGTAAATATGAACAAGCAGTGAGATTGATTGTGGTGCTGTCACAGGGCTTATTTCGCACCCTTTCCCCTTCGCCATTGTCGAAATTTATCGCCTGGCCCACTGGCGTTGTTGCGCTGACAGGGCAATAGCTTCCAATACTTTTGACATCCTGCCTTTCCACGGGCG
This sequence comes from Pantoea sp. B65, assembly GCF_047308185.1. Taxonomy (NCBI): domain Bacteria; kingdom Pseudomonadati; phylum Pseudomonadota; class Gammaproteobacteria; order Enterobacterales; family Erwiniaceae; genus Pantoea; species Pantoea sp. B65. The sequence goes on from NZ_JAHXPU010000039.1 coordinate 324,201, forward strand.
TGTTATGCCGATAACGTTTTAATTCATCCATTCCCTCCTGTGTAAAGGTGATTAACCTTTTCTTTACGCTGAACAGATAAGTTAATCCCATTTCGATTTCCTTCATGAATCATTTTCCATACTTTTAGTTTGCCCGAAAAATGCGTCATAGCGGGCAACCAATAACCCCTGACGTCCGACAGCGCTATGGCACCGGGACCGAACTAATCCACGGTCCGGCTGGCGTTTTTAGGGCCGCTATCCGTAACGGCGACGACCGCTGTCCCTTGCAATAGCTGGCGACAACGACGGTGGCCAGTGGCCCCGGGACCTTCTTGCTTCAGCGCCATCCTGCTTCTCCCGTATGAGGTGATTTTCAGCGGTTGATGTTCAGACCGACCGTGTAGCCCGGGACTCTTACCGGGAAGGGCAACGCGGCGAACAGAACGTCTTAGTCACTTTGTTTCATCTTGTTGGAAATATATATTCCATAAAATATTAATACAGAAGAAATGTTCTGTTTTGGGATGAGGATCATACATTGAAGGTTATTTTTTACCAAAATCGCTGCGTTTAGCCGGTTTTCTCTGGGATGAATGCATAGGGTTTTAATATAGAGATATGATTTGTATGTATTAAATATAACTATGCATAGCGGGGTTTTATCTATGTTTTCGCAGCAAAAAATAGCACTATTGGTGAAATGGTAAAACGATGCTGATAGGCATTCATTGTAGTGGATTTTTTGTATTTCTTTTAAAGATTGAATTTTCTATAAAATTTCAATATGAAATAATAATTTTATGTTCGTGGCATGCGCAGACATCTGCTGCACAGGAGATGGCGCAGGGAGATGCCAGTTTCCCCCCCCAGCCAGAGCAAGGTCGGGGAAGGGGATGAGCGCCATGGCGGCATGCGTCGCTGCCGGGGTTATGCGCTTCGGTGTCAGTTTTTAAACGGCGGGTAAAGCGGTTAGGCGGTAGTTCATGATTATCATCACAGTTCCTTGAGTGGGAGCTTGTGACTGCCGGTGCGATTGGTTATAACAACGCTCTGGACGTTATCAGATAGCTCTGAGCGAAACCTGATTGCGTTGAAACCGTTATGGCTTCAACGCAATCAGGTTTTTTTTTGTCTTTTTTATGATGCCTTGGGCCGGAAAGTCGGGACTGGTGCGGTACCCGGATAGCAGATTACAGGCAAAGGGTATGCGCTCTGAATGAGTAATTCAGATGATAAATTTTGTTAAAAAGGTCACCCAGGAAGATGGCTGCAATGATAGTAGATAAAATACTCAGCAATAACGCGGTCCTGCTCACCAATGCGAAGCACGAAGAGGTAGTGGCGATCGGATGCGGTATTGGCTTTGGCAAAAAGCCGGGCGATAGCGTGGATGCCAGCGAGATTGAGAGCCAGTTTGTGAAAAAATCCGCGGGTCTGGCTGATGTCTTTTCCCAACTGCTGGCTGAGATCCCTCCGGCGCATCTGGCCGTCACGCAGCGCATCATCAACCTGGCGCAACAGCGGCTGGCGATTACGGTACATGACACGCTGTTTCTGGCGCTCAGCGACCATATCAATTTTGCCATTCAGCGCCTAACCAACGGGGTGGTGATAAAGAACTTTTTGCTGTGGGACATTAAACGCTTTTACGCCGAGGAATTTGCTGTCGGGCTGGAAGCGCTGACGCTGATCGAGCAGGCGCTGAATATCACGTTGCCGCAGGATGAAGCCGGATTTATTGCTTTGCATCTGGCTAATGCTAAAAATAACAGTGATATGCAAAGCACAATGCACAGCGCGACCATCATTAAGGATGTCCTGAGCATCCTGCAGTATGACCTGAAGATCACCTATGATGAGGAGTCACTGGACTACCAGCGTTTTGTCACTCATCTGAAATTTTTCGCCCTGCGCCTGCTGAATCGAAAAACCGTGATGCACGGCGATGACAGCATATATCAAGGGATCACCGAAATGATGCCGGTTGCCTACGCCTGCGCGAAGAAGATCTATCACTACGTGGATAAAAATTATGGCTGCCAGCTCACCACCGATGAGGTGATGTTTCTGACTATCCATATCAATCGCCTTAACGGTGGTTAATGCTATATCAGGTCACTATCCAGGGCGTAACTGAACCAATCAGGCGAAACCTGCTCCGCACCGGCATTCAAATCTGCCGGTGCGGAGCAGGTTTTTTTGTTTTTAGGCCTCCCTCTGAAAACGGGCAGGTGAATTGAAGATAAAGGAGAACATAACGATGAATATGGCATTCCCTGAAGGATTTTTGTGGGGAGGTTCGGTTGCGGCCAACCAGGTAGAGGGCGCGTGGAACGAAGCGGGGAAGGGGATTTCCACCTCCGATCTGCAGCCGCAGGGCATCCACGGTAAGGTCGTGGAGCGCGACGGGGTCAGCTGCGGGGTGAAAGATGTGGCGATCGATTTTTACCACCGTTATCCGGAAGATGTGCAGCTGTTTGCCGAAATGGGGTTCAAAGTGCTGCGTACTTCCATTGCCTGGACGCGTATCTATCCCGAGGGAGATGAAACCCAGCCGAATGAAGCTGGGCTGGCGTTTTACGACCGCCTGTTCGATGAAATGGCGCGCTACGGTATTCAGCCGCTGATCACCCTGTCCCACTATGAAATGCCCTACGGCTTAGTAAAAAAATACGACGGCTGGGGCGGACGCGAAGTCATTGCGCTGTTTGAGCGCTATGCGCGTACGGTGTTTACCCGCTATCGCGATAAAGTGAAGTACTGGCTGACGTTCAACGAGATCAATATGGCGCTGCATGCGCCGTTCACCGGCGTCGGGCTGGCAGGTGACCGAAGCAAGCAGGAGATTTACCAGGCGATTCATCATCAGCTGGTAGCCAGCGCCCGCGCGGTTAAGGCCTGCCATGAGATTATCCCGGATGCCAAAATCGGCAGTATGTTGCTGGGAGGCATTCGCTATCCCATTACCTGCAAACCGGAGGATGTACTGAAGGCGCAGAACGTTAATCGCGACTGGCTGTTCTTTGGTGACGTTCAGGCCCGTGGCGCCTATCCGGCGTGGATCCAGCGTTTCTTTCGCGAAAACGGCATCGCGCTGAATATTACCGCACAGGATGCGGCCGACCTGCAAGAAACCGTGGATTTTATCTCTTTCAGCTACTATATGAGCGGCTGTGCGGCCGCGCAGCCGGAGCTGTATCAAAGTTCACGCACCAATATCATGCGCATGATCCCCAACCCGCATCTGCAAAGCTCAGAATGGGGCTGGCAGATTGACCCGCAGGGGCTGCGCTTCCTGCTTAACGAGCTGCATGATCGTTACCTGAAGCCGCTGTTTATTGTCGAAAACGGCCTTGGCGCGAAAGATGTTCCGGCGGAAGATGGCTCGATTCAGGATGATTACCGCATCCAGTATCTGCAGGCGCATCTGGTACAGGTCAGAGAAGCCATCGAAGATGGCGTCGAGCTGCTGGGTTACGCCAGCTGGGGGCCGATCGATCTGGTTAGCGCCGGCACCGCTCAGATGTCCAAGCGTTATGGTTTTATCTACGTTGACCGTGATGATGAGGGGAGCGGCACGCTGGAGCGCCGCCGTAAAAAGAGCTTCTTCTGGTATCGCGATGTGATTGGCAGCAACGGCGCCAGTCTGAACGATCCGTTCTGATCACCACCGGGTAGCACGCCCGGGCACCATGCGCGCCCGGGCAGTGTTGCTGCTATGGGGTTACCGTGACAATAGCGCGGCGATAAGAGAACAGTGACGGCGTGCCGTCGTCCTGTACCTGCAGAATGATATGGAACGGCGTTGGCGTTTTCACCGCCGGTGCGGTAAAACTCAGTGCCTCGCTGTCGTTCTTTTCCAGTTTCAGTTCCGGAGCGAAGTGGATATTCATGGCGGTGGCCGTTGGCTCTTTATACTGCCACCAGCGGTAGCTAAGGTGATTGTTGTCGACATCGCGCGAACCCTGGGCTGTCAGTTTAACCACCTCGCCCGCCTTCACCTGCAGTGTGACGATCCCCCGTCCCGGCTGTCCGTTAAGAACCAGCTGCGGATTGTGATTGGTATGCTTTACGTCGGGGGTGACGCTCCACTGCATGCGCGCGGCAAAATCATTCTGATAAGCTTCGCGCCAGCGCCAGATAGTTGCGCTGGCGGTGCGGTGATTTTTGCCATCAACTCCCATCACCGTATCGGAAGTGCTGGTGCGTAGCCCGCTGCGGCTGTCGGGGGTAACCGCAGCATAGCGCCCGCCCCAGCCGCCATATTCCGGATGTTCCGGGGCGTTCAGCCCGTTCTGCAGCAAATAGAGAAACGAAGGCGTATCGCCTTCCATAGTGTATTCAATTGCCGGATAAGCCGCGCCCAGCGGGCCCTGATTGCGGATGTACCGATCAAGCCAGCTATTGTTTACCTGGCTCATATCGCCGCCCTCGGCAAAGCGCGACGACATACCGCTCCAGGTAGCGATAAAGTAGTCATTCCAGGCGTGAATACTGGTGATATAGCGCAGCGTGGGGAACTGAGCGCGGATCCACTCGCCGGTATTATCCTGATCGGAAATCGCATAGACGCGGATTTTACTGACAAAGGCGTCAACCTCTTCAGCACTGCGCGTGGCGCGCACGTCATATAACGCCTGCGCCAGGTCCACTGCGCCGCCCCAGACATCGATCCACAGTGGGCGCGCATCGGGTTTATCTACAGACTGAATAATCAGCGCCGAGGCGGCGGTGGATTTCCCCGCGCCGACATAATCCATGCCGTAACCGGCGCGGCCGGCCCGCACTACCGCCCTTAGCGCGGCGGCACTCGGGTAGCCCGCCGCGTGCTGGCGCAGATTGGGGAGCGCCAGTTCATAGGCGTCAATTCGTCTGAGCATCATTTCCGGGTTAACCCGATCCCGCAACCAGGTTGAGGTCGTGGCAATCAGCCCCTCAACGTTGAACTCATTGCTGTATACCAGGAAGCGTACCAGCGACTGCGAGTCGTCAGGCTCATTGCCAATGTCGGACAAAATCAGAATCCGCGTTTTCTCCTGCTCCGGCTGTGCCGGGGCGGCGAGGGCGCAGGCGCTGGTAAGGGTACACGCGAGCAGCGCGCTGAGTAATGGGTTTAACCGGACCATAATATTTTCTCTGATGGGGATCGCCAAAAACAAAAAAACCTGCTTTCCGTTGCCGGGTAGCAACAGAAAGCAGGTTTCGCCAATAAATCATGTAACGTCCTGTGGGGGTAGTTATAAGAACAGGGGGGAGCAGGAGCAATCAGTATTCTTGATAAATGTGACGCAGGCACAGTATTTAGCGGTTTTATTCCCGCTGCGAAATTAAAATTTAGTGATGATTTTCACAAAAATGAATATTTCGGTGGCGTTTCCCCATCAGTATTGTTAAAAAAGAGGCGTTCGTCAGGACGTGACCAGAATTATCTGGGCGAAACCTGGATAAAGCAGTGTGTTTTCTCACACTGCTTTATCCAGGTTTTTTTTTGCTTTTTTTCCTGCTGGCCAGCGGATACAGGCAACGATCGCATAATGCACTGGCAATTACTGCTGTATGTAAAACGGGAATTATCATCATGAATACTGAAGTGCTGGCAGGAAATATTCTTAAGCTGGTGGGTGGGGAGAACAACGTTGCCGCACTGGTGCATTGCGCCACCCGGCTGCGCTTTAAAATTATCGACAACAGCAAGGTCAACCAGGCGGAACTGGAAGCGCTGGACGGCGTTATTACCGTGGTCAAAGGTTCCGGCCAGCTGCAAGTGGTGATTGGTAACCGGGTGCCGGACGTCTTTCGCGCTATTGGCGCGATTTCCGGGCTGCTGGACGATAATAAAGCCAAACAAGTGGCGCCCGGGCAGAAAAACAGTGCTTTGCTACTGGGGCGACTGATCGATCTGGTGGCGGGGATATTCACCCCGCTGCTGGGGGCGATGGCCGCCGCCGGGGTATTAAAAGGCGCGCTGGCAATTGTGCTGGCGGCAGGCTGGATGACCAACGTCGAAAGTACCTATATTATTTTACATGCGGCATCAGATAGTCTGTTCTATTTTCTGCCGATGCTGCTGGCAATTACTTCGGCACGTAAATTTGAAACCAATATTTTTGTCGCGGTCTCGGTCGCCGGGGCGTTGATTTATCCCAGCATTCAGCAGTTATTTACTGCGGGTAATCCGGTAACCTTCTTCGGCCTGCCGGTGATGATGATGAAATATACCGGTACGGTGATCCCGATTATTTTCAGCGTCTGGCTGATGTCGATATTTGAACGCTTCCTTAACCGTCATATTCACGAAAGCGTGCGTAATATTCTGACGCCGTTCTTCCTGTTAACGCTGATGGTGCCGCTGACGTTAATGACCATTGGGCCGATTGGTGTCTCGGTCAGTGAGTTTATTGCTTCGCTGTTTGTCACCATTTATAGCGTCAACCCGATTATTGCCAGTGCGCTGATGGCTGCAGCCTGGCAGGTGTTGGTGATTTTCGGCGTACACTGGGGCTTCGTGACGGTATTTATCAACGACATCTCGGTGATGGGCCATAGCTACCTGAAGGCGGCGTCCAGTCCGTCGGTATTTGCTCAGTCCGGTGCCCTGCTGGCCGTGATGCTGCGCACAAAAGATAAAAAGCTGAAAGCGCTGGCGGGAAGTAGCTTTATTGCCTCGTTATTCGGCATCACCGAGCCGGGCGTTTACGGCGTGACGCTGAAACTGAAAAAACCGTTTATCTGTGCGGTAATCGCCGCCGGGTTTGGCGGGGCCATTGCCGGCTATGCCAAAAGTTCGGCGATTTCAATGGGCATGCCGGGGCTGCTGACCCTGCCTATCTTCTACGGCGAAGGCTTTATCGGCTTTATTATCGGCTGCATCGTGGCATTTGTCGCCAGTCTGGCACTGACGCTGCTGGTTGGATTTGATGACCCCGCGCTGCAGTCCGCCCCCCGGTCCACACCTTCTGCGCCCACACCAGGGGAAAAACGCACCCTGACCGGCGAAACGACGGCGGCAAACGCCGCGCAGGTGGGGGACGAGCAGATTGTCGCGCCGATTTCCGGCACGGTGATCCCGCTGACGGCGGTAGATGACAACGTTTTTTCATCGGGAATTGTCGGACAGGGCTTCGCCATTGTGCCGGATGAAGGACGGGTTTATGCGCCGGTTGATGGTCATATCGCCAGCACCTTCGCCAGCGGTCATGCCATCGGCATCAGTTCCACCGGCGGTGCGGAAATATTGATCCACGTGGGCATTAATACCGTTCAGCTGGAGGGGCAGTATTTCCATATGCAGGTGAAAGAGGGTGAGGCGGTGAAAAAGGGGCAGCTCTTGTTAACGTTTGATCTCGACGAGATTAAGAATGCAGGTTATGACACGGTGACGCCGGTGATTGTTACCAATAGCGAAGCGTGGCGTGAACTGCATATCAGCGATAAACCGCATTCTCGCTTTGGCGAACCGGTGATGGCGCTGTCTCTGTAAATAAAGCTGTATAAATAAAGTCAGTTGCGGCGAGCGTGGTTATCGTTGCAGTAAATAAAACGACGTTGATAGTTTAATTGATCTATCCCTTCAGGACGTGACTGATTTAATTCAGGCGAGACCTGCAACCAGCGAAAGTTATATTTCGCTGGCTGCGGGTCTTTTTTTTGCGGGGATGCAATATCCAGGAGGAATGATGAAAGCGAACAAACAAAATTATAAAAAAACTATTATCGCGGCGGCATTATTATCTTGTTATGCCGTCAGTGGTGAAGTTTTGGCGCAAAAGTTAACGCTGGAACAGCGTATGGAAATGCTGGAAGCTCAACTACGCGCTACCCAGCAGAAACTGCAGGCCTATGAGGATAAAGAGCTGGCGCAGCAGCAAACTATCGCCGCTGCGGCTCCGACCGCATCCGCCTCGCCTGCGGCGCTGTCTGCCTCTGTCGCCCCGGCTGCGCAGCCGGAGCTGTCGCCCGACACGTTGAAAAAAATCAGCAAATATGTGCAGGATGATAGCGGGTTTAAATATTCCGGCTATTTCCGTTCCGGCTGGGCCAGCACAACCAACGGCGGGCCGAAATCCTGGGGGGTGGGTTCACTGGGGCGTTTCGGTAATGAATATGACGGCTGGTATAATTTGTCGCTAAAAAAACGCGCATGGCGTGAAGGCGATAAATCAATCTGGGCCAACGTGCAGTTTGAAGGTGACTTAGGTCTGACCCAGAGTAATGAATCCTTTGAGAAGGGGATGTCCGGTGGCGGAATGGGGAAACTCAGCAAACTGTATGTGGAAGGCAACGGCCTGCTGCCATTTGCGCCGGAAGCATCGGTGTGGATCGGTAAACACACGCTGCCGCAGTATGAAATTCAGCAGCTGGATTGGAAAAGCAACCGCACGCTCTCCGGCGCTGGCATCGGGATAGAAAACTGGACGCTGCCGCTGGGCTCACTGAGTATGGCGCTGACGCGCAACGACATTGATAACTACAGCACGGTGTGCGCGGCTGGTTCTTCAGGCTGCAGCGATACGACCCAAGTCAACGTTAATATCGCCGAGGTTCGCTACAAAAATCTGCCAATAACTGACGATGTTACGCTGGAGCTGGGGGCGAAATATGCCTTCGCCAATCAGACCGACGAACAAAAACAAGCGCAGGCGGATAACGATTACTACCAGGTAAAATCCTCCTGGCTGGGCCAGGCGATTTTGCGTAATCCGCTGCTCAACGGGACCAATGAACTGACGCTGCAGGTGGCCGATAATTCGCTGGCCAGCCAGTTTATGAATATCTCCAGCGCCAATCCGGACTTCGATTACAACAGTTCGTATTACGGAATTCACAGCGGCGGCGTCGGCTGGCGGTTGGTGAGCCAGGGAGAGTTTTACCTGAGCGATAAGATCATTATGGCGCATGCCCTGGTGTACGGTCGTGGCTACGATCTCTATTCCACCTATACTGGCGCGCACACCGATTTTGAAACCGCACGTGCGGCGATCCGCCCGTCGTGGATCTGGAACCGTAATATGCAGACCGCGCTGGAACTGGGTTACTTTAACCAGCAGAACCGCGCAAATAATCTCAGCTTTGATGAATCCGGTTATAAAGTGACGCTGGCGCAGGTATTTAAGGTAGATACCAGCATTCTCAATTCACGTCCGGAAATCCGTTTATATACTACGTATCTGAGAGCGCTGGAAAACCAGATCGACACTACCACCTTTAATGATGGTAAAGACTATCAGATTAGCTTCGGCGTACAGGCGGAAGTGGTGTTCTGATTTTCCGCTGGCGAATGTCACAATGAGCAGCGACGATGAGATTATCAGGCACCGGCGTATTGCCGCGCCTCAAAATTTATACCGTCCCGGCGTCGAGCCAAATACACGGCGAAATAAGGCAATGAAAGCGCTTACATTTTCGTAACCCAGATCCAGCGCAATTGTCGTCACTGACTTGCCTGCAGCCAGAAGTTCCAGCGCCCTGAGCAACCGCACGCGCTGTCGCCATTCGGTGAAGCTAAACCCGGTTTCAGCACTGAATCGCCGCGTGAGCGTGCGTGGTGATATCCCGACCCAGGCTGCCCAGGCCTCCAGTCTGCGGCCATCGTCTGGTCGTTCTGATAGCGCTCGCGCGATCCTGAGGAGTCTGTCATCCCGCGGCATTGACAGGCCGAGGTTCGCCTCGGGAAGCGACCGGATCTCGTCGAGGATGACGCCAGCCAGGCGTGTCTGCGATGCAGTAAGAAGCGCCTCTTTCCAGGTTGCCGCTCGGGTTACAGCCTCGCGCAGCAGACCGGTAATCGGGAGAATACAGGGTTTGTTGGGTAATTCATCGCAGGCTGAGGCGGCGACATAAACACTCCAACCAGAGTAAGGGCCATGCGAACATAAACCGTGCGGTATAGCAGGTGGTATCCAGACTGCATGTGTCGCAGGCACCACCCAACGACAATTCCCGGCATCGACCGTCAGCAGTCCACGTTCGGCTCCGAGCAACTGTCCACGAGCATGATGATGACGGGGCGTTTCCCGTATCACATCTGACTGACGTATCACGACCAATAAACCCGGTTCTTCAGCAGAGGAGGCCAGCGATAATGGAATCAGGGGGTCAATCATATTTGGCGTTTAAAGAGTATTGATTGTCGTTTATACCGTACCGACGCCATTCAGTCGAATGTAAAATGCTCACAACATTCATTCAGTGAGAACAACATATGCAAACCATCAGTATCGATATCGTTTTGGATGAGGTGATCAATCAGCAGGAACTGTCACTGGAAAAGACACTTGATCGCTACTTTAGTCCCAATTATCGGCAGCGCACCAATGGCTGCTGGGAAGATCGCGAAGGGTTTGCTCATCACGCACGTAAACTTCGGGAAATCTGTACTTTCGCGAGAATCGAAGTGCTCGACGAACTGCGCAGTGGGAATCTCTACGCCACCCGGCACCGCGTTCAGTGTAGCAAGCGCGACGGAGCAGAGGTTGTTATGGAGGTGTATATGTTCGCAGAAATAGAGGATTCCGGACGCTTCCTGCGCGTTGAAGAAACTACGCTAATGCTGAAAGGTACAGAGAGCGATCGCGATTTAGGCGGCGCCAAATGAAATATACCGCGCGGTTCAATCAGTGTGTTGCATCCATCGGTTGAACTCACCGCCCGAAACGGACGTTATGAACCGCAAGTATTTTGAGAGGTGTCCTGGCAGCTTTCTACATAAAATATCGTTGGTGGCGGGTTCATTCACAGAAGCTATGATGCGGCGATGTAATGTTCATTTTATTTCAGGCAAACACTGTAAATGACCGTGGCGCACGCCGCGCTGGGAAATCACATTATCGGCAAAATGCTGAACATTACCCATATCGCCTTTCAGCACGGCAATTTCCAGACAGTCGTCATGGTTGATATGTACGTGCAGCGTGGCGACGGATAAATCGTGATGATGATGCTGGGTGGAGACGATCCGGCTGGCCAGATCGCGTTTCTCATGCTCGTAAACATACGAGAGCACCGCAAAGCCCTGAGTGCCGTGTTCCTGCGTGGTTTCCTGAGCCAGCGCACCGCGCAGAATATCGCGGATTGCTTCGGAACGGTTATTGTAGCCACGGCGCTGGCTCAGGCTGTCCAGCGTTTCCAGTAAATCGTCATCGAGAGTGATAGTGACACGTTGCATCTGATTTAAACCTTTTTTGTCGCGCTACGGCGCACAGGGAATGCGGGAAGTACCGCATTTTGTAACATACGTCCGGCGTCAGAGGAAAAGGTTAATGTATCGCCCACGGTTTGCGTCTCGACGATCTGTCCCTCATCCATGACCATCACCCGGTGACAAAAGCGCTCGACCAGGCGTAAATCGTGAGTGATAAACAGACAAGCGGTGCCAAACTGCTGCTGCAGTTTTTTGAGCAGACGGATCACGCCTGCCTGGAGGACAAGGTCAAGGTTTGAGACCGCTTCATCGAGGATCAGAAGTTTCGGTTCTACCGCCAGCGCTCGCGCCAGGCAAACACGTTGGAGCTGCCCGCCGCTCAACTGTGGCGGGCGCTTGTCGAGTATGCTGTCGTCGAGATCCACGGCATGGAGCATTTCGCTGGCCCGCGTCAGTTGCTCTGATTTGGTCAGCGACAGCAGATGGTGCATCGGCTCGCGTAGAATTTCTCGCACGGTTTTACGCGGGTTAACCGCGCTGATGGAGTCCTGAAACATCATCTGAATATCCCGGCGAAACGCCTTTCGTTTTGCGCGGTTCAGTCGTGAGAGCGGCTCGCCCCGCCAGCAAACGCTGCCTTCCGTTGGCGATTCCAGCCCGACGAGCAGGCGCGCCAGCGTGCTTTTTCCACAGCCGCTACGTCCCAGCAGGGCGACGGTTTCACCGCTTTTCAGCACAAAAGAGACGGCTTTTAATACCTCTGAACCCGTATATTGGTGGGTGATCTCAGAGACGCTGAGTAATGTCATGATGCCAGCTCCATACCGTACAGGGCGAGATGCGCCGCCACCAGATTACGGGTGACGGTGTGCAGTGGTGCGCGAAACAACGTTTCGACGTCGCCCTGTTCCACAATGCTACCGTGAACCATCACCGCCACATCATCCGCCAGCCGCGCGACCACGCCCATATCGTGCGTCACCAGCAGCATTCCCGGCGCACGGTTTTGCATAATATTTTCCAGCAGGTCGAGAATCCGCGCCTGGGCCACCACGTCCAGATCGGTGGTGGGTTCATCGGCGACGATAAACGGCGCATCGCACAGCAATGCCATGGCAATCATCATGCGTTGCAGCATGCCACCGCTCATCTCGAACGGATAAAGCTGCAAAACGCGCTGCGCCTGCTCCAGTCCAACGGCTTCGAGCGTGGCGATGAGCGTGGCGTCGTCAGACGGTTTACCTAATGCGCGGCAGGTTTCCCGCGCATGATCGGCCATTGTCCGCAGCGGATTAAAGGCGCTGCGCGGATTCTGCATGATGGTGGCGATTTTCACGCCGCGCAGAGAGCACGGTGAAACCGGTTTGCCATCCGCAAGAATGGCTCCCGCCGTCTGGTGTACGCCTGAGGGCAGAATGCCCAGCGCCGCCGCGCAGGTCAGCGATTTGCCGCTGCCGCTGCCACCAACCAGCGCCAGCACGCGTCCACGTTTAAGCGTCAAAGAGACGCCATGCACCAACGGGCGCTCGGCGCGCAGGGCAATGTTTTGCAGTTCAATCTGTTGCGGCATCAGTGGGCATGCTCCGTGACCAGATGAGGATCGAGGTGATCGCGCAGCGCGTCACCCACCATATTGAAGGCCATGACGGTGATAAACAGCGCCAGCCCCGGCCAGAACATTTGCAGCGGCTGGGTCCAGATATATTGGCGCGCGTCGTTAATCATCACGCCCCATTCGGCGGTTGGCGCGGTGACGCCCAGACCGAGGAACGACATCCCGGCGACGTGCAGCATCATATGACCAATATCCAGCGTCGCCAGCACCAGCAGCGACGGGATCGCCGCGCCGGCCAGATGGTCGATAAACACCCGAATATGACCCGCGCCGGAAAGCCGGGAGGCAAGCACAAACTCGCGCTGGCGCAGGGAGATCACCAGGCTTCTCACCATCCGCGCATACCATGCCCAGTGCGACAGGGCGATGGCGATAATCACGTTAGTCAGCCCGGTTCCCAATACGCCGACCATAAAAAAAGAGAGGATCGACGTCGGAAAGGTCATAAACATATCCGCGACGCGCATGGTGACCTGATCGACACGACCGCCGATAAGACCCGCGCTGCCGCCGACGATGAGTCCCAGCGCCAGTACCAGCAGCAGGCAGGCCATCACCGAACCAAGCGAAACGCGGGTTGCCGCCAGCAGGCGCGAGAAAATGTCGCGGCCCAAATGGTCGGTGCCCAGCCAGTGCTGGCTGTCAGGGGCCAGCAGGCGCGACGGTAAATCAATGGTCTGTGGGTCATACGGCAGCCACCACTGGCTGGTGAGCGCAATCACCGCCAGCAGGGCGATGATGACCAACGCTAAGCGAACAGACCAGCGTGAAGAGAGGAAAAAGTTCACGAATGCGCTCCTTCATAGCGGCGAATACGCGGATCCAGGGCGGCGTTTAACAGGTCAACAATCAGGTTACAGACCACAAAAACAATCACCATCATCAGGGTAAAGCACTGAATAACCGGGTAATCGCGGTTAAATATCGCCGAAACGGCATAACGACCGACGCCTGGCCAGGCAAAGATATTCTCGATAATCATGGTTCCGCCGATCAGTTCGCCGATATGCATCCCCACGGCGGTGATCATCGGCAGCGAGGCGTTACGTAAAATATGACGGCGTTCGGTTTGCTTCTCGTTCAGGCCGCGCAGTCGCGCCCAGGTCACATGACGTTGCCCGGCAACGTCCAGCATGCTGGCGCGCAGCAGACGGGCGTTAATCGCCAGCGACATAAAGGCTATCGACACTGCGGGCAGAATGATGTGTTGCCAGCCACCATAGCCCATCGCAGGTAGCCATTGCAGGTAGACCGAGAAAAACATCACCAGCAGAAACGCGAGCCAGAAGTTGGGCATCGACACGCCGAGGAAGGCGATAACCCGCACGGCGAAATCCGGCAGACGATCGCGATGGCGCGCCGCCCAGATACCCAGCGGCACGGAGGTGAGCAGGATCAGCACCAGCGCGGCGCCCGCCAGCAGTAGCGTGGCGGGCAGGAAGTTCAGCACGTCATCCAGCACCGGGCGCTGGGTGGCGAACGAGATGCCAAAGTCCAGATGCAGCGCCTTCCACAGCCAGGTGCCGTATTGCATGACAAGCGGCTGATCCAGCCCCAGCATCACACGGGTGGAAGCCACCATCTCCGTCGTCGGCGGCAGGTTCGACAAGCGTAAATAGTCGAGCGCCGGGTCGCCGGTCCCGTGGCGCAGCATCAGGAAGATAATCACCGAGGCGGCGAAAATCATCGGCACCAGCAGCGCCATGCGCCGCAACGCGTAACGCAACATCAGGGTTTCACCGGCTTAATCTGTTCAAACGGAATGTCAGACGCAATTGGCGCGTAAGGGATTACGCCCAGCTCCGGTCTGGCAACCACCATCATGGAGACATAGCTGATGGGCAGGTAGACCGCGTCATTGTGCAGTCGCGTCAGAATGTCGCGGTACAACGCCTGACGCTGCGTTTCGTCAGTGGTTTCCAGCACTTCACCAATTTCTTTATCAATCAACGGTTTGTCAGCCAGACCTTGCTGCGCCTGAAAATCGGCGTGCGACGGGACGCGCATCGAACTCATAAAGGCGTGCGGATCGTACGGCGCGCCCCAGGTGCGGTTGAAAATCATGCCAAATCGACCGTCGCGCTGGCGGGCATAAATGCTGCTCTCTTCTTCGCCGACTAACGCCACATCCACGCCAGTCTGACGCATATCCGCCTGGATGATTTCCGCCATCGATTTGCTCAGCGCGTCGGTACCAATAAACGACAGTTCAATGCGCAGCGGCTGACCGTTTTTCTCACGGATATCTTTCCCGGCAGGCAGCGTCCAGCCTGCCTTTTCCAGCAATGTTTTTGCCTGCTGCGGGTCATACTGGCGCGGCTTCAGGCCAATATTGGCGTAAGGGACGGTGGGGGCGAACAACGTATCGGCGAGCTGCTGGGTGCCGTACAGGGCAGTATCGATAAGCGTTTTTTTGTTCACCGCATAGTTCAGCGCTTCACGTACGGCTAACTCGTTGGTTGGCGCTTTTGCGGAGTTGAGCGCCAGCATTACCGTCTCTATCGGCCGGGAAAGCTGGGTACGGTATGCCGGGTTGTGGCTGAAACGGGCAAAGGTGTCGAGCGGCAGCAGCCCTTCATTGCCATACAGCAGGTTGATGTCGCCGGTTTCAAAAGCGACGGCGCGGGTGGTCGCGTCCGGGATCACCTTGACCGTAATCTTTTGAATCTGCGGTTTTTCACCCCAGTAGTGATCGTTACGTACCAGCACATCGTATTGATTGAGCTTAGATTCTTTTAATATCCACGGACCGGTGCCAATCGGCGCTTTAATACCATGCATGGTCTCATTGTCTTTAAACTGCGATGGGGCGATAAAGCGGAAAGGACGCGGCAGCGCCAGCTCTTGCAGGAACGGGTAGTAGGCGCTTTTCAGGGTGATTTGCAGCTGATTTTGGTCGAGCGCTTTGGCATCGACTAGCTGATTGACCAGCTCCAGCCAGGCGTGGCGCTGGCGATTATCCAGCACCACGCGGAAGTTCTCTGCCGCGGCATGAGCGTCAAACGCTTCGCCGTTGGAAAATTTCACATCATCGCGCAGGGTAAAGGTCCAGGTTTTGCCATCCGCCGAGTGGGTCCAGCTTTTCGCCAGCCAGGGTTTCACCGAGCCGTCCGCCTGGTATTTCACCAGCGGCTCATAGACCATGCTCTGGGCGAACATTTGGTTTGGCGTGTAAAGATGAGGGTTGAGTGGACCCACGTTAACAGGCCATGCGGTGGTTATTTCATCCAGTGGATGGGCATTTGCAAAAAAAGAGGCAAGAGAAAACAGCAACCAAAACGAACGGCGTAGTCTGGACAAAACAGCGACCTTATAGAAGAGAGATACAACCAAATGAGTATGATGATTTTATTAATTCATCATACTTATCAGTTGATGGAGATCAAATAGCATTAAGATCTGATAGCCAGAGGAAAAATAATGAATACATACTGAGCCCAGGTTTTACCGTTGAGCACAGCGCGTTGTTAATCCGTTACACTGTCGTTGACCCTTACTATAAAAACACACAGAACGTGGGTCGTTTCATGATGAAGGAGAGCGGCGATACGTTTCAATTTGGCAGTGCCAGTGCGAACCTGGCAGAGGCTATAATGAGGCTGTAATTTAAATTGTGTATCTGCCTGTTTTTGATATGTTCATTCCAGCAATGGAGACAGGCAAATGATGGACGAAAAGACACTCAAAGCCCATGCGGCAGAACTGGCTAAAGGCCTTAAAACCGAAGCTGATCTTAACCAGTTTTCCCGGATGCTGACGAAGCTTACCGCCGAACTGCACTATCTCATAAGCCCGGACGTCTGCAACGAGCAGACTCACTACCAAAAATCTCAGCCTTACGCATCAGCATCTATTCTCTTGGTATCCACTACTACCAATTCAACATCGTTCTCTTCGATCAGCTTGAGGATGTTTTTTGGTGGCGTTTTATCCGTGATGATATGGTCGATATCCGACCAGCTACAGGATTGATACATCAGTTGTAGATTAAATTTGGCGAAGGTTGCAATACAAATCACTTTTTTTGACTGTTTCGCCATGGCGACTTTTTGCAGTGCATCGAGTTCTGTATCTGTGGTGATACCACTTTCCGATAATGCACTAACGCCAATAAATGCTTTGTCCGCATAATAGCGATTAATTTGCTCCAGTGCGGTATTACCTAATATTGCGTGCGAATAGTCATCAAAATTACCACCCAGTACTGAAATACTAATCCCTTTATTTCCAATGATCTCGCCCAACACTTCAATGGAGTTGGTAATGACACTAACCGGTGACGGAAGCTGGCGGGCGAGGGCGGCAGATGTCGTACCGGCATCAATAAACAGGATCTCTTTTTCATTAATGGTTTTCGCCGCACAGGCAGAAAGTAATGTTTTTTCCGCACTGTATTGTGCACGCTGAACATAAGGCAATTCGATACGCTTTTCTGCCAGAATAGCTCCACCGCGAATACGCAATATATGCGGAAGTTGTGTCAGTTTGACTAAATCCCGACGTGCAGAATCCGATGAAATATTATACTGCTGACAGATGTAATCGAGAGTTACTTTACCCTGATTTTTTATTAATTCCTCTAACTCGATCAAGCGTTCTTCTTGCGTCATTACGTCTTCCAGTCTTCTGAGTAAGGATAACCAGGCCATGTTAGCTGAAAACGTAGCTTGCGTACACGGCTTCATGACCGACCGGGTACGTCCCCATGGAAGGAGAACTTACTCCTTATTGTTAACTTTTAATCGCTTAAAAACACTTACTGAATTGTTTGTTAAAATGCATTAACATCCATTTTGTGTATAAAAAGCAATCTATATACTTAAAATTAAGTGATGCATATCACATAAATATAATGATTTGTAAGTGATTTGATTCTTTTTGAGATTCGGGTCACGGAATCCTGTGACCAGTACTGAGAGCATGCACCCGTCAAATGAAAAGAACACTTTCTGGCAGATTTCATTCCAGGAACGAAATGACCAGGCGAACGATAGCCACCAGTCCATGGTACGTGACCGAATGAAATGCCGGACCAGAGTTACACACTATTTTTATAAAGAGGGCTGAAAATGAACAAAATTTTTCTCTGCTGCGCTGCCGGTATGTCAACCAGCATTGTGGTGAATAAAATGAAACAGGCTGCCAGTGCCAAAGGTATTGAGGCTGAAATTATTGCTGTGGCGATGGAAGAGTTTGAATCGACCATCTCGCATTTTGATTGCTGTCTGATGGGGCCGCAAATCAAATATAAATTCGAAGAGTTTAAGGCGATTGCTCAACGTGAAGGAAAGCCGATAGCCATCATCAGTAATATGGATTACGGCATGCTTAAAGGTGAGAAAATCCTTAATGATGCTCTGAAGATGATTCAGGATTCTCAAACTAACCCAGTGCAATAATTTTACAGGGTAATATCATGTCGAACGCTTTTTTTAATTTTATCGAAAATAAAATTACGCCCGTTGCCGCCGTTGCCGGAACCCAGCGTCATATTATGGCGGTTCGCGACGGTTTTATTGGCGCGATGCCTTTTATGATCGTGGGCTCTTTTTTACTTATTTTTGCTTTTCCGCCTTTTGCACCGGATACCACCTTCTTTATTGGCAAACTTTGGTTATCCGTTTCCCAGCAGTATTTCAACGAAATCATGACCCCCTTTCATATGACGATGGGGATTATGGCCTGCTATATCAGTGCGGGGATAGCTTACAACCTGGCACAAACGTACAAGCTGGATGCGTTCTCCTGCGCCATGCTGTCGCTGATGACCTTCCTCCTGATCACTTCGCCCTACAAAGAGGGTTCGCTGCCGGCGGCCTTCCTCGGCGGATCGGGTATTTTTACCGCGATTCTGGTGGGGATTTTCTGTGTTGAGTTGGTCCGCATTCTGAAGCTATACAACATTGGTATCAAGCTGCCAGAACAAGTGCCGGATAAAATTCGCCACTCATTCAACCTTTTGATCCCGGCGATTGTCATTATCTGCACCATCTACCCGTTGAACGTGGTGTTACAACACCAGTTCGGCATGCTGTTACCTGAAATAATCATGACCGCCTTTACCCCGCTGATTTCTGCGGCGGACTCTCTGCCAGCGGTGCTGATTGCGGTCTTACTCTGCCAGGTTTTGTGGTTCTCTGGCATCAACGGCGGGGCGATTGTCGGCGGCATCCTGCAACCATTCTACCTGATTAATCTCGGACTAAACCAGACGGCGCTGGCCAACGGTTTGCCCATCCCACATATCTTTGCGGAGGCGTTTTGGGCCTTCTTTATCAACCTCGGCGGATCGGGTGCCACGCTGGCGCTGGTTATCCTCTACATGCGCAGTAAAGCGGTACACCTCAGAGCCATCGGCAAGCTGTCGGTGGTACCGGTCTGCTTCAACATCAACGAGCCGGTCATCTTTGGTAGCCCGGTGGTGATGAACCCGGTGCTATTTATTCCTTTCATCATCGCCCCGGTGGTGAATGCAATCATTGCCTGGTTTGCCACCACCAGCGGTCTGATTGCCAATGTCATCTCTCTGGTTCCCTGGACCACGCCCGCACCGGTTGGCGCCGCATGGGGTGCAGGCTGGGCCATGAACAATACGTTGCTGGTTATCGCGCTGATTGTTATCGACATCTTCATCTACCTGCCTTTCTTCAAAATTTATGAAAAGCAGCTTCTTGAGCAAGAACGTGAGCAGGAAATGGCCACGGCATAAGCCGTCTGTTCCGCCTTCTTTTATTGAGTGGAGACAAAACATGGATATGGAATCAACGGTCATGGAGTTGATTATCAACGCCGGGGAATCGCGCAGCTATGCGATGGAAGCCCTGCGTGCCGCCAAACGCGGTGAGTGGGAGCTGGTTGATGCAAAACTTGCTGCTTCCACTGAGGCGTCGAAACGCGCCCACGATGTCCAGACTATGCTGATCGGTCTGGACGAAGGCTGCGGCAAAGTGCAGGTCAATCTGGTGCTGGTGCACGCGCAGGACCACATCATGACCTCAATGCTGGCCCGCGAATTGATTGCGGAAATCATCGACTTACAGCGCCAGCTACAGCGCTAACCCTCTTTTACTGGAGTAAATAATGACATTTCCTCGTGATTTTTTGTGGGGCGGCGCGGTTGCGGCTAACCAATGCGAAGGTGCCTGGAATATAGACGGTAAAGGGCCGAGTATTCAGGATGTTACTCCGCAAGGGGTAATGGGGCCGATGACGGCGCAACCAACCGACAATAACCTGAAGCTTGCAGGGATCGATTTTTATCACCGTTATAAAGAGGATATTAAGCTCTTTGCTGAGATGGGTTTTAAGGTTTTTCGTACTTCCATTGCCTGGTCACGCATCTTTCCTCATGGCGACGAACAAACCCCGAATGAAGCGGGTCTTGCCTTTTATGACGCCCTCTTTGATGAGTGTCATAAATACGGCATTGAGCCACTGGTTACGCTATCGCATTACGAAACGCCGCTGCATTTGACCAAAGAATATAACGGCTGGGCAAACCGGGCACTGATTGACTTTTATGCTCGCTATGCCACGACGGTATTTACCCGTTATCAGCACAAGGTGAAATACTGGCTCACTTTTAATGAAATTAACTCCGTGCTGCATCATCCCCTGATGAGCGGCGGCATCTTCACGCCTAAGAATGAACTGAGTCAGCAGGATTTATATCAGGCGGTGCATCACGAATTGGTGGCCAGCGCACTCGCCACCAAAATTGGCCGGCAGATCATGCCGCAGGCGAAATTTGGCTGCATGGTATTAAGCCTGCCGATTTACCCGTTAACACCAAATCCTGATGACGTGATTGCCTGCATGCATGCCGATCATATGAATGATTTCTTTGCCGATGTTCACGTACGTGGCTATTACCCCGGCTATATGCAGCGTTATTTCCGCGAGCATGGTATTAACCTGCAGATGGAAGAAGATGATGCGCAGACGTTGACGCATACCGTCGATTTCCTCTCATTCAGTTATTACTTCAGCACCTGCGAAACTGAGCAAACTAACGTGGATGGTGCTACCGGCAATTTGATGGGGGGGGTGAAAAATCCGCATTTAGCCGCCAGTGAGTGGGGCTGGCAAATTGACCCACAGGGGTTGCGCTACATCTTAAACAAATACTATGACCGCTATCAGCTCCCACTGTTTATTGTGGAGAACGGTCTGGGCGCGAAAGATGTATTAATTACCGACGGCGTGGGCGAACCTACGGTCAATGACGATTACCGCATCCAGTATTTGCGTGAACATCTGGAACAGGTGCATGAAGCCATTAAGGACGGTGTGCCGGTGATGGGATATACCACCTGGGGCTGTATCGATCTGGTTAGCGCGTCCACCGCGCAACTTTCTAAACGCTACGGGTTTATTTACGTCGATCGCAATGACGATGGTAAAGGTTCACTGGCTCGCTACAAGAAAAAATCGTTTTACTGGTATCAGAACGTTATCCATTCCAATGGCGCAGAGCTGTAAGTATTCAGGTGTGATTTAAAACAATGCCACCTGCATTGCGGCGGGTGGCACGACGAGGTGGAACATGAAATTAGGCATTCTTGGCACCGGCATGATCGTTAAAGATTTGCTTTCGACGGTTCATAAACTGCCTTTTAGCGGTCTGGCGATTTTAGGCACGCCACAAACGGAAGAGGAAACGCGCGAGCTGGCAGCCCGTTACCACATCGATGATATTTATTTTGATTATCAGGCCATGCTGGACAGCGACGTCGACACAATTTACGTGGCATTACCAAACCATTTGCATTTCCCGTTTGCCAGCCAGGCACTGCAAAAAGGTAAGCACGTTATTATTGAAAAGCCGATTACCACCAGCGTGGAAGAACTGAACACGCTGAAGAATCTGGCAACAGGACAAAACGTTATCATGCTGGAAGCAATGAATATTCATTACCTTCCGGCCTATTTATCGCTTCAGTCGCAGCTGTCCCGTATTGGAAAAATCAAGCTGGTGACTCTGAACTACAGCCAATACTCATCGCGTTATGATGACTTTATGGCGGGCATTGTGCACCCGGCTTTTGATGTCAAAAAAGGCGGTGGGGCGCTGATGGACATTAATGTCTACAACCTCCATTTTGTCGCCGGATTGTTTGGTGAGCCGCAAGCGGTTAATTACTTCGCCAATATGCATAACAATATTGATACCAGCGGGATGATGGTACTCGATTATGGTGATTTCAAATGCGTCTGTATTGGCGCTAAAGATTGTAAAGCGCCGACCACCTCGTTGATTCAGGGAGATAAGGGGAATATGCAAATCACCCTGCCGGTCAACCAGATGACAGGTTTCGAGATGGCACTGAATAACGGTGACAGCGCGCAATTTGCGTTTGACCGTCGTGAGCATCGCTTGCTTTATGAATTCCTCGCGTTTATTCGCATTATCGACACCCTGGATTATCAGACTGCAGCACGCCAGCTTGACGTAAGCACCCTGGCGGCTCAGATGATTGAAATGGGTAAAAAACAGCTGATTGTGGAGTGAAACAGTGACAACGAAATTAATCCTTGGTTTTATCGGCAATGGCAAAAGTGCTAATCGCTATCACCTGCCGTTTATTCTGTCTCGCGCGAATAAAATAACCACAAAAACCATTTATTCCGCCACGGCAAATCGTGATAGTTGGGATAAATTACCGAACATCACCTATACCAACAATCTGGATGTGTTATTGGGTGATCCGGAAATACAGGTGGTGGTGGTCAGTACCCCGGCCGCCTTGCATTATGAATTTGCGCTTAAGGTATTACAGGCCGGAAAACACTGCGTGGTAGAAAAGCCCTTTACCCAGACGAGTCAAGAGGCCGAAACCTTATATAGTCTGGCAAAAGAAAAAGGATTAATGGTGCAGTGTTATCAGAATCGCCGTTTCGACAGCGATTTTCTGACTACCCAGAAGGTGATTGAATCGGGCAAGCTCGGTGATTTACTCGAAGTAGAGATGCACTATGACTATTACCGCCCTTACATTCCGGAGTCGGTCAACGAATTCAGTGCCATTAACTCCTACCTGTATGGCCACGGTTGCCACACCCTCGACCAGGTGATTTCATACTTTGGTGCACCGGACCATGTTAATTACGATGTGCGCCAGCTGTTGGGCGACGGACGCATGAACGATTACTTCGATGTGGATATGTTCTACGGTGCATTAAAAGTCTCGGTAAAATCGAGCTATTTCCGCATCAAAGAGCGCCCGAGTTTTGTGGCTTACGGCAAGAAAGGGATGTTTATTAAACACAGTAAGGATAAGCAGGAACATCACCTCAAGCTCTTTTATATGCCTGATAACGCCGATTTTGGTCAGGACACCCCGGAAGATTACGGTGTGCTAACCTGGATGGATGACGCAGGTGTATATCACGAAGAAAAAGTTGTCACTGAACAAGGTGATTATGCCCGCTATTATGATGCCCTTTATGAGACGATTATTAACGGCAAAGAAAAACTGGTGAAAGATGATGAAACCCTGTTGCAAATTAATTTACTGCAATCGGGTATCGCTGGCCTGAAGTAAAACGCACTGTACCATAGGGTTGTATTGTTAAAACAATGCAACCCTCTTTTTATAATAAGACCGACCGTCATGGGTGATGTCACCTGTGCACATCATTGCGCCTGTTGTTAAAGAATAACTAAATAAAATTTAATTATAGGATTGATATGAATATTAATATACCCGTGCTCTGCTCCGTGACATTAAGTGCCTGCTCTTTATTGGTGGCGAATACGCCGTATGCAGCACCGCTAACCCTTGAAGAGCGTGTTGCAATTCTCGAAAATAAGCTCTCCTCCAATATGAAGGAATTGGATTCAACCAAAGCGCAGCTTAAAAAATATGAATCGCTAATGCCACCGTTGGAAGTTATTTCTGCCAACCCGGCGACGCCAGAAAAAGTCGATTCTGCTTCGTCGATGACTCTGGCCGATATCAGTAAATATGTGAAAGACGATATCGGCTTTAATTATTCCGGCTATTTCCGCTCGGGATATGCTGTGGGAAACCGGGGTTCGGCAAAATCCTACGCCATTGGTTCTCTGGGGCGTTTTGGTCAGGAAAACAGTTCCTGGTACGATCTTGAATTTTCGCAGCGGGTTTACCGCGATGGCAATAAAACGGCCAAAGCGGTTGTGATGCTCGACGGCAACGTCGGCGGACAATACAGCGCGGGCTGGTTTGACAGCACCTCTGACAACCTGCTGCAATTTTCCGATATCTATCTGACCACGCGGGGCTTTTTGCCTTTTGCCCCGGAGGCCGATTTCTGGGTGGGAAAACATACGTTGCCAAAGTTTGAAATCCAGATGCTCGACTTCAAATACCACAAATCGGACTCAGCTGCCGGGATTGGGCTGGAAAACTGGCAACTGGGGCCAGGCAAGGTCAACGTGGCGCTGGTGCGTGAAGACCTTGATGCCCACGCGGTCGATAGCAGCGTCAGCCAGACTCAACAGATCAACACCAACACGATCGATGCCCGCTACACAGCAATCCCCCTATGGGATAGAGCCACGTTGGATCTGTTTGGTCGCTACTCTGCTGCTAACAAAACCGACCTGAATAAGCACGATGAAAACAACGGCACGTATTACAGTGTGAAAGATGCCTGGCATGCCGGGGCGCGGTTGACGCAAAACTGGCAGAACGGCGGGTTTACCTATGTGACCGCCCAGATGGCAAATAACTCGATCGCCAGCGGCATGGGTCTGGTGACCGACTCCAGCGCGCTGTATGGCTATAACGGGCAGTATTACGGTGAACACACTAACGGCACGGCCTGGCGCGTACTCTCCGAAGGGGAAAACTACCTGTTGCCAAACGTGATCATGGCCCATGCCCTGGTGTATGCCGCTGGCAATGATATCTATGACTACTACACCGGTGCCCACACCGACTTCAACTCCACCCGTGCGGTGGTGCGTCCGGCGTATATCTGGGACACCTTTAACCAGACGGGGGTTGAACTGGGCTGGTTCGATCAGCGCAACAAAGCAGGCGGCGAGACGTACCATGAGTCGGGCCTGAAGACGACGTTGTTCCACACCTTCAAAGTGGGCACCAGCATGCTGACCTCGCGTCCGGAGATCCGTTTCTTCGCCACTTACCTGAAAACATTCGATAATGAGATAACCCAGTTCACCTTTAACGACGATAAGAAAGATCAGTTTACCGTCGGGGCACAGGCAGAAGTGTGGTGGTAAATCGCAATTGGCACCACACTACCTACTATTCTTGATCTTAAATTACGGATTGGTTATTAGACTACCCATGCAGGAATCCTGTCTCATTCTGAACCTGGATTCCTGCATGCCAATATATGTAGATTAAAAAGTTATAGCCCACCGATAAATAAGGGCAGCCCGGGATTGCACTTTATCAAGACTGGGCGGTCGGGTGCGATGGAGCAGCAGGT
This sequence comes from Pantoea sp. B65, assembly GCF_047308185.1. Lineage (NCBI taxonomy): Bacteria > Pseudomonadati > Pseudomonadota > Gammaproteobacteria > Enterobacterales > Erwiniaceae > Pantoea > Pantoea sp. B65. The sequence goes on from NZ_JAHXPU010000039.1 coordinate 349,379, forward strand.
AATCCAGACGCCTTATGTTGTTGAGCATAAATGTATGGCGCAACATATCCTTCCCGGTTTAAATCCAGATAATCCGACCACCACTGCATCATCGCTTTTCGCGCATCGAGATATGCCGCTTTATGGGTGTACGCTGCCCGCACGCTGTTACGTTCCTGATGACTCATCTGGCGCTCAACGGCATCCTGTGACCACAGACCAGACTCCATTAATGCACTGCAGGCCATTGCCCGGAATCCGTGACCGCAGATTTCATTTTTAGTGTCATAACCCATCAGGCGCAGTGCCTTGTTGACGGTGTTTTCACATATTGGTTTATACGGATTATGGTCGCCAGGAAACACCAGTTCCTGATGCACGGCATAACGCATGATATTGCACATATGCTGCCGGATACAGGCCGCCCCTTCCAGCAGACCTTTTTTCTCAATACCTTCCAGCCGAGCGCTGTTGCACCGGGTCAATATCCTGCAGCAGCAATTTACGGATACCGTCACGCTGCTGACGCGCTTCCGCCAGCGAAACAACCGGCCACGGGCCGAAAGCCAGACGCGATTCTTTTCCACAGAAACGATATTTGAGATACCACAGACGTGAACCTGTCGGATTGACCAGCAGATACAGACCGTGTGAGTCGAAAACTTTAAAGGGTTTTGATGATGGTTTGAGAGTGCGGATTTTCGCATCGCTAAGAGAGATTTGGGGTCGCTCCGTTATCGAAGTGAAAGACCCCAGATCAGACCACCAGTTGTTCCCGATGCAGAGGGAAAACTGAAAACGCATCGGGAAGAGTTTTTACGCTATCCCGTTGAATCGCTGAAACATAAGGATTCGCAGGGACGCATAAGAACTGAAAGTTGGCTCCTCTGACTGGACTCGAACCAGTGACATACGGATTAACAGTCCGCCGTTCTACCGACTGAACTACAGAGGAATCGTTGGAACGGGGCGAATATTAACGAGGGTGCCGGAGCTTGTCAAAGCCTGTTTGCAACTAAATTTACTGACTGCCGAATAAAACAGCAATCCCCGATAATTATGCGCCTATTTCCCTCTTTTACCATGTAAATAATTATCCAGCCTGATAAGCGCAATAACATAGTGCGGTAACGCGGCTAATAGCGAGAGAAGGTGGATCACCTCATCAGCGCCATGCGGCAAACCATGTCCCACGGGTAAAAAGTCGGCGCTATTCTCTATGCCCTGCGCGAGGACTCCGCCGGTGCCGGACAGTGGCGTGGTGGTATGGGGTAACACCACTGGCTGGTGATGCTGGCCGGAATAGCGGTGTACGCCTTTCTGGTGTTACCGGTATTTTCGGCATTCAGCCCGGAAGCGTATCCACAGTTCCCGCCGCAGGTATCGCCGGGACCCTTACCGCGCTGGCGATCGGGCATATTGTCGTGGCGCTGCCTTATGTGGTGCGTACGGTCAGCGTTAGCCTGGCGGCAATGGATCGCCGGCTTGAAGCGGTAGCGATGAGTCTCGGCGCCGGACGCTGGTATAGCTTTCGCCGTGTCACTTTACCGCTGATCAAACCGGGTATGCTGGCCGGTGCGGTGTTTGCCGCCGTCACCTCATTTGGCGAGGTTTCCATCAGTCTGTTTCTTAGCGCGCCTGATACCATCAGCGTTCCGGTCCGGGTGTTTAACTATGTCGATCAAACCTTTGATCCGACAGTGAATGCGATTTCAGTGATTTTTATTGTGATTGCCGTGCTGATTCTTCTGGTGATTGAGAAAACCATTGGGCTGGTAAAGATATTGTGATTACTATCACTATTACAGTGAGAATCAACGAGTTTGTTGCATCTTTGTCGCCATCATTATGCCGGGTGATCACGTTTATTTCATTTTCTGATTGATGAAGCTAATTTTGAAATATACATTCCAAATCAATCCTTCATCACAGGCAGGAAATCGACATGGAAAAGGTAAGAATCGGGCTTATTGGTACCGGATATATTGGACGTTGTCACGCTATTGCCTATGCACAGGCATCAACGGTCTTCAGGCTGAAGGGCGAGATTGTCCGTGAAATGCTGGCAGAGGTGACCCCGGAGCTGGCGCGCAGCAAAGCCGATGAATTTGGTTTCAACCGTGCTACCGGCAACTGGCGCGAGCTGGTTAGCGATCCGAATATTGATGTGGTTGATATCTGTGCCCCTAACTTCCTGCATAAAGAGATGGCGCTGGAAGCGATTCGCCATGGCAAACACGTTTACTCCGAGAAACCGCTGGCGCTGTCGGTGGCGGATGCTGAAGAGATGACCCGTGCGGCGCAGCAAGCCGGGGTAAAAACCCTGGTGGGTTTCAACTATATGAAAAACCCCACCAGTCAGCTGGCGCGTGAAATTATCGCCCGCGGAGAGATTGGCGAGGTGGTGCATTTCTATGGCACGCACAACGAAGATTACCTGGCTAACCCACAAACGCCACTCGACTGGCACTGCCAGAAAGCGCTGGCCGGGCTGGGGGCATTAGGCGATCTGGCGGCGCATATTGTCAATATGGCCCATTACCTGGTGGGGGAGATCGAGGAAGTCAGTGGCGATATGCTAACGGTAATTAAGCAGCGGCCCGATCCGAAAGATCTGACGCGTTTAGTGCCGGTAGAGAATGAAGATCAGGCCAGTGCTTTGTTGCGTTTTGCTCAGGGCGCTCACGGTGTGATTGAAACCTCGCGTATTGCCTGCGGCAGCAAGATGGGGCTGACTTATGTGGTTACCGGTACTAAAGGGGCGCTGCGTTACACGCAGGAGCGCATGGCTGAACTGGAACTCTATCTGCATGATGATCCGGCAGGGCGGCAGGGTTTTAAAACCATTCTGACCGGGCCTGCGCATCCGGATTATGCCGCCTTCTGTATTTCCGCCGGCCATGGTATTGGTTTTAACGATCAGAAAACCGTAGAAATTCGCGATTTGGTTAATGGTATCGCCGGCGGGGATCGGATGTGGCCCGATTTCGCGGAAGGGTTGCAGGTATCGAAAGTGCTGGAAGCGATAGCGGTATCCGCGGTAGAACGCCGCTGGATAAAGGTGTAACACCCAAAAACACCTGTAGGGGAGCCATTAATGGCTCCCGTCACATTAATGGCTCCCGTCCCGAAGGTGGCAGCAGTGCAAGCCATTGATACGGGCGGCATAAATGTACAACCGCCACATGGGTTACAGATCTGACCGGCCACATGGGTAACACATTTAGGTCGGGTCGATCCGGATGATACTCTGCTCAACTCTGTCGTAGTAAGCAAGTATCATCCGGTCGAACAGGATCGCGTCCAGTCCGTCATCCACCTCCAGAACCCTTACGTACTCCCCCTGTAGCGCTTCGCTCAGGAACAGCCCTCCACCGATTTTTATCGCCCCCTTCGGTGACACCAGACAGAGCGCTGAGCTTTCCGGATACTCCACATCCGGCACTTTTCCGTCCCAGATTCGTAATGAAGGGACCCATACCGATGAGGGCGGTTGCCCGCCATGCGCCTCATGTGGCCTCTCATG
>NZ_JAHXPU010000040.1:0-120853 GCF_047308185.1 Pantoea sp. B65
GCGCCTGCTCTCTCAGCTCAACGCGCTGACGTCGTGTCAGTTTGCGATAGCGGAAGTCGCCCTGCGCGATTGATTTCTCGCTATTACCGATCGCGATACAGGGAAACATAGGTTGCGCTGCCGGTGGTGCGCCGACGCCCAGACGATTGATACTCTGCAGAAACTGCGTGATATTTCCTGATTCTGTCATGCGCATCCACCATTATTTATTCAGCCGCAATAAAGAAGGTCATTTAATAAAAAGATAACGCGTTTATGCTGTGGGGATATTTTCTGCCGGGGGTTCCGGTTTAACTACCCCCTCTTCTGCGGCATACTCCGCCGCCACCGCATCTTTCATCGCTTTAATTTTTTCTTCGATAATATCGCGGCCGCCGAGTGGTTTTATCGCTTTCGCCATCGCGTGATAGAGGTTATTTTCATCGTCTTTGCTGATGGCGACTCTTTTCCCCGCCTTTTTACTCAGCGCGTCATAGCGGACAATTCCACGGCTATCCAGCCGCTCTTTCAGCGTATAACGTTCGGCATTGCCAGGCACCGCATCCACCTCTCCCTCCGGGCCATAAATGTGCGCAGTATTGCCGCCAATATCTTTAATCACAAAATAACCCTTTTCTTCACGGGCAATAATACGAATCACATCATTATTCAGGGTGGTCTGTATCTGATAATCCGGTCGGTAATAATTACCATAGGAAATCAATGCCTGCTCACCCTGTTCCAGTGCCTCAGTGGTATAATAGAAGGGCAGATGATCGTTAATATAACCGACACTGACTTTATTTTTCCCCTGCACCGGCAGCCCGTGCATTTCAGCGGTATTCATTAATGCCAGGATATTGGCGTTCTGATAGCCGCTGACTAATTCCGACCCTTTCCTTGCGCCCCACAGGTAGGTAAGTACCGCCTGGGAACCCATTTTCTTGTATTCCGCCCGCAGCGAAACCGCATCCTGATGGCGGATACCGGTATACACCCCGAGAAAGGTAAACGGCGGAATGGTTTTTTTGGCTTTCAGTTGCAGGCCGACCGCCGGATTCTGCTCGTCATAATATATCGCCAGATATTCCGATAACGCCCCCGGTTGCCGGTTGCCCTGCTCATCAATAAAAAAGTCCTGGCGGCTGCCATCACTATCCACCACCTCCTGCGCCAGGCTGGCAAAACGGTGTGCCACCTCTTCACGCTGTTCTTTTGGCAGCCCTTTAACAATATTCTGGATATCCGAAATAAATACCGGTCCGCGAATCAGTTCCTGGGTCACGCTACGTGCCGGGTTCAGCGGATCGGTCAGCAGCGGCGGGTTTTGTTTCAGTTGCAGGTGCAACAATCCGTGGGTCGGTTCCGATACTTCCGCCTCCCGTGGCTCCGCAGGCGGTACCGCCATCGTATCAAAGGTCGGACTCAGCGCCTGGTTAAGCGATTCCATGGTGACCCCGGCATGAACCGCGATATTTTTATCGTTAACCAGCCAGCCCATATCATCCTGCACGCGCCGGTCAGCCAGCCGCCGGGCATAGAACTGGTTTTTGCGCTGGATAATCAGTTCGCTCTCATTTTCCAGCACCACCTCCGCCGGGAGGCGCGACACGCTGTTCAGCCAGCCGCTTTTCTCACTTTCCAGCCATTCATTCAGCCTGCGCTCCGGTACCCAGGCATGCCTGGCAATCTCGCTTTTTCTGACTATCTTGTCTTTCTGCTGCTGATTGCGCATCTTCACCAGCCGCAGCGCATACTGTCGGTTCTTGTCCGCTGCGATAACAAAATTGTCGCCATCACTCAGCTGTTCCTCGGCCAGGCGTGGGTTATTATTCAGCCACTGACGCGAATGTTTAGTTCTGGCGATATTCACCGACAGGAATTGCGGCGTGACGCGCGCATGGCGGGCGATAGTGGTGTTCCTGACCTGTTTTTTTACCAGGCTTCCCGCCGCTACCTGCTCATCACGTAACAGCGTCAGCCGTATGGCATATTCGATATTGCTCTCCCGCAGATAACGCGGATAGCTGCTCAGCCATTGCTTTTCTTCCGCTGACGCCAGCTTATCCAGCAGCGAGGCGCCCAGCCGGTTTAATAACGCCGCTTCATTCACCCCGGCACGGATGGCTATCATGGCAAGCGTCACTTTTTCATGCGGCATCCGGTACAGACGTACGGCATACTCCAACGGATCCTCACCTTCCTCCTGAGGATTGCTGTTCAGCCATTGCTGCGCCTCAGACGGCAGACGATTTAATCGGGTTCGCAGGCTCTTTTCGTTCACCCGCGCATGCACCGCTATCGCGGTATAGCTGACGCCCTGACGCGGCAGCAGAGAGAGACGCACGGCATAATCCATATCCGTTTCGGTTTCGTACTGCGGATGACTCTCCAGCCATTGCTGCGCATGCGGCGTTAAGCGCCTTAAGCTGATCCTCAGACTCTGTTCGTTCACCCCGGCGTGATCGGCGATGGCGCTTAGGGTTGCCCCCTGCTCCGGCAGCTGGCACAGACGCATCGCGTACTCCATATTACTTTCCTGCTCATCACGTGGATGCAGGCTGAACCAGTACATCTCATCCGTCGAAAAGCGTTTTAACCAGATGCGAATACTGTTCTCATTGACGCCGGTGTGCCGGGCGATGGCGGTCACCGTGACGCCTTCAGGGGACAAGCGGGAAAGACGCAGGGCATAACTCATATCGCTTTCCTTTTCCCCTTTCGGATGGCTGACGAACCAGTGATGCACCTCCGGGGTGTTTTTGCTTAGCCAGGATCGCAGCCGGCGAACGTCCACCCCGGCGTGGCGCGCAATAGTGATCAGCAGCATCTCATGCGGCGCTTGCAGGCTCAGGCGCAGCGCATAGGCGAGGTTCTTTTTCCCGCGCTCCAGCACATCGTCATGCTCATTTAGCGTTTCCGGCGGCAGGCGGGGATGCTGGTTAAGCCATGCCAGCTCCTCCGCATCAATCTCCTGAGCTTTGCGGCCTCGTTTGCCGGGCGGCTCGCCGGTATCGGCATCCTGTGGCCCCGTCGATCCGGAAGGGCCGGCGCATTCATCATCGTTACCGCGCCGGCCACGCGGCTGACATGGCCGTTTTTCTTCCAGCACAAACTCATCGTCTTCATCATAACGAAACACCCACAGGCTATCCGGGCCGTGCTGATTCGCGACCCGCAGACTAAACAGATCGCCATCGACCGCATCCTGCTGAACACGGATATACTCCGCCACTCCGTGCCGATCGGCGCCGGTATGGATCCACAGATCGCTGCCGCTGCGATAAACATTCCGGTATTCCGGCAGCGCATAGTCGGCGGAAAACGGCTGGGTGAGCTGCACCCTGACCGATGGCGGCAACCCGGCAAAGGCCTCATGGGTAAACGGCAGAAAGTGCCACTGCGCGCTGTCTTCGTCATAGCGGAAGTGGACTTCTCCCTGCGCCGCCGGCTGCGGGGTACGATAGTGATCGGCATCGCCAGTGGGTACCACCTCCAGATAACGCGCCACGCCATCGGCTTGCGTTTCCCAGCGCAGAAAATAGTCGTGGCCAATGCGGTACAGCCCGGGGCGCTGATGCAGCGCAATCAGATCGCCCGGTGGATTGAGTATCGTCTGCAGCCATGACAGATCGATTTTGCCCTCTGCGCTGCTCAGCCGGGCAAACGGTGAGGCCGCCGTATCCCATTTCTGCGTGGTCGGCTGCCATTTCAGCACCGTCTGTCGGTATAAAGGCTGGCTTTCCCGGGCGCTGATGGTAAAAAAATCCCCCTCCATGCGTCCCTCCAGATAGCCGATATCCACATTGGTTTCGATAGCCGCCGGCGATCGGATTTCCAGGTACTGTTTGCCACTGCGCGGCGCCGACCACACTTTGCACTCCTGCGGACCAATGCCGGACAGCACTCCGTGCAAACCGGGATCCGGCTGAATTAATGCCTCAGGCAGTACGGATAACACCCGCGCATGCAGATGGTTATTGCCGGGATAAAACAGCTGCCATTGCTGGCTGACGTGGCTGAAATAAATTTTCTCTCCCGCCGGCAGAATAAAGGTGCCGTCGCTGGCGGAAAAGGTCACCGGATGGTATGTCTCCCCGGCTTTGACAAACCACTGCTGCTGCCGACCATAGCTAAACACATGTTCCCCGCTCAGGTCCCCGATGCGCCACCGGTTATTTTGCGGATTACGGGTCGCCGGCAGGCTGACCGGCGGCGTAACGCCTGGCTGAACGGCTATTGCGTGACTTTCCGCCTGCGGAAAAAGCTGCCAGCGTTGTCCGTCAATCTGGTTTTGCAGCACTGAATGCAGCGTTATGCCGGTTGGCGGATGGGTGATAGCCGTGCCCGGTAACTGATTCACCGGTCGCAATCCGCCGCCGGGCGGCTTAGCCTGCCTGAATTTAAAGGCGTTGCCTGCCGCCTTTTCCGGTAACACCAGCAGATTAGCGGACAGCCGCAGTAAGCGATCGACTTCACGTTCACCCGGCTCCCGATCCAGCAGCGTCCCGCTGAACACTTCGCCGGTGATACGGGCAAAATAGCCCAGTACCGCTTCGCCGCCGGAAGCGAGAAAATGCAGCGGGTTATAACTTTGCGTCCCTTGCATAAATAACGTCACACTGTTTTCAGTACGCTTATCTCCCCAGGCGATAATCCGCGCGCCGACACTGTCTGCCGCCACGGTTTTATCTTTTAGCGACATCTCATACAGTACGTTGCGCATGCGCATGGTGTCTTCATGCACCCGCTGCGGACGCCGGCCATCCTCAGGCGCAGGGTAAATAAAAATAATATCGGTGTCTGACAAGTTGCCGATCAGTTGCTGCTGCTGGCTGTCGTCCAGCGCCCAGCCCATACGCTGCAGAAACTCCCCCATTTGCGCACTAAACAGAGTACGGTTATCCCCGCGCTGATGGATGCGGTATGAACTGCGTTTTGGCGCCATCGCTTCGGCCGGAGGGGTGCTGCTGGTCATTGAGCGCGGATTCTGCGCCGCAACCGCCTGATCCCACGGCAGCAATTTACGGAAAAAACCGCTTAACGCCCGATCAACAGCATGCAGCATACTGATACCGTAGTGGCTGGCGCCGGTCAGCGCGCTATTGAGCGGCATTAGCGCATCAGGGCCGCGCTCTGTGGTGGCCTGCGGCGGCGCAGAGCCGGCACAAACCCGCCAGCCGGAGCGGGTAACCAGCTCCGCTGCGGCCTTAATCGCCGCCGCGCCGGGAGTGGAGATCGGGGGAAATAAAGGTTCTGCCGGCAGGCCGCCCTGAGCGGGCAGTAGCCGCACTCCGGTCAGCAACGTCTGCCAGAGTGCGGCAGACTCATGCCGCTGCTCTGCCTGCGCCTGCTCTCTCAGCTCAACGCGCTGACGTCGTGTCAGTTTGCGATAGCGGAAGTCGCCCTGCGCGATTGATTTCTCGCTATTACCGATCGCGATACAGGGAAACATAGGTTGCGCTGCCGGTGGTGCGCCGACGCCCAGACGATTGATACTCTGCAGAAACTGCGTGATATTTCCTGATTCTGTCATGCGCATCCACCATTATTTATTCAGCCGCAATAAAGAAGGTCATTTAATAAAAAGATAACGCGTTTATGCTGTGGGGATATTTTCTGCCGGGGGTTCCGGTTTAACTACCCCCTCTTCTGCGGCATACTCCGCCGCCACCGCATCTTTCATCGCTTTAATTTTTTCTTCGATAATATCGCGTCCGCCGAGTGGTTTTATCGCTTTCGCCATTGCGTGGTAGAGGTTATTTTCATCGTCTTTACTGATGGCGACTCGTTTAGCCGCTTTTTTACTCAGCGCGTCGTAGCGGACAATTCCGCGACTGTCCAGCCGCTCTTTCAGCGTATAGCGTTCAGCATTGCCCGGTACCGCCTCCACTTCCCCTTTAGGACCATAAATATGGGCAATATTGCCGCTAATATCTTTAATCACAAAATAACATTTTTCCTCAGCAGCAATAATGCGCACAATATCATTATTTAATGAGGTTTGTATCAGATAGTCCGGCTGATAAGTATCACCATAAGAAATTAGCGCCTGTTCGCCCTGGGCTATTTCAGCGGTAGTATAATAGAAGGGTATCTCATCATTAATATAACCAACACTGACTTTATTTTCGCCCTGCACCGGCAGCCCGTGCATTTTATCGGTATTCATCAATGCCAGTATATTGGCGTTCTGCAGCCCGCTGACCGTTGCCGGCCCTTTCTTTACCCCCCAAAGATAGGTAAGTACCGCCTGGGAACCCATTTTTTTATATTCCGCCCGCAACGAACTGGCATCTTTATGGCGGGTGCCGGTATACACCCCGAGGAAAGTAAACGGAGGAATGGTTTTTTTGGCTTTCAGCTGCAGACCAACCGCCCAGTTTTTCTCGTCGTAATATATTTCCAGATATTCCGATAACGCCCCCGGTTGCCGGTTGCCCTGCTCATCGATAAAAAAGTCCTGGCGGCTGCCATCACTATCCACCACCTCCTGCGCCAGGCCGGCAAAACGGTGCGCCACTTCTTCGCGCTGCTCCTTTGGCAACACTTTGACGATATTGTGGATATCGGAAATAAACACCGGCCCGCGAATCACCTCGTTGGTTACGCTGCGTGCCGGATTCAGCGGGTCGGTCAGCAGCGGCGGGTTTTGCTTCAGTTGCAGGTGCAGCAATCCATGCGTCGGTTGCAACGCTTCCAGTTCGGCGGACTGAGCAAACTGCGGTTTAGTCCCATCAAATTGCGGATCCTGCGCCTGCTTAAATGAATCCATGGTTATCCCGGCATGGGTGGCAAGGTTTTTATCAGTAAGCAGCCAGTCCATTTGCTCCTGCGCGCGCCGGTCAGCCAGCCGCCGGGCATAAAACTGATTTTTATGCTGGATAATCAGTTCACTCTCATTTTCCAGCACCACTTCGGCTGAGAGACGCGGCACGCCGCGCAGCCAGTCAATCTTCTCATTTCCCAGCCCTTCGTTTAGCTGGTTATCCGATATGCCAACATGCCTGGCGATCTCGCTCTTCCTGATGGTTAACTCTTGCTGCTGCTGATTGCGCATCTTTACCAGCCGCAGCGCATAACGCCGGTTCTTCTCCGCTGCGGCGATAAAATCATCCGCATCTGCCAGTTGCTCCCCGGGCAGCCGCGGATAATTATTCAGCCACTGGCGTGAATTTTTGGTTCTGGCGATATTCATCGACAGGAACTGCGGCGAGACCCGGGCATGGCGCGCGATAGTGGCATTTTTAACCTGTTTTTTTACCAGGCTGCCGGCCATCACCTGTTCGTCACGCAGCTGAGTCAGGCGAACGGCATATTCGATATTGCTCTCGCGGAACAGGCGCGGATAGCTGCTAAGCCACTGTTTTTCGCTGGCCGACGCCAGTTTATCCAGCAGGGAGGCATCTAAGCGGTTTAACAACGCCGATTCATCGACGCCGGCGCGTACCGCGATGGTGGTTATCGTCACTTTTTCGTGCGGCATCTGATACAGACGTACCGCGTAATCCATCGCATCTTCGTTCTCACCCGGCGGATGGCTCTTCAGCCATCGCTGCACATCCGGCGGCAGACGATTAATGCGCGATCGCAGGCTCTTTTCGTTTACCCCGGCATGTATGGCTATTGCGGTATAGGTTATTCCTTCGTGAGGCAGCAAGGCGAGACGCACGGCATAGGCCATCGCCGCTTCGTTTTCATACTGCGGATGAGTCTGCAGCCATTGCTGTGCACGGGGAGTTAACCGTCTTAAGCTGGTTCTCAGGCTGTTTTCACTCACCCCGGTATGATCGGCGATAGCGCTTAAGGTCGCCCCCTCCTCCGGCAGCTGGCACAGACGCATGGCATACTCCATATTGCTTTCATTTTCCCGCCGTGGATAAAGGCTGAACCAGTGCACTTCATCCGACGAGAAGCGCTTTAACCAGATGCGAATACTGTTTTCCCTCACCCCGGTATGCTGGGCGATTGCGGTAATCGCCACCCCTTCCGGCGCCAGCCGACATAAACGTAAGGCGTAACTCATATCGCTTTCGGTGTCCGTTTTCGGATGGCTGACAAACCAGCGATGCGCCTCCGGGGTGGTTTTGTTTAACCAGGATCGCAACCGGCGCACATCAATCCCGGCATAGCGGGCGATGGCGCCCAGCGGCATGGTTTTTGGCGCACGCAAACTCAGGCGCAGCGCATAGGCCAGGTTCTTTTTGCTGCGTGTGACCGCACTGTCACGCTCCCTGACCATCTCCAGCAGCAGACGCGGCTGGTCATCAAGCCATGCCTGATCCTGCTCATCGTTCTCCTCTTCGCTACGCGGTTTTTTGCCTGCCGGCTCGCGGGTATCGGCAACTGACTGGCGGCTTATTCCGGATGGCCCGGCGCACTCGTCGTCGTCAGCGCGTTTGCCACGCGGCTGGCACAGCTGCTTGTCCTCCAGCACAAACTCATCGTCTTCATCATAACGAAACAGCCAAAGCGTATCCGGTCCGCTGCTATCCGGCACCCGCAGGCTGAACAGATCGCCATCGATCGCATCCTGCTGTACGCGGATATACTCCGCCACCCCGTGCCGATCGGCGCCGGTATGGATCCACAGATCGTTACCGCTCAGGTAGAGGTTATGATATCCCGGCACCGCATAGTCGGCGGAAAACGGCTGGGTAAGCTGCACCCTCACCTGGGGCGGCAACCCGGCAAAAGCCTCATGGGTGAACGGCAGAAAGTGCCACTGTGCGCTGGTTTCATCATAGCGGAAGTAGACCTCGCCTTCGGCGGCAGGCTGCGGAGTACGGTACTGACTGCCATCCCCGGTGGGGAGCAGTTCCAGATAGCGCGCCTCGCCATTCGCCTGCGTTTCCCAGCGCAGGAAATGGTCCCGGCCAATGCGATACAACCCCGGTCGCTGATGCAGCGCAATCAGGTCCTGCGGCGGATTCAGTATTTTTTGCAGCCAGCTACGATCGATTTTTCCCTCAGCACTCTTCAGCAAAGCGAACGGCGAGGTCGCGGTATCCCAGCGCTGGGTTTTCGGCTGCCATTTCAGTACCCTCTGGTGGTACACCGGCTGGCTTTCCCGCGCGCTAACGCTAAAAAAATCCCCCTCCATGCGTCCCTCCAGATAGCCAATTTCGACGTTGGTTTCGCTAGCGCCCGGCGAGCGGATTTCCAGATACTGTCGATCGGCCAGTGCGGAATACCACACCTTGCGTTCAGGTCCGCCGACGGAGGCCAGTACCCCCTGCTCGCCTGGCGCCGTACGGATTAATATTTCAGGCAGGCTGGAGACCACCCGCGCATGCAGATGGTTATTGCCGGGGTAAAAGCGTTTCCATTGCTGGCTAAGCTCGCTAAAGTAAATTTTATCCCCACCGGGCAGATGGCAGGTGCCATCTTCAGCAGAGAGTTTCACCGGCTGGTAACCATTAGCGAATTTGATAAACCACTCCGGCTGCTGGTTATGGCTAAAGCTATGCTCCCCACCGAGGTGTTCGATACGCCACAGATTGTTTTGCGGATTGCGGCTTGCCGGGTAGCTGATAACCGGCTGAATACCGGCCGGTTGCGCCACACCGCTATTTTCTCCCTGCGGGAAAAGCTGCCAGCGTTGGCCGTTAATCTCTTTTTGCAATACTGAATGCAGCGTCATACCGCTTGGCGGATGAGAAATGACGGTTCCCGGCAACTGCGCCAGCGGTTTCCCTCCGGCGGCGCTGGCGGGGCGGGTCAGCATGACATTAAATGTCTTGCCGCTCAGCGGCTCGACCATCACCACATTCATTGACAGCCGCAGTAAGCGGTCCACTTCCCGCTCACCCGGCTCCCGATCCAGCAGAGTGCCGCTGACAACCTCACCGAGGGTGGTGGAAAAGTAGCCCAGCAATGCCTCGCCGCCCGAGGCGAGAAAATGCAGCGGGTTATAACTTTGCGTGCCCTGTTTAAACAGGGTATAGCTCTTTTGCGTTCGCTCCTTGCCCCATCCGGCTATTCGCGCGCCGAGACTATCTGCCGCCACCGTTTTATCTTTCAGTGACATTTCATACAGGACGGTGCGCTCTCTGATCATCTCTTCATGCGCCCGTTCTGAGCGGTTGAACTCTGCCGTCTGCAGCGGGGGATAGAGAAAAACGATATCCTGGTCTGTCAGGTTGGCGATAACCTGCTGCTGCTGTTGCTCATCCAGCCCCCACGCCATGCGATCGAGAAACTCGGTTACCTGTTGCCGGAAGCGCGTGCTGTTATCCCCGCGAGAATGGATGCGATAAGCGGGCAACTGTTGCTCTGCGACAGCAGGCTGGCGGGTAGTGGTTATCCGGCGCGAGGTTTGCGCTGCGCTTGCCTGATGCCATGGCAACAGCTGACTGAAAAGACCGCTCAGCGCACGATCAATCGCCTGCAGCACAGCGAAACCCTGGTGACTGGCCGTGGCTGGCAGCGGTTGTGGCGGCGCCATCTCATGGCCGCAGTCCGCTACGGAGCCGGCGGTAATCCGGCCAACATTCCAGCTCAACAGTTCCGCCGCCGCCTTAATCGCCTGCGCACGCGGGGTGGATAGTGGATGAAAGCCACTCTCTGGCGGCAATAAGCCCTGAGCGGGCAACAGCTGAATATCGGTGACCAGCGATTGCCAGCGGGTCGCCGCCAGGTTTTGCTTAGCCCTGGCTTCCTCTCTCAGCGCCACGCGCTGACGACGCGTCCCTTTTGTCGCTCTGAAATCCTCCTGCGAGATCGACCGGTTGCTATTACTGACCTCAATACAGGGAAGCGAGGAGGGAGCGGAGATCGGTGTCTCCACGCCGAGGTTATTCAGGTAATGCAGAAATTGCGTTATCTTTTCTAATCCTGACATTCGCGTTTACCATTATTTATTGATCCGCCGGCGCGGAAATAATTGAATAACGAAATGATGGCAGAGCAGATAAGCGCAGGCTGTACCTCCGATACTCAACCACTATCAGCAAGCGCCCGTTAATTAAACCAGATAAAGCTATCAGCCAAGGATAAATTAAACGTTGCTAATTAACTTTCAAAAAAAAACCTTATTAGCCTGATAAAAATATTTATTTTAATAATTTAACCTTTTAACGATTAGCCTGGGCGCCGGGGGAGTCACGGTCGTCAGCCGGCTCGGGTTTTACCCGCCCCTCTTCCGTCGGGTAGGCGTCTTTGATTGCCTGTTTCATCGCCAGGATGTTTTGTTCTATTTTGTCACGCCCCCCGAGAGGGTTGATGGCTTTTGCCATCGCATGATACAGGTTATTTTCATCGTCCTTGCTGATGGCGATTTTTTTACCGCCCTTTTTTCTTAGCGGGTCATACCTGACCATTCCCTGGCGATCCAGCCGCTCTTTCAGCAGATATTTCTTCTCACTTCCGCTCGCCATCGCCACTTCCCCCTCCGGGCCATAGATATGTGATATTTCTCCTGCAATATCAATCACCGTAAAATAACAGTGCTGCGCGCGGGCAACGATACGAATAATATCATTATTAAGTGTCGTCTGAATGCGATAGTCAGGGCGATAATATCGACCATAAGAGATCAGCAACTGCTGACCGCGTTCAATGCGTTTTTTGGCGTAATACACCACCAGTCGATCATTGACAAAAGCTGCGCCAAGATTATCCACGCCCTGTGATGGCAGATTATCCATTTCAGCCGTATTAATTAACGCCAGCAGATTGGCATTCTGCAGGCCACTGGTTGATCCCGTCCCGCGGTGTGCCCCCCACAGATAAGTGATCACCGACTGGGATCCCATTTTGCGGTATTCCGCCTGCAGCGAAGCCTCAGTTGCATGCCAGACGCCGGTATAAGCACCAATAACGGTATAGCGTTCAATCGGCTGTTTGGCGATCACCTGCAACCCGACCGGATTGCGCTCATCGTATAAGATCTCAAGATTTTTTCGTAAAAAACCCTCCTGTTTATTGCCCTGTTCATCGTAATAAAAATCCTGTCTGCCGCCGTCGGTGTCAATTAACGCTTTTACTTCGGCAAGCAAGCGGCGTTCGGTGGCCTGGCGCTGCGCTTTCGGTACGGTTTTCAGTATATCCCTGATATTACTGATCGCCAGCTCTCCGTCACCCAGTACCTGTTCTGTCAGGCTAAGTTCCAGATTAGCGGGGTCAACCAGCAGCGGCGGATTCTGTTTCAGCTGCAGATGCAGTAAGCCGTATTCCGGTTTCCAGCCGGTTTCCGGATCAAAAGGTTTTTCCGGCAGCGGATGACGGATAGCGAAAGTGGGCTCCTGCGCCTGGGAAAACGAATCCAGCGTGATCCCGGCATAGTCGGCAATATCGGCATCTTGTACCAGCCAGCTAAGGGTTTCCGTAGCGCGCTTTTCCGCCAGACGCTGACTATAGAACTGATTCTTACGCTGGGCGATGATTTCGCTATCCGCCTCAATCACCACCTCGCCCGACTCGCGCGGTAGGCGGGCGAACCAGCGGCTTTTTTCATCCGCCTGCCATTGCCTGATCAGCGGGCGGGCCACGCCGATATGAACGGCAATATCACTCTCGCCAATCTCCTGCGTTTGCTTTTGCTGATAACGCAGCTGCAGCAGGCGCAGCGCATACTGCCGGTTTTTCTCCTGCAGACTGGCCAGCGCTTCTCCGCTCATCGCCTGCTCCGCTTGCAGCCGTGGATGATTATTCAGCCACAAACGTGAGTTTTTTAACTGGGATAAATTTTTGGACAGCAACTGGGGGCTGATGCCGGCATGCAGCGCAATAACGCTATTTCTGACCTGTTTTTTCGCCATCGTGCCGGCAACCAGCTGTTCATCGCGCAGTTGTGCCAGGCGCACGGCATAATCCGTGCCGCTTTCTCTTACCTCGCGCGGATAGAGATTCAGCCATTGTTTTTCCCCGGCGGACGCCAGCCGATCGAATTTCTGTTCGCTTAACGTTTTCAGCAGCGCCAGCCGATCCACCCCGGCACGCGCGGCTATCGCGGTCACCGATACCCCTTCATGCGGCTGGCGGAACAGGCGGATGGCGTAAACCATATTACTTTCCTTATCCAGCTGCGGATGATTTCTCAGCCATTCTCTCCCCGGCGGCGGAATGCGGTTTAAACGCGCGCGCAGGCTCCCTTCATTGACAGCGGCATGTACGGCTATCGCATTGGGAGTCACCCCCTTTGGCGCCATCAGGCCCAGCCGGACGCCATAATTCAGACGTTCCTCGCCGGCATGGCGGGGATAATGATTAAACCATTGCCGGGCGACAGGTGATAAGCGATCCAGATTACTGCGCAGGCTGTGCAGATTGACGCCGACATGGCTGGCAATGGCGCTGGTGGTGATACCTTCGCTACCCTCCCCGGCGTCCTCCGCTTCCTGCGCAAGGCGCATGGCATAAGCCATATCACTTTCGCCGCTGTTGCGCGCGTGCAGCGTAAACCACTGCGACTCATTGGAGGAAAAACGGCTTAACCACATGCGGATACTGCTCTCTTTGACGCCGGTCTTTTTTGCTATTGCGGTAAGGGTCACCCCCTCCGGCGCCAGCCGACTCAGCCGCAGCGCATAGTCAAGATCGGACTCACGCTGACCTTGCGGGTGGCCAGCAAACCAGTGCAGCACTTCGGTTGAGACATGGATTAAACTTTTGCGCAGGCGGTTAATATTCACAGCGGCATGGGTGGCAATGGCGCTGACCGGTATATCTTTGGGCGAAATCAGACTCAGACGCTGGGCATACTGCAGATTTTTTTGCCCGCGCACGATCGCGTCATCAGCGGCATTAATTGTTTCATGCGCCAGCCGCGGATGCTGTTGCAACCAGCGCTGCGTTATGACGTCCGGCGTCTGACCGCTGCGGATTTTTTTCTCCGCAGGCAGGTGGCTATCAATATCAGACGGTCGGTTAAGCCCCGACGGACCGGCGCAGGGTTCCTCATCCGCGCGCTTTATTCGCGGCTGGCACAGGCGCATTTCTTCCAGCACAAACTCGTCGTCTTCATCATAGCGATAGATCATCAGGCTACCCGGCCCGGTTTCGTCAGGGACATACAGAGTGAACAGGTCTTCATCGACATTATCCTGCACCACGCGGATATACTGCGCCACGCCGTGTTGATCGCTGCCAGCCTGGATCCAGGTATCGCCGTCACGCCGCCAGCTATGCCGATAGCCGGGCAACGCCTCGGCGGCAGTAAACGGCGTAACCGGCTGCTGCTTTACCCGGGCAGGCAGCGTGGCAAATACTTCATGGCTGAACTGCACCATATGCCACTGCGCACTCTGCTCGTCATAGCGAAAACGGATCTCCGCCACGGCCCCCGGCCATCGGGTACGGTATTCAGCGTCATGCGCCGTCGGTAGCAGCTCCAGATAGTGCTGTACGCCAGCGGCTTCACTCTGCCAGCGTAAATAGTAGTGTTGATCGATGCGGTACAGTCCGGGCCGGTGATACACCGCGGTCATCGCCGCTGGCGGCGCCAGATGGCTCTGCAGCCGGCTGATATCGATTTTCCCCTCGGCCACCTTCAATGCCGTGAACGGGGAACTCCCGCTGTCCCAGCGCTGGGTTGTCGGTTGCCATTTCAGCACCGTTTGCTGGTAAAGCCGCTGGCTGCCGCCGGCTTCAAGGCTAAAAAAATCCCCTTCCAGCTGCCCTCTGACATAGCCGACCCGCACCGCGTTCGGATTGCCCGGCGCGCGGGACAATACCTCCAGATACTGAGCGCCGGGCTGGGTCGACCATATTCTGCGCGCCGGATCAGAGACACTGGCCAGCACCCGCTGCTGACCGGGCAATTCGCTGATTAAACGCTGAGGGATCGCCGATAATCCGCGCGCGTGCAGATGGCGATTGGCCGGGTAAAACTCTTGCCATTCGCGCGCCAGCTCATTGAAGTAAATTTTCTGTCCGCTCGCCAGTCTGAAGCAGCCATCGTCGCCCGAACGCGTCACCGGAAAGTAGCCGTCGCCGGTTTTGACAAAAAATGTCGGTTGTGAACCATGGGTAAACTGATGCTCGCCGCTAACGCCATCAATGCGCCATTTATGGTTGTGTGGATTGCGTGTTGCGGCGTGGTTTACCGCAGGCGTGACGCCGACCTTTACCGCCAGCGCGCGATTGTCGCCCTGCGGATAGAGCAGCCAGCGCTGGCCGCCAATCTCTTTTTGCAACGCTGAGTGCAGGGTGAGACCGCTGGGCGGATGCGTCAGCACCGTGCCCGGCAAGTGCTCAACCGGCTGATGCACCGCTTTCAGCAGCGGCGCCGTCACCGCTTTCACTGCACGCGGATTAAATGCCTGTTGCGCTTTCTGTTCGTGCAGCATGGCGATATTCATGCCCCACTCAAGTACATATTCCGCCCGGGTCTGCCCGGGCTGGCGCGCAAAAATTTCACCGCTAATCACTTCGCCAAGTTTGCGGGCGAAAAACCCCACTAAGGCATCGCCGCCCGAGGCGAGAAAATAGAACGGGTTATAATTTTCCGTCCCGCGAATAAACAGCGTATGACTTTCCCGGGTGCGCTCATCTCCCCAGGCGGTCAGCGTTGTCGCGACGCCCTGTTTAGCGACGGTTTTATCTTTAAGCGCCATCTCATACAGCATCGTCTGCCGCTTCATTTCGCCTTCATGCGCCCGCGGCTGACGGATAACCCCTGGCGGCGCAGGATAGATAAAAATCATATCGTTATCTGCCAGCCCCGCCGCCAGTTGCAGCCGCTGACTATCATTCAGCGCCAGATCGATATACTCGAGGAATTCATCAAGCACTTCAGGCAATAGCGTGGCGTTATCAGCATGCTGATAAATACGGTAACTGGAGGGGGATTGTGCGCTGTGCGGCGCCATGGCGGTATCCAACGGCAAAGACTCTGCCGCGCCAGCCTGATCCCATGGCATCAGACGCCGGAACAGCGCGCTCAGCGCCCGATCGATACCCGGCAGCGCATCGACAGCGTAATGACTGGCAGCGGGCGGAGCCCCCCTTACTGCTAACTGTCGCGGGGGCGGCAACAGCTGGCTACTGTCGGCGGCCACCTTCGCCGCTGCGCTGCCGGCATAATATGGCCCGATATCCGGCGTTAACAGCCCGGCCAAAGCCTGAATCGCCAGCGCACGCGCAGTGGCGAGCGGCGTAAATACCGCTGGTTCTGGCAATAGCCCCTGCCCCGGCAGGCATTGCACCGCGGTAAGCTGCCGTTGCCAGCGGGTGGCTGACTCACACTGCTTTGCCCGCGCCCGATCCCGCAGTAGCACACGCTGACGACGGGTTAATCTGCTGCTGGCGAAGTCGCCCTGAGAGATCGATTTATCGCTATTGCTGACCAGCACCGTGGAAAAAGCGCCATGTGCGGCAGACCGTCTCTCTGCTGCCGGGCTGTTGAGCTGATGATGACATTGCGTGATGTTTTCTAATGCTGGCATGCGCGTTCACCATTGTTTATTTATCCGCTACGGCGAAAATTATTTAACAACGGAATAATGGCCGATCAGATAAGCGCCGACTGTACTACTCGCACACCACTTTTATCAGCAAGCGCCGGTGGGTTAAACAGGATAATTCCCGGCGCCAAGATTAAATAAATCAGTGAATAATTACTTGCATAAAAACACCCTGTTATTTAACTAAAAATTTTAATTAAAATAATGAGTGTTATTGCTCAAACGATAACCGGCGCCGCCATGCTTTATAACGGGTGAGTGGATAACCAGTTGGCTAAATCCCGGCGTGATATTTTAATTCCGCCGCCGCTGAGCGTTTGCGGCAGATCGCGCCACTGCACCGGATACTGAAATCCCGCCAGCCGCTCCGCCGCCCAGGCCGCGATCGCCGTCAGGCTAACCGCATCACTTCGCTCCAGCAGCGCCACCGGTCGTTGCCCGTACTCTTCATCATCCTGCGGCACAATAAATGCCTGCGATACCGCCGGATGCTGCAATAACACCTGCTCCACCTGCTCCGGCTGAATCCCCTCGCCGGCGCTGAAAAACAGATTATCCAGTCTTCCGGTCAGCACTAATTCGTTATCGCACCAGATACCACCGTCGCGGGTATGCAACCAGCCCTGCGCATCGGTCACCGGCAACAGTTCGCCATCGCGCCAGTAGCCGCAGGCCAGCGCCGGGGAACGTAGCCACACTTCGCGATCCACCAGCTTTATCTGCGCATTGCCAAGCGGCAGACCAACGCCGCCACGACCATCGGCGCGCTTCGCAGTAATGGTGGAGGCGGCTTCGGTCATGCCGTAACCACACCAGCAGCGAATGCCCGCCGCTTCGGCGCGTGCCGTCAGCTCGCCGGGGATCGCCGCGCCGCCCAGCAGTACCGCTTTCAGCGCACGAGGGACGCTATCCTGTTGTAACAGGCGCCACAGCTGGGTCGGCACCAGCGAAGCGAAGCTGCAATCTTCCAGCGCTTCACGCAGTGACGCCTGCTGCGCCAGCTTCAGCCGGGCGCCGGTAAGCAGCCAGCGCCAGATAATGCCCTGGCCGGAAACATGGTACAGCGGTAACGACAGCAGCCAGCTCTCTGCGGCGTCAAAGGACATCAGTTCGGTCACGCCCCGGGCGCTGGCCAGATGGGCATTAAAACTATGGGCCGCCGCTTTCGCTAAACCAGAGGAGCCGGAGGTGAGCGTCAGGGTCGCCAGGCTTTCGCCATCCCACGGATGCCATGAGTAACCGCTGACGCTGCGCAACTGCAGCATTGTCAGCGGATAATCCGGCGCCGGGGCGTCGGGACAGAAGGCAAAATCGAGGTTCAGCCCGGATAATACCGCGTTCATCTGCGCATCCGGCAATTGCGGATTAAGCGGCAGCAGACGGGCGCCGCACTGCAACAGCGCCAGATAAGCCAGCAGCGCCGCCTCACTGTTTTTGCTTTTCAGCACTACGCCATTGCCGGGCTGTACCCCCTGCTGGCGGAAACCAACTGCCAACGCAGTAACCTGCTGCGCCAGCTGCTGCCAGTTCAAATTACCGCTGGTGGTAATCAGTGCCACGTCGCTGGCGCGCACCCGCCCCCACTGCTGCCATGGCCAGTCATTCAGCAGCGCCATGCCGCCTCCTGCTCCGCCAGCAGCTGCAGCGGCAGCGGACTGTCCGGCCAGCGGCGCTGCAGTTGCTGCTGCATCAGATCCAGCGTATCCAGACCGGGCAGGACCTGCGGCGTCAGCCATTGCGCCAGCCGCGCCAGCTGCGTCAGACCAAGGCTCGACTCAATCGCCGAACTGATCACCACCGTCAGCCCCTGCTGATGCGCCCGGGCAATCAGTTGCTGCAGGGTGCTAATACTGCCGGTTAGCATCGGTTTCACCACCAGCGCGCTGACGCCGGCCTCCGCCTCAATCACAAAACCCTGCTCACGCACACTCTCATCCCAGGCGATCGCCAACCCGCTCTCCGCAGCAAAACGGCGCGAATCATCACGCGTGCGGCAAGGTTCTTCAATAAAAGCAATGCGGCTGCGCAGTTGCGGATCGACATAACGGGCAAACTGCCGCGCCTTCTCCGCGCTCCAGCTGCGATTAGCATCCAGCCGCAGTTGCAACTGCGGCAACGCCTCCAGCAGTAAACTGGCGATCATGCCATCACGTATTGGCTCATACAGGCCCACTTTCATTTTGGCCACCTGATGCGGTAACGCCTGCAGACGCGCAAACAGTTCGTCGGGATCGCCGACGCACAATGCCGCGGCGTGATAATTGCCCGCCTGCGGCAGGCTGCCGTCCAGTTCCGCCAGCGCGCAGCTTATGCCAAACGCCACCGACGGCAGCGAACTGTCGACTGGTAACGCCCCCGCGCACCAGCGGGACAGCCAGCCTTCGGCGGCACGCTGTGCCTGCGGCAGATCCTCGACGCTAAAGCCCGGCAGCGGCGCAATTTCACCCCAGCCTTCCGCCTGACCGTCACGTAAGCGCAACACCAGCCCATCGCGCTGTTTCAGCCGCCGGTCGCGCAATATCACCCCCGCGTCCAGCGGAATGGCATACCGCCAGAGGGTCGCCGAGCGCATTAAGGATTACGCCTGAATTTGCTGAAGTCCGGCTGGCGCTTCTGATTAAAGGCGTTGCGCCCTTCCTGTCCCTCTTCCGTCATATAGAACAACATGGTGGCGTTACCGGCCAGTTCCTGCAAACCGGCCTGGCCATCACAGTCGGCATTCAGCGCCGCTTTCAGACAGCGCAGCGCCATCGGGCTGTTTTGCAACATTTCACGACACCAGCGCACCGTCTCTTTTTCCAGCTGCGCCAGCGGCACCACGGTATTTACCAGCCCCATCTCCAGCGCCTGCGCCGCATCATACATACGGCACAGGAACCAGATTTCACGCGCTTTTTTCTGCCCGACGATGCGCGCCATATAAGAAGCGCCCCAGCCGCCGTCGAAAGATCCCACTTTCGGCCCGGTCTGGCCAAATTGCGCATTTTCAGCGGCAATTGTCAGGTCACACATCATATGCAGCACATGGCCACCCCCGACCGCATAGCCAGCCACCATCGCCACCACCGGTTTCGGACAGGTGCGGATCTGGCGCTGGAAATCCAGTACATTCAGATGGTGCACCCCACTGTCATCCTGATAACCGCCGTAATCACCGCGCACCTTCTGGTCGCCACCGGCGCAAAATGCCAGTTCCCCTTCGCCGGTCAGCACAATCACCCCGATGCCGTCGTCATGGCGCGCGTCATTCAGCGCCAGCATCATCTCTTTCACCGTTAGCGGACGGAATGCGTTACGCACTTCGGGACGGTTAATCGTGATTTTCGCAATGCCATCCAGCGACTTATGGTAGCGAATATCGCTAAAGTCACCGCTGCAGTCACGCCACTCTACCGGGGCATACAGTTGCTGTTCGTCAGGATAGATCATGGTAGTTCCTCAAAATGCGACGCCGGGTGCGACGTCTGGCGCAAAATGCGCGCAATTTGCCAGCTGAAAGCGGCGGGATTGGCGCGATGGCTGTTGTGGCCTGCGGCAGCAATGGTGCTGAGCGGCAGCGCTTTCTGTTGGGCCAGCAGCTGAAATTTGTGGTCCCATTCACCACACAGATAATAAAAGGGTAGCGTCAGTTGCTGCAGTTCCGGCAGTAAATCGGGTTGCTGACTCAGCGAAGTGGCCTCCAGCATCGCGGCCAGCGACGGGGCATGGCTGCTCGCGCGCGCATCGATCAGCGCCAGCCGCTGCATGGCGCTCAGTTCGGCAAATAGCGGCTGGCAATACCACTGCGCCAGCGTCTGGCGCAGTGGCTGCGTACGGAAGCGTTGCGCCCAGCGTCGATCGTCAAGCTGGCGTATCGCCCGTTCGCTGGGCAGGGTTAAGCCGGGATGCGCCGCCTCGACGATCATGCCCATCAGCCCCGGACCGGCAGCGCGGCAGGCGTAGTACATCGCTGTGCGTCCGCCGAGCGAGTAACCAATCAGCCAGTAGCGATCCACCTGATGGGCGGCCAGCGTGGCGCTGATGCGCTGACAGAGTTCGTCGAAACCGCTGACGCTCTGGGCGCCGGAACCGCCGTGACCGGGCAGATCGATACTCAGTAATGGCCAGTCGCTAAACGACTGTTGTATTCCCTGCCAGTCCGCAGCGCTGCCAAGAAAACCATGCAGCCACACCAGTACCGGCTTACTGCTCCGGTGATGGCCCTGCCAGCGCGCATGCAGCATCACAATGCGGCCACCTGCTCAACCAGCCGTTTCAGGGTAGCGGCGCCGGCTTCCGGCTCAACCACCAGTTCAATCAGCGTAACGCCGTCGCGCCGCCAGCCCTGTTCGACGCTCTGCTGCAGCGCCTGCCAATCCTGCGGGCAGGCATAATGCAGGCCGAACATCGCGGCGGCATGTTCAAAATGGAGGTGCTGCGGCATACAGAAGAAGCGTTCACGCTGCGCGACTGGCGTCGGCAGTAACGAGAAGATCTGACCGCCATCGTTGTTAACCACAATCAGCACCAGCGGCGCCGGGGCGCTGCGCAGTAAAGCCAGCGCATTAAGATCGTAAAGCGCCGAGATATCACCCAGTACCACCAGCGTTGGCTGCGGCTGGCCGCGCTGTACGCCAGCGGCTGTGGAGATTAACCCGTCGATGCCACTGGCGCCGCGGTTACAGTAAACCGGGTAGCCCGCCGGCAACTGCCCGAGGGCGTCCACCAGCCGCACCATCAGGCTATTGCCAATAAACAGCTGCCCGTCCGCAGGCAGTAAGGTCGCCAGCCGATGCGCCAGTTGCGCTTCACCAAAGCGGTCACAGGCGGCGGCAATCTGCTGCTGCACCCGTTGCACCAGCGGTTCCAGCACCAGCGCCCAGGGTTTCTGGCGCGGCGCCGGATGCCGTTCCAGCCAGTGATCAATATCCGCCACAATGCGGCAGCCGGGCAAATTCGCCGCCTCACGGCGCCCCGGCAGGCGGTCGATTAACCAGAACTCGGGCACAGTGAGACTCTCCTGCCACTGCAACAGCCGTTTACTGGTCAGGCGGCTGCCAAATTGCACCACAATCCCGGCCTGCGCCAGCGTATGCTGCGCCAGCGGGTTAGCCAGCCACAGATCGGCGGCGGGCAGCGGTGAACCGGTATGCGACTGCACATCCGCCAGCAATGGCCAGCCAAGCTGCTCCGCCCAGATGGCGACGCGCACGCCCTGCGCGGTGGTAAGACCGCCACCGGCAATCACCACGCCGCGTTTCTGCTGCCAGCAGAGCCACTGCTCATGGGTTTTTACCGCCTGATGCTGGTCGTAACTCACCCACGGCTGCGTCCCCTGCCACCAGCCAGCCAGATTTTCACGCCACGACATATATTCCCCGTTATCAGTGCCGTACAGCGGTTCAGCCAGAGGAATATTGATATGCACCGCCCCGTTCTGCTGCTGTCCCAGCAGCTCATCGAGCGCCGCGACCAGCCAGCGTGCGGAAATCTCCGCCGTCGGGCGCGGCAGGTTAAGCGTCTGCGCATGATGAGCAAAAATCGCCTGCTGTTCGATGGCCTGATTAGCACCACAGCCGATCAGCTCCGGCGGACGGTCGGCGCTCAGCACCACCAGTTTTTCACCGGTTAAGCGCGCTTCAATAATTGCAGGATAGAGATTGGCCACGGCGGTGCCGGAAGTGACAATTATCGCCACCGCTTCAGCGCTGGATTTTGCCAGGCCGAGCGCCAGATGGCCCAGACCGCGCTCGTCAAAGTGGGTATGACACAGCAACTTACCGTTGGCGGCGGCGGCCAGCGTCAGGGGAGCGGAACGTGAGCCGGGCGCGATGCAAATATGGCGAATGCCATGGCGTGTTAAGGTTTCAATGATCACTTCAGCCCAGCGGCGATTGAACGTGCCTGTCGACATAACCCCGTCCCGATCAATAAAGCGAAACTTATTATAGGAAAGCAGAATTGACTGGATGTTGATTTGAGCCAGTTTTAACGTGAGTCATCCGCCAGTAATGTCGCCAGCGCCGCCGCTTTATTGTCGATCTCCAGCCACTCCTGGCGGGCATCGGAACCGGCGACAATACCCGCGCCGGCATACAGGCGCACGCGGCGCTCGTCGATCAAAGCGGAACGCAGCGAAACGCTGAACTCACTTTTCTGCCGTGATAAATAGCCGAGCGAACCAGCATACCACTGACGGGTAAAAGGTTCGTGGCGCGAAATAAAACCGCGTGCCGGCTGACGCGGAAAACCGGCGACCGCAGCGGTGGGTTGCAGATGAGTCAGACAGAGTTCATCACTGCACTGGCGCAGTTCGCCATGGATGCGCCGCCGCAGATGTTGCACCTTACGTAAGCGCACCACTTCTGCCGGCATCACATCCAGCCCGGCGACCATCCCCTGCAGGCGCTGACAGATATCGTCCACCACCAGCAGATTTTCGCGCTGATTTTTATCGTCATTACGCAGCCAGGCGGCCAGCGATGCGGCCTGATTATCGTCAGCATGGTTGGCGACGGTGCCTGCCAGCGCTTCCGTGAGCAATTCACTCTGCTGACGCATAAACAGGCGCTCCGGCGTCGATCCGACAAAAGCATGGTGCTGATCGAAGGCCAGCATAAAATGATAGCAGTGGTGATTAACCCGACGGCTGGCGGCCAGTAACGCCGCGGCGCTGACCGCATGGGAAAACCACAGATCGGTGGCGCGCGCCAGCACCACTTTATCCATCTCGCCGGCGGCGATCGCCGTCAGCGCATGATCTACCAGATGCGACCAGCCGTCACGATCCGGCGTATGCTGGCTGGCCAGCAGCGAGACGTTGAGCGGCGCCAGCGGTTGCGACGGCTGGAGCCCGGCGAGAAATTGCAGCGCGTGCTGCGCATCGTCATACAGTGAGGTTTCGCTCCAGAGATAGAGCTGTAGCTGGCAGCCGGTTTCATTACGTCGCCACAGCATGCGCGGCAGGAACAGATAGCTCTGTTCGGCGGCGAAATCATTCGCTCCCCAGATGCGCCAGTCCGCCGGCAATTGGTTCACCGCCGCCTGCGCCTGCTGAATATCGCAGAAATGGCGGACTTCGCCGCAGGCCGCGACACTCTCCCGGCCATTGCGGTGTTGCCACCAGAGTTGCGGCCAGCAATGCTGGGCATTTAGCCAGCAAAGCGCATCGCCGCTGTCGGACATTCTGACACTGAGCCGCTGATAACCCGCCTGACGGCACGCAATCTGTTGCAGGTCGTTTCGTAACTGGTTTAGCGCTGCGCTGAATGCCACCATGCTGCCCTCGAAATTGCGCTGGATGCAAATATGTTAAGCGGTGTGGCGCGGGAATATTTTGATTTGAGGCAGTAAAGCGCAAATTGTTAACAAAAAGTTGGGGCCGGTAACACCGGCCCGCGGATGCAGATAATGCTGAAAACGGAACTTAACGCCGGGCCAGCAACAGGCCGATGACCAGCCCGGCGGTAGCGCCGACGCCAATCCCATGCCAGGGTTTTTCGTGCACATAATCGTCGGCGCGGTACACCGCCTGTTTAGCGCGATAGTAGTAAGTATCCGACGCCTGGCTGACGCGCGATTTTACCTCATGCAGCGCCTGCTCAGCTTTGGCCTTCAGCTCAATATATTTCTGATCGGCAGGGTCCCCGGACGATTTCAGCACCTCTTCCAGTGTTTCGGTCAGCAGGGTCAGATCGTCATCCAGGCGGGTTTCATGCGGTTCATCAGGTATAGTCATTTTCTTCCTCCGTGTGTGAAAACACATGTATGTCCATTAACTATAGACAGTTTTGACGGCCGCGTAGGGCGCAATAACCAGGAATAGACTGAGTTTCATCACCAGCGGCCAGGGTTTGCAGAAACCTGCGCGCCCGTTGTTGCAGAGATCGCTACCAGAGACTTATGTTTTGCTGCCCGGTGCGAATACTGCTGCGCCTGGACCTGGCCAGTCGATCACCCCGACCAACGTTAAAACCATGTAAATCTGATGCCATTTCTGCGGAAAACCGTTCGTTTATTTGATTAATCTGATAAATTTCCTGAGATTTGAATTTTTGTATCAGCAAGCTGTCGTACCTCCCTGTAATCCTGGTAGTACCAGGAGATGCAATGGGTGCATAAGCACGACAGTCTCTACAAACTCCGTTCGGCAAAGGAAAATGGCTTCTGGCATGAATCGAAGAATGTTTATGAAAGCGTCAATGGCATTCGCAACCTTAAGCGGTATGTCTGGCTTATCCACGCTATTTGCTAAGTCAGCCTGGGCAGATACCGATATTGCTGACGGCACCGCAATGCGATTTGATTTTGACGTTCTGAAGAAAATGGCCGCTGGCATAGCGAAAAAACCGTGGGGCGGCGCACCAGGCCCGCTACCGGACACGCTGGCGACCATGACCCCGCAGGCGTACAACGCAATCCAGTACGATGCCAACCATTCATTGTGGAATGCCACGGCGGACCCTGAACTTGACGTGCAGTTCTTCCACGTCGGTATGGGCTTTAAACGCCGCATTCGTATGTTTGCCGTTGATGCAGGCAGTCAGCAGGCGCGCGAAATTCACTTCCGCACCGAGTTGTTTAACTACAACAATGCCAAAGTTGATACTAAGCAGCTGGAAGGCAAAAGCGATCTTGGCTTTGCCGGTTTCCGGGCGTTTAAGAAACCGGAACTGGCCAGCCGCGATATCGTCTCTTTCCTCGGCGCCAGTTATTTCCGCGCGGTAGACGAAACCTACCAGTACGGTTTGTCGGCGCGCGGCATTGCGGTAAATACCTTTAGCAACGGTCAGGAAGAGTTCCCGGACTTCACCGCTTTCTGGTTTGAAACCCCTAAAGCCGAAGACACCACCTTTACGGTGTATGCCCTGCTTGACGGTCCAAGCGCCACTGGCGCCTACAAGTTTATTATCGACTGTGAATCCAAACGCGTAGTGATGGAAATTGAAAACCATATTTTCGCGCGTAAGGATATTAAGCAGCTCGGTATTGCACCGATGACCAGTATGTTTAGCTGCGGCACCAATGAACGCCGTATGTGCGACACTATTCATCCGCAGATCCATGACTCCGATCGTCTGGCGATGTGGACCGGCAATGGTGAATGGATTTGTCGTCCGCTGAATAATCCGCAAAAGCTGCAATACAATGCCTATCAGGATAATAACCCGCGCGGCTTTGGCCTGCTGCAGCTGAATCATGACTTCAAAGATTATCAGGATGTCATCGGCTGGTATAACAAGCGCCCAAGTCTGTGGGTAGAACCGATTGGTAAATGGGGTAAAGGCGCCATTAATCTGATGGAGATCCCGACCACCGGTGAAACGCTGGATAACATTGTCTGCTTCTGGCAACCGGAACAGCCGATCAAAGCAGGCAGTGAATACAATTTCCATTACAAGCTTTACTGGAGCGGCCTGCCACCGGTACGCAGCGGATTAGCGCGTGTCGACGCCACCCGCACCGGCATGGGCGGCTTCCCGGAAGGCTGGGCGCCAGGCGAACAGTATCCGAACGTCTGGGCACGCCGCATCGCCGTTGATTTTGTCGGTGGCGACCTGCAAGCTGCGGCGCCGAAAGGGATTGAGCCGGTGATTAATGTGTCGTCCGGCACCATTAAACAAATTGAGATTCTGTTTGTTGAACCAATGAACGGTTATCGCATTCAGTTTGACTGGTATCCGGGCAGTGACGACACCAAACCGGTGGAGATGCGTATGTTCCTGCGCACCAAAGAGGAGACGCTGAGCGAAACCTGGTTGTATCAGTATTTCCCACCGGCGCCGGATAAGCGTAAATATGTCGACGATCGCCAGATGCATCCCGATTAAGATCCATAATATCGGGTGAACCATCGAAGGGGTGATATTTGTGTTACGGGAGCCATTAATGGCTCCCTTACTGTATTTTCAGATATTCCCGCCCATGCCAATGGTCTGCGCTAAACCTACACCCCCAAACGGAAATGCTCCACCGTCTGCGCCAGTTGTTCTGCCTGATTCTCCAGTGAACTGGCGGCAGCCGACATCTGTTGCACCAGCGCCGAGTTCTGCTGGGTAACGCCATCCATCTCATTCACCGCTATCGTCACCTGACTAATGCCTTTGGCCTGCTCATCCGAGGCGGCAACGATCTCACTGATAATACTCTGCACCGAATTCACCGCCTGGGTCATATCCTGCATGGTCTGGCCGGCATCACGCACCAGCTGAACCCCACTCCCGACGCGTTGGCTCGACTCCTCAATCAGCGCAGCGATATCTTTCACCGCATTGGCGCTGCGCTGCGCCAGATTACGTACCTCAGAGGCGACTACCGCAAAGCCACGCCCCTGCTCGCCGGCACGCGCCGCTTCTACCGCCGCGTTAAGCGCCAGAATATTGGTCTGGAAGGCAATACTGTTAATGATGGCGGTGATATCGCCAATTTTCCTGGCACTGTCATCAATCTGCGACATGGTTTGCACCACCTGGCCAACCAGTGATTCGCCGCGGCTGGCAATCCGCGTGGCGTTCTCCGTTAGCCTGGTAGCCTGGTGCGCATTGTCGGCATTATGTTTCACCGTGGCGGTGATCTGTTCCATACTGGCGGCGGTCTCTTCCAGCGCGGCCGCTTGCTGTTCGGTACGGGAAGCCAGATTAAGGTTGCCACTGGCAATGTCACCCGCCCCCTGACGTACTGAGTCGCTGGCCTCTTTGATCTGTCCGACAATATCACGCAGGCGCTCCTGCATGGTGTGCAGGGCAAAGAACAGGCTACTGCGATCCGCGGCTGTCACCGCGATAGTATTCCCCAGTTGTCCGTCGGCAACGGCCAGCGCAATGGTGGCCGCCTGAAGCGGCTCACCGCCAATCGGCTTCAGCACTTTGCGGTTGAAGATACTACCGAGCAGAGCGCTCACCAGCAGAATACTCACTACCATCATGATCAGCGCATTGGTTAACTGGCGACTGGCGGCGGCCATCACCTGACTCACCGGCGCCACCACGCCCAGAAACCACTTCTGCGTGCTGTTGCCGATGGTCACTGGCTGCCAGGTGACTAGCGCATTTTCACCCAGTATCGGATCGGCCTGCTCGACCACCGCACTACTGAAATTGTTGTTTTGCCCCGCCAGCGGTTTACCGGTCAGATTTTTATCCGGATAGGAGATCACTTTGCCGGCGCTTGAAAGCAGCATCGCGTACCCGATGCCCTCCCAGGGTTTAATCTGGTTAACTTTTTGTTGTAATGAAGCCAGCGAGATATCAGAAGTGACCACTCCCCACAGTTTGCCCTGGTCGACAATCGGCGCCGCTACCGAGGTCAGCAACGTTGGGATGCCGTTATAAGCATAGCTATAGGGTTCGGTTAAGGTGTCCTTCTGGCTCTGCTGCGGCACCAGATAGTAGTCTCCCTGGCCGGGCGTCAGGTAGGACAACAGCGGATGCATTTTATAGTTGCCCGCCTGGTCGCGGTCGACAAAAAAGGCGTAACGACCCTTTGGCGCCTGGCCTGGCTTGTCAGCAAATTCAGCATCGCGCCCGTCAAAAGCGTTTTCTTCAAAAATAACCGAAACCGAGAGATAGTCCGGGTTATCGCGCAAAGCATATTCAGTCAGTTTGTCGACCACCGCGCGATCTTTAATTCCCGCGGCGGGCAGGGCAATCAGGCTCTGACCCAGATTACGCGCCACATCGCGCGCATAATTGAGTTCATGCTGGATTTGCAACGCCTGGCTCTGCGCAATTTGTTGCAGGTACTTTTCTGCCAGCGATTTTTGCTCACGCCCGGATTGCCAGCTGAGCACACCAATGGTGACAGCAAAACCGAGAGTGATGGTTAAAGCCCCGGTCAGTAACATCTGTGCGCGCGTGCTCATTGCCTTTTTCTTAACTATCTGGCTGGCCATTATGGCGCTCCTGGAGTTACCCGATCATCGACTCAACAAATCCGTTACAAAAAAAGTCCTTGTCATTCACCTATCGGCGACTTTTGACTGAACTTTAATGGTTAAGGATGATGCATGCCGGCAATGTTCGACCATCGGTCCCGACTCCGGGGTAAGCCCTTAATACGCAGGCTTAATTCTGCATACCAATATGCGGAATATTATCCTCAAGATAAATTTCGCCCACCGGCTGAAAGCCCAGCCGGCGATAGAACCCCTGCAAATGCGCCTGGGCGGAGAGCGAGATCGATACGCCCGGCCAGTGCAATTCACAGCTGGCGATCGCCCGCTCCATTAAGCGATAACCAAGGTTTAAACCGCGCGCTTGCGCCGCGATAATTACCCGGCCGATACGGACCGGTTGCTGCGCATCTTCCGGACTGAGGATGCGCGCGTAAGCCAGCACGTTATTATCCAGCATGCCAAGAAGATGGCGGTTATCGCGCGCCAGATCGGCGCCGTCAATATCCTGATAAATACATTGCTGCTCAACAACAAACACCCTGCTGCGCAGTGCCAGGATGGCGTACAGCTGCGCCACGCTTAGATCACGGTGATGTAAATCTTGCCATAACAGATCCATTGCCTCTTCCTCCCCAAGTTAATCGCCCTGTCCACTATACCCAATCATTTACGTTGCCGGAATGCGCTCAATGGCGTCGCCACGCCGTATGCTGCTCAGCTTTTATCGTGGTCGTCATGGCGCTTTCTTTGTGATTTTTGCTGGCGCAGGTCCTGGCGGATCAACTTACGTCGCATCGCGAAGGCCATAGCGACACGCTTATGCCAGGCACGGCTGTGAAGCGGCTCAATTACCTGTTTCAGCAGACGGACATAATCCAGCGTCAGACCCGGCGTCCAGGTCATCTGTTCTGCTCGCCCGCGCACCAGCCCCAACAGCCAGAAATTAGGATCGAAAATCAGACGTACGCCGGGAAAGGTATAGTGCCCCATGACCCCTTCGATGGCCACATCCAGCGCCTGCACTACCGCTGAACAACAGTTGCGCGAAGTGAGGTTATATGTGTTATCCGCCGAGTAAACCTGCCAGAAATTACGCAACGCCTGCGCATTATAACGGGTAAACAGTACCCGCTGGTCCGGCGCACACCAGCCGGCAATTTCCTCTGCCAGTGAGCTGAGAAAACGCCCGGCGACATCATTCTCTTCACCAGCGCGCAGCATGGCGCGGAAATTAGCGCTGTCACGATCGATATCAGCAAACGGATAGTGGCTGATATACAGATCGGGCAGCATTTGCAGTGCGGCATGGCCGGTAGAAATCACCCCGTGCTGATCGACGGCAGCGATATAGCGATCGATCACTCGCCGCCGCTCGAGGACCACCGCCGCCCCCACCGGCGTCCATACCAGCAGCGTTAATGGCGTCGCCGCCGGCTGCGCCGGAAATGGCGGATGCCGGTAGCGCAGCGCATGCCAGTGGCGCAGTCCACGCGAGGTAAACAGCGGCAGCGACATCACCGAGCTGTTCTCCGCCAGTAGCAATACCTGACGCGCCATCATCATTAGTGACAGACCGGAAGTGGTCAGCAGCAAGGCAAAACAGAGCGGCACCGTGGTATGGTGATGGAAGGGCCAGTCACTGAAAATCAGCATGCTGAGAACTATCTCAGTGATGCCATAACTCATTTCACGCCGCCATTTCGCCATGCGCAGCACCAGCGAAGAGCAGATACGAAACAAGCCGTCGCCGAGGAATGCCACGCCAAATAACAGCGAGGCGAGAATATTATTGTCCCAGGGAAGGTCGAACACCAGAAAGGCAATAAACAGAAAAGCCAGCCCTTTCCAGATACCGGGCCAGTGAATACCGATATCGATAATCATGGCGGCGGCGATTTCCACCATGCCTTCGACCACCAGCAGAAACGCCAGCATATCCAGCGGAACCGATAGTCGGCCATCGTCGGCGATATCAAAAAAAATCGCCACCCCCAGCGCGAGCCAGCATAAACCGAAAAAAGCCATCAGTAGCCAACGCGCCTTCAGTACATGGGCGCCCACCAGCAAGAAAATCAATCTTATCAAGTGATTTCTCCGGCAGTAATCGGATGTTTTAAAATTAGCAACAAGCCAGAAAGAGCACAAAGTTAACGATTAAATATTGCGTAATAGCGCCAAATTTTAGCCCAAAAAAAACAGGCCCGAACGGGCCTGTTATTACTCTGACTGCGGCTATTTACATCAACGGCTGTGCCAGCTGTACCAGATGAATTAACGGCTGTGGATAGATACCTAACAGCAGTACCAGAATTGCCGAGATCAGCACCACCACGCCACCGGCAGTAAATGCCCAGTTGGCCGGGGTGTCGCGCTGCAGCAGTTCCGGCGGGCTAAGATAGAGACTCACGGTGACGCGCAGGTAGTAGTAAAGACCAATGGCACTACCCAGTACCACCGCCGCTGTCAGCCACCACAGATGGGCATTGACGCCCACCGCAATAATGTAGAATTTACCGATAAAGCCCAGCGTCATCGGGATACCCGCCAGCGACAACATCATTACCGTCATCACCGCTGAGAGAATCGGACGATGCCAGAACAGGCCGCGATAGGAGTAGAGAGAATCGGCATCCGGACCACGGTACGGGCTGGACATCAGACTCACCACCCCAAAGGCGCCGAGGCTGCTAAACAGGTAACCGGCCAGATAGACACCGACCGCTTCCAGCGACATCTGATGGGTTTGTACCGCAATCAGCGCCACCAGCAAATAACCGAGGTGAGCAATGGATGAGTAACCCAGCAGACGCTTGATATTGCTCTGCGAGATCGCCATCAGGTTACCGAACAGAATCGAGGCAAAGGCGATAATCCCCAGCACGGTTCGCACCGCTTCGCTATCGGTCACTGGCGCATACATAAACAGACGCATCACCACACCAAAAATAGCGATCTTACTGGCTGTCGCCAGGAAGGTGGAAACCGGGGCTGGCGCCCCCTGATAAACGTCCGGCGTCCAGAGATGGAATGGCACCAGCGACAATTTAAAGCCGAGGCCCACAATCATCAGACCCAGACCGGCCAGCAACAGCGGTTGCGACAGCATATTGTCGCTCAGGCTTTTACCCAGCGCCACAAAGCTCAGATTACCGGAATCGGCATACACCAGCGCCATACCAAACAGCAGGAACGATGACGCTGCAGCCGAGAGAATGGTGTACTTGATTGCCGCTTCCAGCGAGCGTTTTTGACGGAAGGCATAACCAATCAGGCCAAACAGCGGCAGGGAGATCAGTTCAACACCGATAAACAGCGATGCCAGATGGTTAGCACTGGCCAGCACGATGCCACCCAGTCCGGCAATCAGTACCAGCAGATAGAACTCGTCGCGGTTATCGGTGTAACCCTCGAGCCATGGATAGGCAAAGGTGCAGGTTGCCAGACTGGCGAGGATCACCAGTCCGCTATACAGCATCGAGTAACCATCAACGCGCAGTAACGGCGTGACATCCATCGGCCCAGCCTGGCCAACAAAGAACAGTGACAGCAAAGCCACGTTAAGGCCGACCACCGCCAGCGTGGCGTTGACGAAGTGGTTGCGTCGCCACGCAATGGATAGCATCACAACCACCACCGTCAATCCGACGATCAACAGCGGCAGTAGCGCGATCAAATGTTGAGGAGTTATTGTCATGGCGAATTACGGCCTTGTAGTTGAAATTGAAGCGCTAAACCACTGCTGAATATTGCTCGTCGCAGCATGTGAGGTGTCCAGAATCGGTTGCGGATAAACACCCAGCAACACCAGCAGAACCACCAGCACCATAATCATCAGGAATTCACGCGGCGTCATGCCTTTCAGCGGTTGCTCTGATTTAGCCGGACCGTAGTAGGCACGTTGCATCATGACTAACGAGTAAACCGACGCAAAAACCAGACCGAAGGTAGCAATAACAATAATCACCGGCACTGCCCTGAAGCTGCCGGTGAGGATCATAAACTCACCAACAAAGTTACCGGTTCCCGGCATGCCGAGGTTGGCCACCGCAAAGAACAGCGACAGACCCGGAATCCATTTGATTCGTGACCACAAACCGCCCATCTGACGCATATCGCGCGTATGCAGGCGTTCATACAGCTGGCCACAGAGGATAAACAGCGCCGCTGCCGACAGACCGTGAGCAATCATCTGGATTACCGCGCCCTGGAACGCCAGCTGGCTGCCGGTGTAGATGGCAATCAACACAAAACCCATATGGGAGATAGAGGTGTAAGCAATCAGGCGTTTAATATCCGTCTGATTAAATGCCATCCAGGCGCCGTAGAAGATGCCAATAATACCGAGCCACATCGCAACAGGCGCAAATTCGGCAGAGGCGTTCGGAAACAGCGGCAGACTAAAGCGTAATAAGCCGTAAGCCGCCGTTTTTAACAGAATACCGGCGAGGTCCACCGAACCCGCGGTAGGCGCCTGACTGTGTGCATCGGGCAGCCAGCCGTGCAACGGCACCACCGGCATTTTCACCGCAAAAGCGATAAAGAAGCCAAGCATCAGCAGGTATTCCACACCATGGGACATCGGCGTTTTCAGCAGCTGTTCATAGTTGAACGTCCACACGCCGGTGGCGTTGTAGTGCACAAATACCAGGCCAAGAATGGCGATTAACATCACCAGACCGCTGGACTGGGTATAGATAAAGAATTTAGTGGCGGCGGTAATACGCGTTTTACCGTCGGATGCCTTGTGACCCCAGAGCGCGATCAGGAAGTACATCGGCACCAGCATCATTTCCCAGAAGAAGAAGAACAGGAACATATCGATGGCAAGGAACACGCCGATAACGCCACCGAGGATCCACATCAGGTTAAGGTAGAAGAAGCCCTGATACTTTTCGATCTCATTCCACGAACAAAGTACCGCCATCAGGCCCAGCAAACCGGTCAGCACCACCATCAGTAACGACAGACCGTCGAGTGCCAGATGGAAACTAATACCGAAACGTGGGATCCACGCGGCAGAGTATTCGGATTGCCACTGCGGCAATCCGGCAGCCTGGGTCAGCGAATAACCACCCTGCATCCAGAGTTGCAGCGACAGCACCAGCGTCAGTCCCATGGTGATCAGCGCGATCCAGCGCGGCACTTTCGTACCAAAACGCTCAAACTGCCAACACAACAAGCCACCGACAAAGGGTATCAATATAAGCCAAGGCAATAACATGGCGGGGTTTCCCTTTTCTTCAAGCCCGTTTGGCCTATCTCGCTTGTCAATTTGGCCTCCGGCAGTGCTCGCAATCCTCACATACTAAAGTATGCTGCGGTTGCTGTGCGCTGGCGGTGAACAAATTGACTGCGCCGAGTACGCCCATTTATACGGGGTATATTTTCGAAATTCTTATTCTGGGGTGACGCATTCTGTCATCCCGCTCACTAACCTTAAATCACCATCAGCAGCGCCAGCACCACTACGGCGCCGACGCTCATTGAGGCGACATACCAGCGCAGATAGCCGTTTTCGCTGACCACCAGCCCCTTGTTCGCAAACCGCGACAGGATGGCCGGAATATTCATCAGAGCATTCAGCGGATCACGTTTCAGCAGCCACGCGACACCGAGATAAGGTTTGACGAAGACTTTGTCGTACAGCCAGTCAAAGCCCCATGCGGCAAACCACCAGGTAGTGAAGAAACGCCCAACCGGGCTATTGGCAACCGCGATCACCAGCTGGCGTTTGCCGAGCCACAGTGCCGCAGCCAGCAGAATACCGGCGATAGCCACCACGCCTGAAGTGATCTCCAGCGTCAGAACGCTGCCGTGCGCCAGCTCCGTCGTTTCGGGCAATACGCCCCGCAATGGCGGAACAATCATCGCACCAATAAAGGTTGAGAGAAGCAGTAATACTATCAGCGGCAGATGATGGGTGATGCCTTTACCGGCATGCGCATGGATCTTCTCCTCACCGTGGAAGGTGATAAAGATCATACGGAAGGTATACAGCGAGGTCATAAAGGCCCCCACCAGACCGGCAACCATCAGATTAAGATGACCGTTGGCCAGCGCACCGGCAAGGATCTCATCCTTACTGAAGAAGCCGGCGGTAATCAACGGCAGAGCGGACAACGCCGCGCCGCCGACCAGGAAGCAGATATACACCAGCGGGATACTTTTGCGCAGGCCGCCCATTTTGAAAATGTTCTGCTCGTGATGGCAGGCCAGAATGACCGAACCGGACGAGAGGAACAGCAACGCTTTAAAGAACGCATGGGTCATTAGGTGGAAAATGGCCGCGTCCCACGCCTGCACCCCCAGCGCCAGGAACATATAACCAATCTGGCTCATGGTGGAGTAAGCCAGCACGCGTTTGATATCGGTCTGCACCAGCGCGGCAAACCCGGCCAGCACCAACGTAATCGCACCGATAATGCCGACCAGATGCAGCACTTCCGGCGTCAGCAGGAACAGGCCGTGGCTGCGGGCGATCAGATACACACCGGCGGTCACCATGGTCGCCGCGTGGATCAGTGCGGAAACCGGCGTCGGACCCGCCATCGCATCGGCCAGCCAGGTCTGCAACGGCAGCTGCGCGGATTTACCCACGGCGCCACCCAGCAGCAGCAGCGTCGCCCACTGCAGCATATGATTGTCCGCGGCGAAGTGTGCCGGCGCCAGCTCTACCATTTCGCGGAAGTTAAGCGTACCCAGCTCGTTCCACAGAATAAACAGCGCAAATGCGAGGAACACGTCGCCAACGCGGGTGATGATAAAGGCTTTCATCGCCGCCGCGCCGTTGTTCGGATTGGTGTAGTAGAAACCGATCAGCAGATAGGAGCAGAGGCCCACCCCTTCCCAGCCGAGATACATCAGCATCAGGTTATCGGCCAGCACCAGAATCACCATGCTGGCGATAAACAGGTTGGTATAGGCGAAGAAGCGTGAATAGCCCTCTTCCCCACGCATATACCAGCTGGCAAACATATGAATCAGAAAACCGACCCCGGTAACCACCGACAGCATGGTCAGCGACAGGCCGTCCAGCGTCAGGTTCACGTCAATCTTAAAGTTGCCGACCTGCATCCAGGTCCAGAGCGCCTGATTAAATACCTGCTGACCGTTATTAAAGAACGCCATCCCGACAAACACGGTGACCAGCGCCGCCAGGCCGACCGAGCCCATCCCGATGGCGGCCGAGAGATTCTCCGACCAGCGGCCGCGTGAAAATGCCAGCAGCAAAAAGCCGATCAGCGGGAACAGAATAGTTAAGTAGAGAAGATTCATCCGCGCATCTCGCTCACTGTGTCAATGTTCAGAGTATGACGACGACGATGCAGCTGCAGTAACAGCGCCAGGCCAATACTGGCTTCCGCCGCCGCAAGGCTGATCGCCAGGATATACATCACCTGACCATCGGCTTGTCCCCAATAGCTTCCCGCCACCACAAACGCCAGTGCGGCAGCGTTAATCATGATTTCGAGGCCAATTAACATAAACAACAGATTGCGACGCATCACCAGCGCGGTCAGTCCGAGAACGAACAGAATCGCCGCCAGGATCAGTCCATGTTGCAGAGGGATCATGCTTGTTCCTCCTTGTTACTTTTTGCCGCGTCCGCCGGGCGGTTGCTTAACAGCTCGCCCTGACGATCTTCACGTCCGACGTGGAACGCCACCACCAGACCGGCCAGCAGCAGCATTGATGCCAGCTCAACCGCCAGTACGTAAGGGCCAAACAGGCTAATGCCGACCGCTTTCGCATCAATCATGGTGCCATCGATACCCTGATCGTGCACGGTGCTGATGGCATAGATCAGTACCGCCAGCAGCAGCAGCGCCACAATACCCGGACCAATCCACAATGAAGGTTGCAGCCACTTACGCTCCTGCTCCTGCACCGATTTACCCAGGTTCAGCATCATTACCACAAACACGAACAGCACCATAATGGCGCCAGCGTAAACGATGATCTCCAGCGCTCCGGCAAAGTAAGCGCCCAGCGAAAAGAACACCCCGGCAATCGATAACAGCGAGATGATCAGGTACAGCAACGCATGCACCGGATTAGTGTGGGTAATAACGCGCAATGTCGTCAGTACCGCCACCAGTCCGCAAATATAAAATGCAAATTCCATGTCTGGCTCCTTAAGGTAACAAGCCTTTGACGTCGATAGGTTTGGCTTCGTTTTCAGCGTCGCCCTTATCTTTACCCTCGATCGCCATACCCGCCATACGATAGAAGTTGTATTCCGGATATTTACCCGGCCCTGAAATCAACAGGTCCTCTTTTTCGTATACCAGATCCTGACGCTTAAACTCACCCATTTCGAAATCCGGGGTAAGCTGGATTGCGGTGGTCGGGCAGGCTTCTTCACACAGGCCACAGAAAATGCAGCGAGAGAAGTTGATGCGGAAAAACTCCGGATACCAGCGTCCATCCTGCTGTTCCGCTTTTTGCAGCGAAATACAGCCGACCGGGCAGGCTACCGCACACAGGTTACAGGCCACACAGCGCTCTTCACCGTCCGGATCGCGCGTTAGCACGATACGGCCACGATAGCGCGGCGGCAGATAAACCGGCTCTTCCGGGTACATCTGTGTTTCGCGTTTGGCGAACGCATGCATCCCGATCATCCAGATGCTGCGAACCTGGGTCGCGAAACCAACCACTATTTCTTTCAATGTCATGGTTATTTAACCCCTTACTGCGCGGTGTACAGAATCACTGCGGCAGTCGCCAGCAGGTTCAACAGCGTCAACGGCAGACAAACTTTCCAGCCAAAAGACATCACCTGGTCGTAGCGTGGACGCGGTAACGCAGCACGAATCAGAATAAACATCATCATGAAGAACGCCGTCTTTAGCGCAAACCAGATAAACGGTGGCAACCATGGGCCGTGCCAGCCGCCAAAGAACAGCGTTACAATCAGTGCTGAGACGGTAACGATAGCGATATATTCACCGACAAAGAACAGACCGAATTTCATCCCGGAATATTCAATGTGATAACCATCGGCCAGTTCCTGCTCGGCTTCCGGCTGGTCAAACGGATGACGGTGACAGACCGCCACGCCGGCAATGGCGAACGTCAGGAAACCAAAGAACTGCGGGATGATATTCCACAGATGCGCCTGGCTATTGACGATGTCGGTCATATTAAATGAGCCAGCCTGCGCCACCACCCCCATCAGCGACAGGCCGAGGAACACTTCGTAGCTCAGGGTCTGAGCTGAAGCACGCATCGCCCCTAACAGAGAGTATTTGTTATTGCTCGACCAGCCGGCAAACAGCACCGCATAAACAGCCAGACCGGCCATCATCAGGAAGAACAACAGGCCGATATTCAGATCGGTAACCACCCAGCTCGGACTGACCGGCACAATCGCAAAGGCCAGCAGCAGCGAAGTAAAGGCAATCATCGGCGCCAGGGTGAAGATGACCCGGTCAGTAAATGGCGGGATCCAGTCCTCTTTAAAGAACATCTTCAGCATGTCAGCAACCAGCTGCAGCGAGCCGCCCCAGCCGACACGGTTTGGCCCGTAACGGTTCTGGAACAGCCCCAGCAGACGCCGCTCGCCAAAGCTCATAAAGGCGCCGCAGATCACCACCACCAGCAGGATCACTACCGCTTTCACGATAGTCAGCAGAATGTCGATAACATCCGGTGTTAGCCAGCTCATTGCGCAGCCTCCCGCAGATTGTCAATATTCGCGCCGGCAAGGTACGGCGGAATGCCTGGCATACCCAGCGGTAAACCAACCTGCCCTGCCTGCAAGGCGTCAGAAAAACGCACCGGCAGAGCAAGAGTCTGGCCTGCACAGCTGAACTCCACCGTCGTGCCGGCGTTCACGCCCAGTTTCGCCGCATCAGCCGGATTGACCATCACATACGCCTGCGGCATACGTTTCTGGATCACCGGTGCGCGCTGCGTCATCTCTTCACTACCAAACAGGTGATAGTAAGGAGCGACACGCCACTGATTTTCGCTGCCGCTAAAGGCGGCGGGAACCTGGTCAAACCAGGCCAGTTGGCCTTCGCTGGCCTCAAACAGACGGATACCCGGATCGCCATGCAGCAATTTGCCGCCCACTTCCGCCTGGAATTTGTTCCATGCCTGCGGTGAGTTCCAGCCTGGCGCCCAGGCAAACGGGATCTGCTGACGATTGGCCAGCGGGTTGTTGTTCCCTTCCATGGAGAAGGAGAACATGGTGTCTTTATCCTGCGGCTGACGCGGTTCGTGCACGCTGATATTGGCGCGCATGGCGGTACGGCCGCTGGAACGATGCGGAGAACGCGCCAGTTTCTGCCCGCGAATACGGAAGCTGGCATCCGGCGCCGCGTCTTTGATCGCCGCCAGCTGCGGCAATGCCTGTACGGCGGCGTCGATCACATGGTCCAGCTGCGTCCAGTCAACATTGCGGCTCTCAACGGTGCTCTGCAGTGAATGCAGCCAGCGCCAGCTCTCCAGCATTTCCACGCTGGTATCGTAATAGGCCGGATCGTAAACCTGGAAGAAGCGCTGTGCGCGGCCTTCCTGGTTTACCAGGGTGCCATCACTCTCGGCGAAACTGGCGGTGGAGAGGATCAGACCGGCTTTATCCATCGTGGCCGTACGCTGGTGATCGATAACAATCACATTCGGCGTATTGCTCAGCGCCGCATCAACCTGCGCCGCCGGCGCCTGACGATAGAGATCGTTTTCCATAATCACTACCGCATCCGCCTCACCGCTGGCCAGCTCTGCCAGCGCCGCATCGAGCGATTTGCCGCCGATCATGCTCAGGCCGACGCTGTTTGCCGCCGGGGCCAGCAGCGTGATGCCGACATCCGCCCCGCGACCTTTCAGCGCTTTCGCCACGTTGGCGGCGGCTTCGATCATCGCCAGGCTGCCGGCGTGGGTGCCGGAAATAATCAGTGGTTTTCTGGCGCCGGCCAGCGCCTGCACCACCACGTCAATTTTACCGGCCAGGCTGCGCCCGATATTGTCAACCGCCGGGGCGCTGTTATCCAGCGCATGGGCAATGGCAAAGCCGAGACGCGCCTGATCTTCCACCGGCGCGCGATAGCTCCATGCCGCAATATCATCGAGGCGGGTTTCATCAACGTTGGTGACAAACAGCGGATGTTTGGCATTCTGGCCGATATTCAGGATCGCCGCGATCTGCCAGTCCGCGACTTTCTGCGCGGCGGCCATCTCACGTGATTTACCTTTTACCGCCTGACGCACCGAGAGCGCCACCCGAGCGCCGGTCTGAGTTAAGTCTTCACCTAACACCAGTACCGCATCGTAGCTCTCAATTTCACGCAGCGCCGGCGTATGAATACCACCTTCGCGTAATACTTTCAGCATCAGTTCCAGACGCGACTGCTCAGCGGCCGGAATACCGGTAGAGAAGTTCTCTGCGCCCACCAGTTCACGCAGGGCAAAGTTGCTCTCAATGCTGGCGCGCGGGGAACCAATACCAATCACTTTCTGCGCCTGACGCAGGATATCTGCCGCCCCCTGCATCGCCTGATCGGCATTCAGCGTAATCCAGTCGTCGCCGCGACGCTGCATTGGCTGGCGCGGACGATCTTTCAGATTGACGTAGCCATAGCCGAAGCGGCCACGGTCGCAAAGAAAATAGTGGTTTACAGTACCGTTATAGCGGTTTTCAATACGCCGCAACTCACCGTAGCGCTCGCCCGGGCTGGTATTACAGCCGACGCTGCACTGCTGGCAGATGCTCGGAGCAAACTGCATATCCCATTTACGGTTGTAACGCTCGGAGTGGGTTTTATCGGTGAAGACGCCGGTCGGGCAAATTTCCACCAGGTTACCGGAGAACTCGCTCTCCAGCGTGCCATCTTCCGGACGACCAAAGTAGACGTTGTCATGGGCGCCATAGACCCCGAGATCGGTGCCGTCGGCATAATCTTTGTAGTAACGCACACAGCGGTAACAGGCGATACAGCGGTTCATTTCATGGGAAATAAACGGACCGAGATCCTGATTGCGGTGAGTACGCTTGGTAAAGCGGTAGCGACGGAAGCTGTGGCCGGTCATCACGGTCATATCCTGAAGGTGGCAGTTCCCCCCCTCTTCACAGACCGGACAGTCGTGTGGGTGGTTGGTCATCAGCCACTCCACCACGCTTTCGCGGAACTCTTTCGCTTCGCCGTCATCAATTGAGATAAAGGTGCCGTCAGAAGCTGGCGTCATGCAGGACATGACCAGGCGACCACGGGTATCTTCGGCATTTTGGTATTGCTTCACCGCACACTGGCGGCAAGCACCTACGCTGCCCAGCGCCGGGTGCCAGCAAAAATAAGGAATATCCAGGCCAAGGGACAGACATGCCTGCAGCAAGTTGTCTGCGCCATCGACCTCATATTCTTTACCGTCTACATGAATTGTAGCCATAGTGAACATGCTTCCGTAAGGCTCGTGTACCCACAAGCGTTAAACACAATTCTTTTTACCCTGGCGGGCGGCATCAATACCGCCCCTACGGTTCTACACCGTTTTTTTACCAGCGCGCCTTTAACAGGTTGGGCTGAATACCACCGATAGCACGGGCATTGCTAAATACCTGTGGCGCGATGCCAGCTTCAAATTCTTCGCGGAAATATTTAATCGCGCTTTGCAGCGGCTCGACTGCACCTGGCGCATGGGCACAAAAGGTTTTGCCCGGGCCGAGCTGGCGGCAAAGCTGCTCCAGCGTCTCAATATCACCCGGCTGACCTTTGCCCTGCTCCAGCGCGCGCAGAATTTTTACGCTCCACGGCAGGCCATCACGGCATGGCGTACACCAGCCGCAGGATTCACGGGCAAAGAACTCTTCCAGGTTACGCACCAGCGATACCATATTGATCTCATGATCGACCGCCATCGCCAGCGCGGTGCCTAAACGGCTACCGGCTTTACCGATGCTGGCAAACTCCATCGGCAGATCGAGATGTTTATCGGTAAG
The DNA here is from genome assembly GCF_047308185.1 of Pantoea sp. B65. Lineage (NCBI taxonomy): Bacteria > Pseudomonadati > Pseudomonadota > Gammaproteobacteria > Enterobacterales > Erwiniaceae > Pantoea > Pantoea sp. B65. The sequence goes on from NZ_JAHXPU010000040.1 coordinate 41,201, forward strand.
AAAATCCGTACCGGCGCCGCCTGGCTGCCAGGCTTTAAATTTCAGGCCATCACGCATGCCACCGGCGTACTCTTCGAGGATCTCACGGGCAGTGGTGCCAAACGGCAACTCCCATACCCCCGGATTTTTCACCCGGCCAGAGAAGCCCATCATTTTGGTGCCGGCGTCATCGCTGTTAGAAATGCCCTTGTACCACTCGACGCCGTTGGCCAGGATCGCCGGTACATTCGACAGAGTTTCGACGTTGTTGACACAGGTCGGCTTGCCCCAGGCGCCGGCGGAGGCCGGGAACGGCGGCTTGGAACGCGGGTTGGCGCGACGGCCTTCCAGCGAGTTAATCAATGCCGTCTCTTCACCACAGATGTAGCGACCGGCGCCGGTATGGACAATCAGCTCAAAATCAAAACCGGTGCCAAGGATATTTTTACCCAGCAGGCCCGCCGCCGTCGCTTCGGCAATCGCGCGCCGCAGATTAACCGCCGCCTCGATATACTCACCGCGCAGGAAGATGTAGCCACGGTATGATTTCAGCGCAAACGCACTGATCAACATCCCTTCCACCAGCTGATGCGGCATCTGCTCCATCAGCAGGCGGTCTTTATAGGTGCCCGGTTCCATCTCATCAGCGTTACACAGCAGGTAACGGATGTTCATGCTTTCGTCTTTCGGCATCAGGCTCCACTTCAGACCGGTGGAGAAGCCCGCGCCGCCGCGCCCTTTCAGGCCGGAATCTTTTACCACCGTCACAATCTCTTCCGGCGTCATGCTCTTCAGTGCTTTTTCCGCACCGGCATAGCCGTTTTTACTGCGATACTCATCCAGCCATACCGGCTGTTTGTCATCGCGCATACGCCACGTCAGCGGATGCATTTCGGCAGTACGAATGATCTGTTTCATTGATACTGCTCCAGTAAAGTAGCGATAGCTTCCGGCGTCAGATGAACATGGGTATCTTCATCCACCATCATGGTCGGGCCTTTATCGCAGTTACCCAGGCAACAGGTTGGCAGCAGGGTAAAACGGCCGTCGCCGGTAGTCTGACCCGGCTTAATCTGCAGATTCTGCTCCAGCGCCGCCTGGATCCCCTGATAACCGGTGATATGGCATACCACGCTGTCACAGTAGCGGATCACATGACGCCCCACCGGCTGACGGAAGATCTGGCTGTAAAATGTGGCGACGCCTTCAACGTCGCTGGCCGGAATCCCCAGCACGTCGGCAATCGCATGGATGGCGCCATCCGGCACCCAGCCACGCTGCTTCTGCACGATCTTCAGCGCTTCAATCGAGGCGGCGCGTGCATCTTCGTAATGATGTTTTTCATGCTCAATAGCGTCACGTTCTGCGGCACTCAGCACAAAGACCTCATTTTCATCGATCGTTTCGATCGCAATTTTTTGATCGTGCATAATTAGCGGTCCACGTCTGACATAACAAAATCGATACTACCGAGGTATACGATCAGATCGGATACCAGGCTGCCACGGATCACCGAAGGGATCTGTTGCAAGTGCGGGAAGCTCGGCGTACGCACACGGGTGCGGTAGCTCATGGTGCTGCCATCACTGGTCAGGTAGTAACTGTTGATCCCTTTCGTCGCCTCGATCATCTGGAAGGATTCGTTGGCCGGCATCACCGGGCCCCAGGAGACTTGCAGGAAGTGAGTGATCAGGGTTTCAATGTGCTGCAGGGTGCGCTCTTTCGGCGGCGGCGTGGTCAGCGGGTGGTCAGCCTTAAACGGACCTTCCGGCATATTCTTGTAGCACTGCTCAAGAATGCGCAGACTCTGACGCAACTCTTCCACTTTCAGCATCACGCGGCTATAGCAGTCGCTGACGCCATCCCCGGTCGGCACTTCGAAATCGAACTGCTCATAGCCTGAGTAAGGGCGCCATTTACGCACGTCAAAATCAACGCCGGTGGCACGCAGGCCAGCACCGGTGGTGCCCCATGCCAGCGCTTCATCACGACCATACGCGGCCACGCCTTTCGAACGACCGATCAGCACGGTGTTTTTCAGCGCTGCTTTCACATAGGAATCAAGACGTTTTGGCATCCAGTCAAGGAATTCGCGCAGCAGACGATCCCAGCCTTTCGGCAGATCGTGCGCCACACCGCCAATGCGGAACCACGCCGGGTGCATACGGAAACCGGTGATTGCTTCCACCAGATCGTAAATCTTCTGCCGATCGGTAAAGGCGAAGAACACCGGCGTCATCGCACCGACGTCCTGGATAAAGGTGGAGATATACAGCAGATGGCTGTTGATGCGGAACAGTTCGGACAGCATCACGCGGATCATATCCACGCGCTCCGGTACTTTAATGCCGGCCAGTTTCTCGACCGCCAGTACATACGGCATTTCGTTCACACAGCCGCCGAGGTATTCGATACGGTCGGTATACGGAATATAGCTGTGCCAGGACTGGCGCTCGCCCATCTTCTCGGCGCCACGGTGGTGGTAGCCGATATCCGGCACGCAGTCGACAATCTCTTCGCCGTCCAGCTGCAGGATAATACGGAAAGCACCGTGCGCCGAAGGGTGGTTCGGGCCGAGGTTGAGGAACATAAAGTCCTCATTGCTGGTGCCGCGCTTCATGCCCCAAGCTTCAGGCTTGAAGGTCAGCGCTTCCATCTCCAAATCTTCCTTCTGCTTCGTCAGCTCGAAAGGATCGAATTCGGTGGCGCGCGCCGGATAATCTTTGCGCAGCGGATGCCCTTCCCAGGTTGGCGGCATCATGATGCGCGTCAGATGCGGGTGACCATCAAAGGTAATCCCGAACATTTCCCAGGTTTCACGCTCATACCAGTTGGCATTCGGGAAAAGTTTAGTGAAGGTCGCCACATGCAGATCGTTTTCAGACAATGCCACCTTGAGCATAATGTCGCGATTACGTTCAATAGAGATCAGGTGGTAGAAAACGGAAAAATCCGCGGCCGGTAAACCGTCGCGGTGAGTACGCAGACGCTCATCCATCCCGTGAAGGTCGAACAGCATCACATAGGGTTTGGGTAGTTTGCGCAGAAACTCCCCGATTTCCAGTAACTGTTCCCGCTTCACCCAGACCACCGGAACACCGATGCGGGTTGCCTGAACAGTAAAGGCATCTGGCCCAAAACGATTACGCAGCTCGCCGATCACCGGGTCATCCAGGTGATCCCGGGTTTGCCATGCTGGCTGAGCGAGATCTTGCGTGGTCAAATCAGTCATAAGTTGTTCACCATTCTGGCCTGCTGCCAGGCGCACAGTGTTGGCGTCAGGCTGCGGTTCGCGTGATAAAATTGTGTTTGTTTTACGCGAATATCAGGCCGCAGCCATAAATAAACATCAATTGTTAGCTTAAATTTCGTCCGGCGAACGCAGGTTAGTCACGGCGATACGTTCTTCGCGTTTTCGCTCGCGCTCTGACTGCATATTGGCGCGATACACGCCCTGGTCGCCCACCACCCACGAGAGTGGACGGCGTTCTTTACCGATCGACTCCTGCAGCAGCAGCAGCGCCTGCATATAAGCTTCCGGACGCGGCGGGCACCCCGGAATATAGACGTCTACCGGCAGGAATTTATCCACGCCCTGTACCACAGAGTAGATGTCATACATACCGCCAGAGTTGGCGCAGGCGCCCATTGAGATCACCCATTTAGGCTCCAGCATCTGATCGTACAAACGCTGAATAACCGGGGCCATTTTGGTAAATGGCGTACCGGCGACCACCATAAAATCAGCCTGGCGTGGAGAAGCGCGCAGCACTTCTGCACCGAAACGTGCCACGTCGTGGACGGCAGTGAACGAGGTCACCATCTCCACGTAACAGCACGAAAGGCCGAAGTTATACGGCCAAAGAGAGTTTTTGCGACCCCAGTTCACCATGTCATGCAGGGCATTCTCGAGTTTGCCCATATAAACACTGCGGTGAACATGCTGCTCAAGAGGATCAGTCACGATCTCCTGTTTTTGCAGGGGATAACGGTCGTTCTCACCGTTCGGGTCTATGCGGGTGAGCGTATAGTCCATCTTAATGCCTCGCTGTTACTGCGTATGACGGTTGGTGTTGTGACTGACCGTATCGGTTTTGACCACCACACGACGACGTGCAGGAGCCCAATCCAGCGCACCAATCCGCACCAGATAAACCAACCCAGCCAGCAGCACCAAAATGAAAATGGCGGCTTCGACAAAGCCGACCCAGCCGCTTTCACGGATAGAGGTCGACCATGCGTATAAATAGAGGGCTTCGACGTCGAAGATAACGAAGAACATCGCGACCAGATAGAATTTGGCAGAAAGACGCATTTGCGTGCTGCCGACCGGGTCAATACCGGATTCGAAAGGGGTGTTTTTATGTCTTCCGTGCGCTCTACCGCCCAAAAACCATGCGCCAGCCAACATCAGGCAACAGAGTCCCATAGCAACGATCAGGAAAACAGCAAATGCCCAGTGATGAGCGATAACTTGTGTGGTTGTTGACATACACTCTGCTTACTTATCAAAAGTGGTGCTTTGCGTTCTGCTCTGCTAACGGCAGTTAACACACCACATCGATTCAAGGGAAGGATGAAAAACCTTATAAATTTTGCCGTCTTTAATGATTAAGCAGCAATTTTATGGGGTTTTTTACCCCTTTCTATAACCTTTTGTCAACTTTGACAAAAGTATCTACACCTTATTTTACAGTTGCAGCATTTTATTAACATTTGGTGCGCAGATATTGAGCTAAATCGAGTCAGTATACCCTTACAGAGTATAGTGTAGCTGCAAATTGATAACAGGGATCGTTGATTTAACCGTCATATTTTGACAGGAATTCTTTCTTTTTCCTGCCCCTTATTGGGGTTATTTTTATGATCCAGAACACAGTTTTAGCCTTTATGATAAAAAAGCAGCCAGCTTCCATAACAATTACTCACGATATGCAACCACTGGCGAGATAATTACATATAGTTATATTTACTACGTAAACAATAAATGATGAAATAATTCATACAAATAGATAGCGGGCAAAAAACGCCATTAATCCGCTGGAAAAGTGCAATAAAAAAGCCTCTCGCCATTATTTACAGGCGAGAGGCTTATTTCAGGCGATTAACCGCTGGAAAACCGCATTTTTATGATAACGGGTCTCGTTTAGATTCGCGTTATAACTACTCTTCGTCATCCAGCAGAACAGTGCCGTCCTGGCCTTCCACGATCAGGTTGTAAGGATCGTTTCTGGACTCCATCGCATTGAAGATCGCCAGCGCCAGTTCATTATCGCTTTCCGGATTGCGGCACAGCAGATACTGGGTATCCGGCAGTACCGGTAAACCTTCCGCCGCCCCCATCACGCGTAATTCCGGGCTCATCATCTCCACCGGACGCGCCGTGACGCCAAGACCGGCTTTTACCGCAGCGCGCACCGCCGCCAGGGTAGAAGCGACATAAGAGATACGCCATGGAATACCCGCCTCATTGAGATGGTCGATGGCCATATCGCGATACGGGCTCGGTTCGTCCAGCAGCACCAGTGGAATCGCTTCACCACGCTGAAAAATATAGTCAGCGGCGCAATACCACAGGGTCGGCGAAGTACGCAGTACCTGATGAGTAAAGCTTCCCGGGCTGGAGGTGGTTACCACCAGATCGACTTCACCCTGATTGAGCATTTCCATCATAAATGGATTACGCTTCACGCGTACGTCGATCGCCAGCTTCGGATAGACTGAGGTCACGCGGTTAAGTAAGAACGGCAGAATGGTATCGGAGGTATCATCGGACGCGCCGATCGTCAGCACCCCCTGAATATTACTGTACATTAGCGAGGTACAAGCTTCGTCATTGAAACGCAGTATTTTTCTGGCGTAGCCCAATAGCTGGATGCCATGTTCCGTCAACAATTTATTGCGTCCATGCCGGGCAAACAACTCTTTGCCCACCAGTTGCTCCAGACGCTGCATTTGTTGGCTTACTGCTGATTGCGTTCTGCACACCGCGGCCGCCGCGGCCGCAAAGGTATTCAGATCCGCAACCGCAACAAACGTCCTCAGTAGATCGAGGTCAAGATTAAGTATCGGACGATTTGCATTAGTCATGTTTTTTTCTTCACTTATTAGATTTTTTACAAACAGCTACCCTGGTGTTACTACTTACTTTATCCAACAGATAAAGCGGTGACAGAACGAGAATGGTGAGAGAACGAATAAGAATATTCCTCAACACATTTCGTTGTCGGCTAACGTCAGAAACTCCTTTCCGCGATACCAGCCCTGTCGTTCTTTCGCAATCAGGCCCATAAATAAATAGTATCTTTCGTCTGATAGGTTGTTAATGCACGCAGCACTAACCCATAAGGTGCAGGAAGCTGCGTCATAGTCGCTAATTAACAGCGCGGCAACTTAAGTAAACACTGGCTGCGCCTGGTCAGGTTCACAACGACTTTCCTGAGTTGACTTTCCATAACGTTGTATTCGCAACGCCAAATAGTAAATAGCGCTTAATGTTTCCAGCCCTAAAACGGCTGTTTTTATCGCCAGAAACATCCACTTTTTTGCTGTGAAGTCCCTTGATGGTTATCCTGGCATACTGTCGATTATTTTTTAAGCCCCAATCTTATTATTCTTATCACTAAAGCAGCATTTTATCGATGAGAGCGCATTTTCACTCACCTGGACAGGCAAAATTCAGCGTTTGACTACCATTCTAAACCAGGTGCCTGGCGTTGATGCGAACTAACCGCATCGGCAGTCCCGGCTAACAGCTGGTCACACCAGCGGACAAAAATGCCACTTCAATAAGATTCATTTGACTATTTCCTTCCGCATCTATCCACCTTTTTCTATCAAAAATAGTAAAAAAACATTGCTGCGCGCCGCTTTCGCTGGATAGCCTGCTTTACAGCGACACAACGGCGGCAGCATTTAATTCCAGCGAGCCGGTAACAGCCAGTACACTATGCCAGGCATTACCAGGCAGCCAATGATGCATGCCACGCTGTCGGTTAAAAAATCACTATCACGCCAAAACCGGATACAGCCCTTCAAAAGCGCGGAGCAGAGGAGTAAATTGTGCGAGTTATTTTCCACGGCAGGAACGCGGCTCTGCCAGTTAAGGCGACAGTAGATGAACTTTCAAATTGATAAATCAGGTAAACTGGATAACGTCTGTTACGACATTCGCGGCCCGGTGTTAAAAGAAGCAAAACGCCTTGAAGAAGAAGGCAACAAAGTCCTCAAACTCAATATCGGTAACCCGGCCCCGTTCGGCTTTGAAGCGCCCGATGAAATCCTGGTCGATGTGATTCGCAACCTGCCCAGCGCGCAGGGCTACTGTGATTCAAAAGGTCTCTACTCCGCCCGTAAAGCCATCATGCAACACTATCAGGCGCGCGGTATGCGCGACGTCACCGTAGAAGATATCTATATCGGCAACGGTGTCTCAGAATTGATAGTGCAATCGATGCAGGCGTTGCTGAACAGCGGCGACGAAATGCTGGTGCCGGCGCCTGACTACCCGTTATGGACCGCCGCCGTTTCTCTTTCCGGCGGTAACGCGGTGCACTATCTGTGTGATGAATCCGCGGGCTGGTTCCCGGACCTTGATGATATCCGCAGTAAAATTACGCCCCGCACCCGCGGTATCGTGATCATCAACCCGAATAACCCAACCGGCGCGGTGTACAGCAAAGAGCTGCTGATGGAAGTGGTCGAGCTGGCGCGCCAGCATAATCTGATCATCTTCGCTGACGAGATCTATGACAAAATTCTTTATGATGCAGCCCAGCACCATTCGATTGCCGCCATGGCGCCGGATCTGTTAACCATCACCTTTAACGGGCTGTCGAAAACCTACCGCGTGGCGGGCTTCCGTCAGGGCTGGATGGTGCTGAACGGACCGAAAAAGCACGCCAAAGGCTATATTGAAGGTCTGGAGATGCTGGCGTCTATGCGTCTGTGCGCCAACGTACCGGCGCAGCACGCAATCCAGACCGCGCTGGGCGGCTATCAGAGTATCAGCGAGTTTATCGTGCCCGGCGGCCGCCTGTATGAACAGCGCCAGCGCGCATGGGAAATGATTAATGAGATCCCCGGCGTCAGCTGCGTGAAGCCTCAGGGCGCGCTCTATATGTTCCCGCGCATTGATGCGAAACGCTTCAACATCCACGACGACCAGAAGATGGTGCTGGATTTCCTGTTGCAGGAAAAAGTGCTGCTGGTACAGGGTACCGCCTTTAACTGGCCATGGCCGGATCATGTGCGTATCGTGACCCTGCCGCGAGTGGATGAGCTGGATATGGCGATCGGTAAGTTTGGCCGTTTCCTCGAAGGCTATCACCAGTAAACGTCCGGCGGGAGCCATTGATGGCTCCCGCCAGCACCACAGGATATAGCGCTATGAATCAAAGCCATTTTTTCGCTCACCTTTCCCGCCTGAAATTAATCAATCGCTGGCCGCTAATGCGTAATGTGCGCACCGAAAATGTCTCTGAGCATAGTCTGCAAGTGGCAATGGTGGCCCATGCGCTGGCGCTGATTAAAAACCAGAAATTTTCCGGGCAGCTGAACGCCGAACGTATCGCCATGCTGGCGCTGTATCACGATGCCAGCGAAGTGTTAACCGGTGACCTGCCGACCCCGGTGAAGTATTACAATGCGCAGATTGCTCATGAATATAAAAAGATTGAGAAGATTGCGCAGCAAAAGCTAATTGAGATGTTGCCGGCTGATTTGCAGGACGCCTTTCGACCGCTGCTGGATGAACATCTGCACTCCGCGGAAGAGACCGCCATCGTTAAGCAGGCCGACGCGCTGTGCGCCTATCTGAAGTGTCTGGAGGAGCTGTCAGCGGGTAATAATGAGTTCCGCCAGGCGAAAGCGCGGCTGGAAAAAACGCTTGATCAGCGCCGCAGTGCGGAAATGGACTATTTTGTCGCGGTGTTTGTGCCAAGTTTTAATTTGTCGCTGGATGAGATCAGCCAGGATACCCCGTTGTAATGACGGCATCCATGCCGCCCCTGCCGCTAGCGTAGCGGGGGTAATAATCGCCGGCGCACTGTTAAAATGGAAATAACACCGGCACTAACAACACACTCACTACCAGCACCAGCAGAGTAAAAGGCACGCCGATTTTCACGAAATCGCTAAAACGGTAGCCGCCGGGCGCCATCACCAGAGTATTCACCGGCGATGACACCGGGGTCATAAAGGCCGCCGAGGCGGCAATGGCGATAATCATGGTAAACGGGTACGGCGACAGCCCCATCTGATGGGCGGCGGCAATCCCAATCGGCGCCATCAGCACCGCCGTGGCGGTATTGGAAATAAACAGCCCGATGCTGGCACAGAGCACAAACAGGCAGATCAACATAATATGCGGTCCGCTGCCGCCGGCAATATTCATTAATCCCTGCACGATTAACGCCACCCCACCGGTTTTCTGCAGCGCAATGGCAAACGGCATCATGCCGACAATCAAAATAATCCCCGGCCAGTGAATCGCGCGCAGTGCGCTTTCCATATCGATACAACGAAAACGCCCCATCAGCAGGCAGGCAATCAGCGCGGCGATCGGGTTCGGGATCGACTCCGTCAGCATCATCGCCACCATCAGCGCCAGACAAAACAGCGCATGGGGCGCCTGACTGCTGGCCGGCGCCATATCGTCCACCTCGGCCGGCAGATTCAGCACGATAAAATCGCGCTTTTGCTGCTGTAGCTGCACAATCAGTTTCCAGTCGCCAATCACCAGCAAAATATCGCCCAGCTCCAGCACTACATCGATTAAGGCGCCGTCCAGCACATCCCCACGCCGCCGGATGCCCACCACGCTAACGCCGTAACGGCTGCGGAAAGTCAGTTCGCGCAGGGTTTTCCCCGGCAGCTCCGAATCCGGAATCAGCGATACCTCCGCCATACCGACATCGCGCGCCCGATCGGAAAAATAGTCGCCACGCAGTACCAGCGGCTCCAGCAGTTGCTCACTGCAAAATTCGCGCAGATCGATGTCGGCCGCCGACATATCGATCAGCAACACATCATGCGGGCGGAACTCGGTGCTGCCGGTAACCGCTACCATCACCCGGCGGAACTTATGCCAGCGCTCAAGCCCCACCACATTGGCGCCATAGCGTTCACGCAGCCGCAGATCGTCCAGACGGTGCCCGACCAGCGGCGACCCGACGCGGATCGATAAACGCCTGGCGCGCCCGGTCAGTTTATAATCGCGGATCAGGTCGCGGAAAGTGCGTCGCTGGCGGGCGGCATTCTGGTCATGTTGGTCGGAAGGCAGCACCAGCCACCAGCGCGCCACCAGCATATAAGCGATGCCCAGCAGCAGGATCACCAGGCCAATCGGCGTCACGGCGAAGAACGTAAAGCCCGGCAGACCTTCGCGCTGCAGTTCACTATTCACCACCAGGTTGGGCGGCGTCGCCACCAGGGTCATCATGCCGCTGATTAAGCCGGCAAAGCTCAGTGGCATCATCAGACGCCCGGCGGCGGTGCCCATTTTCACCGCCACACTCAGCACCACCGGAATAAAGATCGCCACCACCCCGGTAGAACTCATCACCGAGCCCAGCCCGGCGACGGTAAGCATTAGCAGCATCAGCATCTTGCTTTCACTGCTGCCAGCCATTTTTACCAGCCACTCCCCCATTTGCAGCGCCACGCCGGTACGCACCAGCCCCTCGCCAATCACAAACAGCGCGGCGATCAGAATCACATTGGGATCGCTAAAACCGGCGGTCGCCTCCTGCAGCGTCAGAGTACCGCTCAGGACAAACACGATGATCACCAGTAACGCCACCACGTCCATCCGCAGTTTGCCGGTGACAAACAGTATAATGGCGATGAGCAGCAGGCCAAGGACCCAGATAAGTTGATTATTCACTGCCGATCTCTGCTGTGGAGGGAGGTTAAGCAGAGGATGCCATAAAATTAACCCCGCTGGCGCGGGGTTAAGTCATGATTAGTGCTTACGGTAGATATCCACCGTACCATCAGCATTTTTGTTGATAATCAACTCCTCCAGCGAAGCGAGAACCATATCAACATCGTCCAGACGCGGGGCGTTTCCCGGTGGGTTAACCGCAATCACATGGCTGCCTGCGGCAAGACCGGACAGGATCCCGGCGCCAGCATCCTCGACAACCACACACTCTTCCGGTTCCAGCGCCAGCAGCTGGGCTCCCAGCAGATAGGCATCCGGCTCCGGTTTGCCGCGCGTTACCCGCTCAGCGGTGACCAGCACTTCCGGCTCAGGTAAACCGGTGGCGGCGCGCCGCGCCGAGGCAACCGGCACCGAACCCGAGGTGACGATCGCCCAGGGGATCGCCAGTTCATCCAGCGTTGCCAGCAGTTGCATGGCGCCTGGCAGAGCGATAATGCCGTCGGTGTCTTCCGCTTCAATTTTTTCCAGCGCGAGGAACTCTTTCTGGATCTCGTCTTCAGACGCACCAGCCATAAAGTGACGCAGTGAGGTAATCGCCTGTTTACCGTGGATAAAATCCAGAATCTCTGTGGCATCTATCCCGTGTCTTTTGCCCCAGTTGCTCCATGCGCGTTCGACCGCCGGTAATGAGTCAACCAGCGTGCCGTCTAAATCAAACAGAAAACCTTTACACTTCACATGCGTTTCCTTCTCAGGCGTTAATGATTTGCGCGATCTCGTTCGCACTCAGATGGTACTGACGGGGACAAGTTTGCCATACCGTCAGCATACGATGGTATTTTTCCCACATCGGGGTCTGGGCATTAAAGCCATGGGTACCGGAATCAAAATGGGTATAACGCCCCTCGATATTGACCATAAAGCGCACATAACCAAGATAACGCGCTTCGGTCGCCGCATCAAAGCCGAGGAAGGCCAGACGGCGTTCTTCCAGCCCGCTGCTATCTTTCAGATTGGTCCAGGAAACATGCATGGCATGATGCATTTCCATAATGGCGATAATCGTGCGACACACCTCTTCGCTTAAATCACCGAAGTCGCGATCCAGTTCGCACATCTGCAGGCCATAACCGCGTTCGATAATGGTCTGCTGACGACGGTAGCGCTCGGCGTTGTCAGGATCGAGCATGGTCATCATTTTATACTGGTTGGAGAGGATCAAACGCTGAGCATTGGTCATTTCCATTTTTAACTCCTGTGTCACCGGGACAGTAGTAAATTAAGAGAGATGACCAAGGATCGCACAATGGAAGATGACAGGGTATCGCAAGCCGACGCTTCTTTGATTTAGCGCGGGTTTCCGTGGTTATTTTTACCGGCGAAAACCCGTGAGCAACTCAAAGATCGTCGAGAAAGGTTTTATCAAGCTGCTTAAATGCGCGCTTCAGCACTTCCGCCAGCGACTGATAAGTCGGTTTGCCTTCTACCGGCGCAATCGCCTGACCGGCTTCCTGCAGCCGGGTACGCACCTCGTGGAACCAGCGCAGCAATGTCGGCGGTAACGGCGTTACCGAGCGCTTACCCAGCCACCACAGCCCCTGCATGGGCAGCGTACAGGCAAACAGCGCGGTGGCCACCGCCGGACCGAGTTGTCCGCCGAGCGCAATTTGCCACGTCAGGGTAAACACCGCCAGCGGCGGCATAAAGCGGATAGAGAAACGGGTCGCACGGCTGACTCGATTTTCCGGGAACACAGCCGCCAGTCGCTTATCAACCGGCCATGTCTTCATATAGTGCTGCCCAAGCTGGAACACCTTGAACCAACTCACGGACTCGGATTGATTAGCCATGGCAAACCTCAACTTCTTTGATAAAATTTAAAAAAATAACGCAACCCAACAACTTTACTTCATAAACTTCAAAATATTTTGTCTTTAAGAGTGACTGTCAGGTATCCTGAGCGCGATTTTCGGGCCCTGAATCCGTGTCGCCAATGGCGAGGCCATCATTAGTTAAGCCCGCTTTCAAAAAAAAATGTAAAATCACCAAGTTTTTTTAACGGGACAGAGATTCTTTTCCCGTCAATATGATTTTAATCATTAATCTACCAGCTTTCATGCGCTACGCTGATAGTCTGATTGACTTTATTTTCGCCACTTTTAATCAATAGGTACTTCCATGTCGAGTAAGTTAGTACTGGTTCTGAACTGCGGTAGCTCTTCCCTGAAATTTGCCATTATCAATCCGGCAGATGGCGAAGAGTTTCTCTCTGGCTTAGCCGAATGTTTCCACCTTCCGGAAGCGCGTATCAAATGGAAAATGGACGGCGCTAAACATGAAGCGGCTCTGGGTGCGGGTGCAGCACACAGTGAAGCACTCAACTTCATGGTTAAATCTATTCTGGCACAAAAACCTGAGCTGTCGGCACAAATTGCTGCAATAGGTCATCGCATCGTTCACGGTGGCGAAAAACTGACCCAGTCCGTGGTGGTCAACGACGCGGTAGTTCAGGGTATCAAAGACGCATCTTCTTTTGCACCACTGCATAACCCGGCGCATCTGATCGGTATTGAAGAAGCGATGAAAAACTTCCCACATCTGTCTGATAAGAATGTCGTGGTTTTCGATACCGCTTTCCATCAGACAATGCCTGAAGAATCTTATCTGTATGCCCTGCCGTACAAATTATACAAAGAACATGGCGTACGTCGCTACGGCGCGCATGGCACCAGCCACTTCTATGTGTCTCAGGAAGCGGCCAAAATGCTTAACAAGCCGATTGAAGAGCTGAACGTTATCACCTGCCATCTCGGCAATGGTGGTTCAGTTTCTGCGATTCGCAACGGCGTATGCGTTGACACCTCTATGGGTCTGACGCCGCTGGAAGGTCTGGTGATGGGTACGCGCAGCGGCGATATCGACCCGGCAATCATCTTCTTCCTGCACGACACCCTCGGCATGAACATTGATGCTATCAATAAACTGCTGACTAAAGAGTCTGGTCTGCTGGGCCTGACCGAAGTCACCAGCGACTGCCGTTATGTCGAAGAGAACTACACCACCAAAGAAGACGCCAAACGTGCCATGAGCGTATTCTGCCACCGTCTGGCAAAATACATCGCCTCTTATACCGCACTGATGGATGGTCGTCTGGATGCCGTAGTGTTCACTGGCGGTATCGGTGAAAACGCCGCTATGGTGCGCGAGCTGTCACTGGCTAAGCTGTCGCTGTTGGGCTTTGAAGTCGATCACGAACGCAACCTTGCTGCACGTTTTGGCAAATCTGGTTTTATCAATAAAGAGGGCACTCGCCCTGCGGTGGTTATCCCAACCAATGAAGAGTTGGTCATCGCCCAGGACGCAGCGCGTCTGACTGCTTAATGCTCCTCCTCCGTCAGCCCAGGCTGACGGAGTTGTTTTGGACCGCATGCAACACCTGAGAGGTAAATTGTGTCACGTACTATTATGTTGATTCCAACCGGCACCAGCGTCGGCCTGACCAGCGTCAGCCTCGGCGTGATCCGCGCAATGGAACGTAAAGGCGTTCGTCTCAGCGTCTTTAAACCGATCGCGCAGCCGCGCACTGGCGGTAACGCACCGGACCAGACCACCACCATTATCCGCCGCAACTCCTCCATCCCGGCCGCCGAACCGCTGCAGATGGCACGCGTTGAATCTCTGCTGGGCTCGAACCAGCAGGACGTGCTGATGGAAGAGATCATTGCCCGCTATCATGAAAATACGAAAGATGCGGAAGTGGTGCTGGTTGAAGGTTTAGTGCCAACGCGTAAACATCAGTTCGCCAACGCGCTGAACTATGAAATCGCCAAAACGCTCAATGCAGAAATTGTGTTTGTGATGTCGCTGGGTAATGACTCTCCGGCGCAGCTGAAAGAGCGTATCGAGCTGACCCAAAGCAGCTTTGGCGGCAGCAAAAATAAAAATATCACTGGCGTGATCATTAACAAACTGAATGCGCCGGTTGACGAGCAGGGCCGTACCCGTCCCGATCTCTCCGAGATTTTTGATGACTCCAGCAAGGCCAGCGTAGCGAATATCGATCCTAAGCATCTGTTCGCCAACAGTCCGCTGCCGGTTCTTGGCTGTGTGCCATGGAGCTTTGAGCTGATCGCCACCCGCGCTATCGATATGTGCCGTCACCTGAATGCGCGCATTATCAATGAAGGTGATATTGCGACCCGTCGCGTTAAATCAGTCACCTTCTGCGCCCGCAGTATTCCGCATATGCTGGAACATTTCCGCCCGGGCTCACTGCTGGTGACCTCCGCTGATCGTCCTGACGTGCTGGTTGCCGCCTGCCTGGCAGCGATGAACGGCGTTGAGATTGGCGCCATTCTGCTGACCGGTGGTTATGCGATTGACGAGCGGATTAATAAACTCTGCGACCGTGCGTTCCAGACTGGCCTGCCGGTGTTTATGGTGAATACCAATACCTGGCAGACCTCTCTGAGCCTGCAGAGCTTTAACCTGGAAGTCCCGAGCGACGATACCCAGCGTATTGAGCGCGTGCAGGAGTATGTTGCCAGCCATATTGATGCGGACTGGATTGAATCCCTCACCGCGACCTCTGAGCGTAGCCGTCGTCTGTCGCCGCCAGCCTTCCGCTATGAGCTGACTGAGCTGGCGCGTAAAGCCGGTAAACGCATCGTGCTGCCAGAAGGTGAAGAACCGCGTACCGTGAAAGCGGCAGCGATTTGCGCCGAACGCGGCATCGCTCACTGTGTGCTGCTGGGTAACCCGGATGAAATTCAGCGTGTCGCCGCCACTCAGGGTGTTGAACTGGGTGCCGGTATCGAGATTGTCGATCCGGAAGTGGTACGCGAAAATTATGTCGGCCGTCTGGTTGAGCTGCGTAAGAGCAAAGGGATGACCGAAGTGGTCGCCCGCGAGCAGCTGGAAGACAACGTGGTGCTGGGCACCATGATGCTGGAGAAAAGCGAAGTTGACGGTCTGGTTTCTGGCGCGATTCATACCACTGCCAACACCATCCGCCCGCCACTGCAGCTGATCAAAACCGCGCCAAACAGCTCGCTGGTCTCCTCAGTGTTCTTTATGCTGCTGCCGGAACAGGTTCTGGTGTATGGCGACTGCGCCATCAACCCGGACCCAACCGCAGAACAGCTGGCAGAGATCGCCATCCAGTCTGCTGACTCCGCCGCCGCATTTGGTATCGATCCACGCGTCGCGATGATCTCCTACTCAACCGGTAACTCCGGTGCCGGTAGCGATGTGGAAAAAGTACGTGAAGCCACCCGCATCGCTCAGGAAAAACGCCCTGATCTGGTGATCGACGGTCCGTTGCAGTATGACGCGGCGATTATGGCGGATGTTGCCAAATCTAAAGCGCCAAACTCACCGGTTGCTGGCCGTGCTACGGTATTTATCTTCCCGGATCTCAACACCGGTAACACCACTTATAAAGCAGTGCAGCGTTCCGCTGACCTGATCTCTATCGGTCCAATGCTGCAGGGTATGCGCAAGCCGGTTAACGATCTGTCACGTGGCGCACTGGTTGACGATATCGTCTATACCATCGCGCTGACGGCGATTCAGTCTGCCCAGGCTGAAGGCTAAGCAGTAAAAAAAACCGCTTGCGGCCACGCAAGCGGTTTTATTAATAAGCATGTATGCTGGCTTATTCAGGCGTTATGATTATCCTGCCCTAATTTACAGATCGCTCTGCCCACCGGACTGGTGACATTATCACAAAGTTTAATACAGACTTCTGAGGCGATTGGCGGTAAAACCGTACAGGCAACAACATTACCAATACTTGCCCATCCGCAGACGGCAAACAGAGTGAGTGCAATTATTCTCTTATTCATGTTATTTATCCTTGGCTGATAGAAAATTTAAAGGCGAACAACGAGTTAATATTTTTATTATTGACGACATATAAGTCGCTCACGGTGAGTCCGGCGCACGGCAGTCCCTGCGCCGGGTACAGTTTAATGCTGAGACGGTGTACTGCCCAGTTCACAGATAAAGCGTGAAATATTCGATTGGTTATATTTACAGTGCTCGTGGCAGAAATCTCCGGCATTCGGCCAGCTAAGGTTACAGGCGTAAGCACTGCTGGCGCCGGTTAACGCCGTCATAAATAATAACGCGAGACCAACAAGTTTCGTGTTCATATTTACCATCCTTGCCATACAATATTAAACATCGATTAGGTTACTACCCAGCGAAATAACCATAATTCGGACTGTTACTGCTGGCAATATTTATTGCAATAAAAACAGCTATTGTTGATACACGATTGAACGAAGGGAGGGGGGAGTGATTAAAATAACAATTATCCTGGTAATTATATTAAATAGCTTTACCCCCCGTCAGAGGGATAAAGCCGGGCGATCAGTGTTGCTCTTTATTGCGGCTAAGCCATAATGAGAGCGCTTTCAGTGAGTCCGGAGTGAATTCGTCACAGCGGCTGGTAATCTCTTCCGGCGTCATCCAGAAAATCTCTGCGACTTCCTCTTCCTGCATGGCAAACGGGCCATGAGAGACACAGCTAAACAGCCCGCCCCAGACGCGGCAATTCACATCTTCAAAATAGAACTGGCCATGTTCGGCAAAAGGGACATCGGCGATGCCAAGTTCCTCTTCCGCTTCACGACGCGCAGACTCCAGCAGCACTTCGCCACTCTGCACCACACCGCCGGCCGTGGCATCCAGCATCCCCGGCAAAAAATCTTTCGTCTCAGTGCGGCGCTGCACCAGTATTTTTCCCATACCATCATGAACCACGATGTAGGTCGCGCGATGGCGCAGACATTGTGCACGCATCTGAGCCCGAGTGGACTGGGCGATAACCTCGTTATTTTCGTTAACGATATCCACCCATTCTGTTCCGGCAGCCTGACTTTGCTCCACCATCAGTAACCCTTTTCTGTTCTGGCGCATTGTTGCGCGTATCATTGTCGCAACCGCCTAAAATAATGGCTAATCTTTCCTGACGCAATATGCGATACGTCGGGTTAACGTGTTTTGCCCGATTCCGCTAACCATAACTGGACCGACGCGCGTTGCCACTGGAAAAAGGCGTAATCGACCAGTTTTTCAGGTAAAGCGTCGCCGTGCAGCGCCAGACGGTTGATCATTATGGCTAAATCGGTGTCGGCAATTGACCACTCGCCAAACAGATTCTGCCGCCCGTCGACCAGCAGGCGTTCGGCGGCAGCAATCAGCTTTTCTGCCGCCCGCAGGCCGGCGGTGGACAGCGGCGCAAATTTCTCTGCGGCAAACAGCACTTCGGTCGGGCGTTCGGCACGCAGCGGCAGCAAATCACTGCGCAGCCATGCCTGAATTTCACGGGCGCGGGCGCGCTTCTCCAGATCGCGCGGGTAAAGACGTTCAAACTCCGGCGCCGGGAAACGCTCCTCAAGATATTCGTCGATGGCCGAAGATTCACTCAGCAGGAAGTTATCCACCTGCAGAGTGGGAACCCGGGCGGTCAGTGAAATAGCGCGGTAATGGCTGTCCAGATGCCCGGCAGCGGCCAGATCGACAGGTTGCAGAGAAAATGGAATCCCCTTCTCAGTTAAGGCGACATACACCGACATAACATAGGGACTAAAAAAAGATGCATCTGACCATAAGGTAATATTCGGATAATCCATTTCGTTTCCTTTAAACTGACTGACGCACAGGTAACTCTTGTTTACCGATTTTTATCGCGGAAGGCAATCAGCATCTGAGGGGATTTTTGCTGCCGTCGGCAGCACGATCTGCGCCTTTAAACCAGCGGTTAATTCCTCTATATTGCATAAGAAAAAACCGTTACCGCCTGATTTTATTCGGAGTCATTATGATCGACCTCTATTACGCCGGGACACCCAATGGTCACAAAATCACGATTTTTCTTGAAGAAGCGGGCCTGCCTTACCAACTTCATCGGGTGAATATCGGTAAAGGCGAGCAATTTAAGCCCGAATTTCTCACCATCGCCCCTAACAATAAGATCCCTGCCATCGTCGATGATCAGCCGGTTGATGGCGGCGCGCCGGTCAATTTATTCGAGTCCGGCGCCATTCTGCTGTATCTCGCCGAGAAGAGCGGCAAGTTTCTCAGTGCCGAACTGCGTGAGCGCACGGCAACGCTGCAGTGGTTATTCTGGCAGATGGGTGGCTTTGGCCCGATGCTTGGCCAGAATCATCATTTTAACCATTTCGCCCCGCAGCCGGTGCCCTACGCCATCGAACGCTTCCAGGTGGAGACACAGCGCCTGTATGGCGTGCTGAATAGCCAGCTGGAGAAAAAGCCGTGGGTAGCCGGTGAGCATTACAGCATTGCGGATATGGCCATTTGGCCATGGGTGAACGCCCATGAGCGTCAGCGCATCGATCTGGCCGATTATCCGGCGATCCGCAACTGGTTCGAACGTATTCGTATCCGTCCGGCGACCCAGCGCGCGCTGGAACTGGCTAACATCTGAGCGGATAACACGGGCGGGAGCACTCTCGCCCGACAACTCTGACGTATATCACACTCTTCTGCGCGTTCTCTTCTATGCTGAAAATATGCTGTCAAACAACGCATAAGGATATTCAGCATGCATATTTTAGTCACTGGCGGTACCGGATTGATCGGCAGTCACCTGATACCGCGTTTATTACAGTCGGGCCATCAGGTTAGCGTGGTCACGCGCGATGTTGCCGCTGCCCGCGCCAAACTCGACCCTGCCGTTACCCTGTGGTCAGGTCTGGCGCAGCAGCAAGATCTGAATGGCATTGATGCGGTAATTAATCTGGCAGGCGAACCTATCGCTGATAAGCGCTGGAGTGAACAGCAAAAACAGCGACTGTGCGAGAGCCGCTGGCAGATTACCGAGCAGCTGGCCTCGCTGATTAATGCCAGTAGCGAGCCGCCAGCGGTGTTGATCTCCGGCTCCGCCACCGGTTTTTATGGTGATACCGGCGAGCTGGTGCTGACCGAAGAGGATCCGGGGCACGATGAGTTTACTCATCAGCTTTGCGCGCGCTGGGAAGCGCTGGCGTTAGCGGCGCAGAGCGAGCGCACCCGCGTCTGCCTGCTGCGCACCGGCGTGGTGCTGGCAAAACAGGGCGGCGCGCTGGCAAAAATGAAGCTGCCGTTTAAACTCGGCATTGGCGGCCCGTTGGGCAGCGGCAGACAATATATGCCGTGGATCCATATTGACGATATGCTGAACGCCATTCTCTGGCTGCTGGACCATCCTCAGCTAAGCGGGCCGTTTAATATGGTTTCCCCTTATGCGGTGCGCAATGAGCAGTTTGCCGCCATGCTCGGCCATGCGATGCATCGTCCGGCCTTTATGCGCACGCCGGCCAGCGCGATTAAGCTGATGATGGGGGAATCTGCGGTGCTGGTGTTAGGGGGGCAGCATGTATTGCCGAAACGGCTCGAGGAGTCGGGATTTGGTTTTCGCTGGTTCCAACTGGATGAAGCACTGGCGGATGTGGTGGGCTGATTGGGCGCATCCCGGGCGCCCTTTAAGGGCTTAAAGGCTTTAAGGGCTAAGGTCAAGGGCTTTAAAGGCTTAAAGGCTTAAAGGCTAAGGTCAAGGGCGTTTCGCTCGCCCACGTGGCGAGCGACCCAGGGACGACAATCGCCTCGTCCCTGGGAACCCGCGCTTTGTCGGCTTCATCGCCGCTACGCGGTTCCCTCCAAAATTTGATCCTGCCGACGGACCCATCGCGACGCGTTCCCTACGCGGCGCTCCTTCTCGCGGCGTCCATGCCGCTCGTCCTGGCAGGCTTAAATTTTCTCGGCGATTCAGACGACGCTATCCCCCACTTCACCATGGTTTTTTTGTTTAATAAATACCTGATCTCACATTGATGGTTTTGACCTGGGGAGTTACAGATGCCTGATCTCACATTGATGGTTTTGACCTGGGGGCGGCATAGCAACCGCTGAGGGAAATATTCGAACCAGGATGAGCGGCATGGACGCCGCGAAAGCTGTGGCCGCGTAGGGAACGCGTCCACAGCGGTCCGTCAGGAGAGGATATTTCCCGAAGGGACCCGCGCAGCGGGCGGGAGCCCTGCCGCCAAGCCCGGGTGCAGGGGCGGGGCGACTGCCGCCCCTGCTCGCTCGCCACGTGGGCGAGCGAAATGCCCTTGACCTTGAGACCTTAAGCCCTTAAGCCCTTAAGCCCTTGACCTTAAGCCTTAACAAAAAAGCAAACTACTTTAATGCCCCGGACAAAAACTGCTGCAATCGGGTACTCTTCGGATGATTAAATACCTCTTCCGGCGGCCCCTCCTCTTCGATTTTCCCCTGATGCAGGAAAATCACATGGCTGGAAACATGGCGCGCAAACTCCATCTCGTGCGTCACCACCACCATGGTTTTACCCTCTTCCGCCAGCTTCTGCATAATACGCAGCACTTCGCCCACCAGCTCCGGGTCAAGCGCCGACGTCGGTTCATCAAACAACAGCACCTCGGGTTCCATCGCCAGCGCGCGCGCAATTGAGACGCGCTGCTGCTGCCCGCCGGAAAGGTGCGCCGGATATTTGCCGCGCGCACGCGCATCAATCCCTACCTTATCAAGATAACGGATGGCACGCTCGCGGGACTCCTGTTTACTCAGCCCCAGCACCTGAATCGGCGCTTCCATCACATTCTCCAGCACCGTCATATGGCTCCAGAGATTAAAGTGCTGAAACACCATGGTCAGACGCGTGCGCAGCATACGCAGCTGCTCTTTATTGGACACTTTCAGCTGACCATCAGTGTCACGCACCAACGTGATCATCTGATTGTTCACCGCAATGGTGCCTTCGCTCGGCTTTTCGAGGAAGTTAATACAGCGTAAAAAAGTACTTTTCCCGGATCCTGATGAACCAATAATACTGATGACGTCCCCGGCCTGCGCCTGTAATGAAACGCCCTTCAGCACCTCATGCTCCCCATAACGTTTATGGAGTTCAGTTACCTGTAATTTATTTTCGGCCATAGTGATACTTACTCAATGGGACGATGAGGGTTTAACATGCGCCAGCCAGCGCTTTTCCGCGAGGCGGAACAGGCTGATTAACACATAAGAAATAATCAGATACAGCACTGCAGCAATACCGAACGCCATAAATGGCTGATAGGTGGCGGAGTTGATATCGCGCGCCACTTTCAGCAAATCCGGAACCGTGGCGGTAAACGCCAGCGCCGTGGAGTGCAGCATCAGAATCACTTCATTGCTGTATGCCGGCAGCGCGGTACGCAGCGCGGAAGGCAGAATAATGCAACGATAGAGTTTAAAGGTGGAGAAACCGTAAGCGCGCGCAGCTTCAATTTCACCGTGCGGCACGGCACGGATCGCCCCGGCGAAAATCTCGGTGGTATAAGCACAGGTATTCAGCGTCAGCGCCAGCAGAGTACAGTTCAGCCCGCTGCGGAAAAAAGCGTTCAGCAGTTCGGTGCCTTTTACCACCTCCAGCGTATACATCCCGGAATAGAACACCAGTAACTGTACATACAGCGGCGTACCGCGAAACACATAGGTAAACAGCCATACCGGGAACTGCACCCCGCGATTAGGTGACACGCGCGCAATCGCCAGCAACACGGCCATACAGCCGCCAAGCACCACGGAAATAATCAGCAACCACAGGGTGATGGCCACCCCGGTAAAGCGGTAACCGTCGGTCCAGAGCAGGGATTTCCAGTACTCGTTGATAATCTCGATCATAGCTCTGCCCTTTTCACACCCACCGTGTAGCGACGTTCAAGCCACCACAACACGCCGTTAGACAGCGTGGTAAACACCAGATAAATCACCCCGGCCACAATGGCAAAGTAAAACGGCTCCCAGGTACTTTTACCCGCCAGCTGGGTGGCTTTTACCACATCTTCCAGACCGAGTAACGACACCAGCGCCGTCGCTTTCAGGATCACCTGCCAGTTATTACCTATTCCCGGCAGCGCAAAGCGCATCATTCCCGGAAACAGAATACGCCGGAAGACTTGTGAACCCGTGAAACCAAAGGCGGTGGCGGCCTCTATCTGTCCTTTCGGCACCGCCAGGTAGGCGCCACGGAAAGTTTCAGTAAAGTAAGCGCCATAGATAAAACCGAGGGTAATAATACCGGCCACCATCGGGTCGATATCAAATTGCGCCAGACCTAACGCATCGGTCAGCTGGTTGAGGGCGATCTGCAAACCATAAAAGATCAGCAGCATCAGTACCAGATCGGGCACGCCGCGGATTAACGTGGTGTAGCCTTCAAATATCAGTACAACAAGGCGGTTCTTCGACAGCTTGGCGCTTGCACCAATCAGCCCCAGCACGACGGCAATCAGCAGCGAACTGAGCGCCAGCTCCAGCGTCACCGCCGCGCCTTTCAAAATAACTTCGGAATAGCCATACAGCATGGGTATGATCCTGTCGTGTTGTGTCGAATGCATGGCTGGCGGGCAGCCATCAGATACAAAGTAATGGCTGCCCGGCAGCCATCACTTTGACGACAGGTGTTACTTAGCCACCGTATACATCGAAATCGAAATATTTCTTCGCCAGTTTGTCGTAAGTACCGTCTTTACGCATCTCAGCAAACGCTTTATCGATCGCCGCTTTCAGATCGGTATCATCTTTGCGCATACCCATACCGGTACCCACGCCGAAAATAGCGTTATCTTTTACTGCCGGACCGGCGAACGCATAGTCTTTACCCACCGGCTGTTTCAGGAAGCCTTCGCTGGCCGCGACTTCATCCTGGAACGCTGCATCAATACGGCCGGCAGTTAAATCCTGATACACCAGATCCTGGTTGGCATACGGCGTGACGGTCACACCTTTTGGACGCCAGTTCTGGTTGGCATAGGTTTCCTGCGTGGTGCCCTGCAACAGACCGACATTTTTGCCTTTCAGCGACTCGAGGGTCGGCTGAATTGGCGAACCTTTCGGCGCAATCAGACGTGAGTTAGCGGCATACAGTTTTTCCGAGAAGGCGATTTCCTGCTGACGCTTTTCGGTGATAGAGAGTGAGGAGATGATGGCATCAATCTTCTTCGCTTTCAGCGAAGGGATCAGCGCATCAAAGTCGCTTTCCACATAGGTACATTTGGTTTGAATACGTTTGCAAATCTCGTTGGCCAGATCGATGTCAAAACCAACCAGCTGACCCTGCGCGTTTTTCGACTCAAACGGCGCGTAGGTCGGGTCGGTTCCGATACGCAGATTTTTTGGCACGGCAGCGAAAACACTGCTTGCGCTGGAGAAGGCCAGCAACAGAGAAAGAGCCAGGACCTGCTTTTTCATAGATTACCCTCAAGTAAAGTGCTTTTTGTTATGGTTTACGTGATGTGTTTGCGCTCTTTGTTTTGCAGATTTCATGCCAGTTCTGTCACTGGCGGCAACCCAAAGTTAGCGGGCTAAGCACAGGGCCGGAATCGGGCACCAGCGCTTAGTTTGTGAGGGGAAATATAACAGGCTTGTAATAATGCGGCGGTAACTATGTTGTATTTTGGTGCATGCGATGCACGAAAAGTGATCCAGCCCAGATTACTGCACCAAAATAATGCAACCATTACATCGCTATGCACCCTGCCAGCGCGTAAACAGGTCGTGAGGCAGGGAAATATCAAACTGATCCACTACCCGATTGACCGTCTGGTCGATAATCTGCTGCACATTTTCCGGTCGGTGATAAAACGCCGGCACCGGCGGCATAATAATCGCGCCCAGTTCCGCAGCGCTGGTCATCAGGCGTAAATGGCCTAAATGCAGCGGGGTTTCACGTACGCACAGCACCAGCCGGCGCCGCTCTTTGAGTACCACATCAGCCGCCCGGGTCAGTAAACCGTCGGTATAGCTGTGTACGATGCCGGAGAGGGTTTTCATTGAACAGGGCATAATGGCCATGCCATCGGTTTTAAACGAGCCAGAAGAGATGCTGGCGGCAATATCACGCACATCATGCACCACATCGGCAAACGCCTGCACATCACGCACCGAATAATCGCTTTCCAGCGCCAGCGTCTGACGCGCCGCCTGACTCATCACCAAGTGGGTTTCCACCTCCGCCACCTGCTGCAGAATCTGTAGCATGCGCACGCCATAAATCACCCCGCTGGCGCCGGAAATACCGATAATGAGTCGCTTCATATTGTTGCCTTGTGGATTCAGTCTGAATGGCGCAAGTTTGGACGTTGCCGGGATAAATTACAACTGCAGGTCGATCTGCGGCCAGGTGGATTAGCGCAATAAAAAAAGGGCTGTCAGAGACAGCCCTTTTCCTCAATGCCTCAGCGCTTAACCTTCGTTATGCATCTCAAGGTTTTCCACTTCGTTCTGACGTGCAATGGCTTTAGCATCGTCATTACGCAGCGATTCAAGATACTCAAGGTACTGCTGGTCAACATCTTTGGTGACGTAAATTCCGTTAAATACCGAACATTCAAACTGAACGATATCCGGGTTCTCTTCGCGTACCGCTTCAATCAGATCGTTAAGATCCTGGAAAATCAGCGCATCGGCGCCGATAATCTGGCGGATCTCTTCCACTTCACGGCCATGGGCAATCAGCTCAGTGGCGCTTGGCATATCGATGCCGTAGACATTCGGGAAGCGAACTTCTGGTGCCGCCGATGCCAGATACACTTTCTTCGCGCCCGCTTCACGCGCCATCTCAATAATCTGCTCAGAGGTGGTGCCACGCACAATGGAGTCATCCACCAGCAGTACATTCTTATCACGGAACTCAGCACGGTTAGCATTCAGCTTACGGCGCACCGCGCTGCGGCGCTGAAGCTGACCCGGCATGATAAAGGTACGGCCAACGTAGCGGTTTTTCACAAACCCCTGGCGATAAGGTTTGTTAAGAATATTGGCAATCTCCAGCGCGATATCGCAGGAGGTTTCCGGAATCGGGATCACTACGTCAATATCCAGGTCTTCCCATTCACGGGCAATCTTCGCGCCCAGCTTG
The DNA here is from genome assembly GCF_047308185.1 of Pantoea sp. B65. NCBI lineage: Bacteria > Pseudomonadati > Pseudomonadota > Gammaproteobacteria > Enterobacterales > Erwiniaceae > Pantoea > Pantoea sp. B65. The sequence continues at coordinate 66,994 of NZ_JAHXPU010000040.1, forward strand.
GTGCCCATACGAACACGGGCGCTGTAGACGGAAATTTTGTCGATAAAGGAGTCCGGACGGGCAAAATAGACGTACTCGAACAGGCACGGATTACTTTTTGGGTTTTCCGCGCACTGACGTGTGGAGAGCTGGCCTTTCTCGGTAATGTACACCGCTTCACCTGGCGCAACATCGCGCAGGAACTCAAAGCCGAGAGTATCCAGCGCCACGCTTTCCGAAGCCACCATATACTCAATACGTCCGTCACTCATTGCGCGCTTGCCGATCACTAACGGACGAATGCCGTTCGGGTCGCGGAAAGCCACCATGCCGTGGCCGATAATCATCGAAACGCAGGCGTAAGCGCCGCGCACCTTCTGGTGCACTGCCGCCACCGCCGCAAAAATGTTTTCAGCTTCCAGCGGATAGTGCTGAAAGCGATCCAGTTCCTGAGCAAAAATATTCAGCAGAACTTCTGAATCAGAGGTGGTGTTGACGTGACGACGACCGCTTTCAAACAGCTGCTTACGCAATTCATGTGCGTTAGTCAGGTTGCCGTTGTGTGCAAGGGTAATGCCGTAAGGGGAGTTAACGTAGAAGGGCTGCGCTTCCGAAGCACTGGAGCTTCCTGCGGTCGGATAACGGACGTGGCCGAGACCCATGTTGCCCTGCAGACGCTGCATATGACGCGCTTCGAATACATCGCTGACCAGGCCATTGGCTTTACGCAGACGAAAGCAATTTAATGCATCAATGGTGACGATGCCTGCGGCATCCTGCCCACGGTGTTGAAGCACCGTTAACGCGTCATAAATCGACTGGTTTACCGGTGCAAAACCGGTGATACCGACAATACCGCACATGTAGTCATATCCTCATAAGCCGCACCCCCGGTGCGATTACCGGGGTAAAAAACTTGACGTGCTTTTTAGGTAGTCAAAAAACCACCTGATGATGTAACTGAACTGGGGAACCAGCTGGGACTGTTGCCAGTCCGGGCTTTTTGAGAACCCGGTGAATGTATCGAGGAAAAACAGCATGGCAGAGACAATCAGTACGCCACGCAGTGCCCCGAAACAAACGCCCAACACCCTGTCGGTACCTGACAGGCCGGTCTTTTCGACCAGAGAGCCAATCACATAGTTCACTATCGCTCCCACCAACAGTGTAGCGATAAAGAGTATGCCAATGGCAATTCCATTGCGAACCAGTTCGTCTTCAAAACCTGTGAACCAGACGGCAAGAAAGGAGTAGTAATGACTGGCGACAAAGAATGCGCATCCCCAGGTGACGAGAGATAAAGCTTCCCGAACAAACCCACGAATCAGGCTAACCAGAGCCGAAAAACCGACAACCGCAATAATGACGTAATCTATCCAGACCATGAACTCTTCCAGTGACAGTGCCCCTGCATCCAGTTCGGGGCGAATTCTAACAGAAAAAGAAAACGTTTGCGTAGCGTTTTCCTTTGCCGACTCAAATAAAAAGGGGCGATGAAAAAAACCTCAATCGCCACTTCTGGTTACCTTATTTTCCGTGCATATCAGCGGCGCGGGAGGCATGAATGCCTCCCCTACGCCCGATAGTTCTGAAACATTGTAGGGGGGCCATTTATGGCCCCCGGGCTGATGCCAAAGTCATTACCCCGGGTGCAAATCACCGGTACGGGAGGCATTAATGCCTCCCTACGCCCGATAGTTCGGAAACATTGTAGGGGGGCCATTTATGGCCCCCGGACTGATGCCAAAGTCATTACCCCTGGTTCAAATCACCGGCGCGGGAGGCATGAATGCCGCCCCTACGCCCGATAGCTCTGAAACATTGTAGGGGGGCCATTTATGGCCCCCGGCTGATGCCAACGTCATTACCCCGGGGGCATCTCACCGGCACGGGAGGCATGAATGCCTCCCCTACGCCCGATAGCTCTGAAACATTGCAGGGGGCCATTTATGGCCCCCGGCTGATGCCAACGTCATTACCCCGGGTGCAGATCACCGGTACGGGAGGCATTAATGCCTCCCTACGCCCGATAGCTCTGAAACATTGTAGGGGGGCCATTTATGGCCCCCGGGCTGATGCCAACGTCATTACCCCGGGTGCAGATCACCGGTAGGGGAGGCATTAATGCCTCCCCTACAACCGATAGCTCTGAAACATTGTAGGGGGGCCATTTATGGCCCCCGGACTGATGCCAAAGTCATTACCCCGGGTGCATCTCACCGGCACGGGCGACATGAATGCCTCCCCTACGCCCGATAGTTCTGAAACATTGTAGGGGGGCCATTTATGGCCCCCGGCCGATGCCAACGTCATTACCCCGGGTGCATCTCACCGGCACGGGCGACATGAATGCCTCCCCTACGCCCGATAGTTCTGAAACATTGCAGGGGGGCCATTTATGGCCCCCGGCTGATGCCAAAGTCATTACCCCGGGTGCATCTCACCGGCACGGGCGACATGAATGCCGCCCCTACGCCCGATAGCTCTGAAACATTGCAGGGGGGCCATTTATGGCCCCCGGGCTGATGCCAAAGTCATTACCCCGGGTGCATCTCACCGGCGCGGAAGGCATGAATGCCTCCCCTACGCCCGATAGCTCTGAAACATTGTAGGGGGGCCATTTATGGCCCCCGGCTGATGCCAAAGTCATTACCCCGGGGGCACATCACCGGCACGGGAGGCATGAATGCCTCCCCTACGGGTTAACGGGCGCTATAAGGCTTCACCACCCCGCCCAGACCGGAAATGCCCTGCAATTCACCAACGGCTGCCTGCATCTTCGCTTTCGAGGCATCCGGGCCAACGTAAATACGGGTAATCTGACCCTGCACCGGCGTTGATGGCACGGTATAAGCACGATACCCCGACAACCGCAGCTGCGCGACAATCTCATTCACTTTGGTGGCATTTTTCAACGCCCCCAGCTGAACCACATACGCCTGACCACTCGGGGCCTGCTCCGGCGGCTTACTTTCCGCTTTCGGTTGTTCCGGCGCTTTCGGCTGCTCAACCGGTTTTGGCTGCTCAGCCAGCTTCGGCTGTTCGACCGGTTTCGGCTGTTCCGCCAGCTTCGGCGGCTGCACCGGCTTCGGCTGTGGCGCTAACTTCGGCTTCGTCGGTTCTGCCGGCTTCGGTTGCGGCTTCGGCTGCGTCACCGGTTTCGGCTGCGGCGTAGACTCGGCCTGAACCGGCGGCGGCGTAACCAGCGTAGGCTGACTGTTGCTCTTCGGCGTGGTAGCACCACTCTCTTCCGCCGCGCTCTCCTCGTCACTGTCGCCCGCTACCGCTGCGCCCGCGCCCTCTGGCGGCTGCGCCGGCAACGACTGGCTGACCGGCGGCACCATATCCGTGTCCTGCTGATCATCCGGCTTAGGCACCAGCGGGATCGCCGCGAACTCCTCTTTGTAGTGCTTTTTCTTACCGTCCAGCAAACCCGGCAAGACAATCACCCCCACGGCGACCAGAATTACGGTTCCGACTAAACGGTTCTGAAACTTACTTGCCACTTCCGTTCTCCGTTTCCATCGTTTCCATTACCTGCGCCACGGTGTGGAACGACCCGCACACCAGCACAATATCTTGTTTCTGCGCCTGTTGCAGCGCCGCCCGCCAGGCGTCTGCCACGCTGGCAAAGCCCTGCGCCTCCGGCGGCAGATGCACCATCAGCTGCTCAGCGCTGGCGCCGCGTGGCCCGTCAAGAGGCGCGCAGTACCAGTTATCCACCTGCGGCATTAAACAGGCAAGGGTGCCGGCAATATCTTTATCATGCAGCATCCCCACCACCGCATGCACTTTCCCCTGCCGCGGCAACTCCGCCAGACGGCCAGCCAGATAGCCAGCAGCATGCGGATTATGCGCCACATCGAGGATCACCCGCGGTTCGGTGGCAACGGTCTGAAAACGCCCCGGCAGCATGGCTTTATCCAGCCAGTTGCGAATCAGGGTTTCATCGACCGGTAGCGATGAGGCGCGCAGTGCGGCTAAGGCGGTCGCCGCATTCGGCAGCGGCACCTGCGGCAGCGGTAACTGCGCCAGGCTACCCTGACGGTCGCTGAAGGTCCAGCTGTCGCCCTGCTGCGTATAGTGCCAGTCGCGATCGCGCTGCAGCAAAATAGCGCCGAGATCGGCAGCGACCGTCGCAATCGACTGCGGCATATCCGGCTCGCCGACCACTGCCGGTTTTGCCGTGCGGAATACCCCGGCTTTTTCGCGACCGATACTTTCACGGTCCGGTCCAAGCCAGTCGGTATGATCGAGGGCAATGCTGGTGATGACCGCCACATCGGCATCGACGATATTGGTCGCGTCGAGGCGCCCGCCGAGCCCGACTTCAAGAATCACCACATCCAGCGCCGCCTGCTTAAATAGCATTAGCGCCGACAGCGTGCCGTACTCAAAATAGGTTAGCGAAGTGGCCCCGCGTCCGGCTTCAATGGCGGCGAAACTGGCAGTATGCGCCGACTCAGCCAGCTCATCCCCCTGAATACGCACCCGTTCGGTATAACGCAACAGATGCGGCGAGCTGTAGACGCCAACGCGGTAGCCGGCGGCCATCAACAGGGTCTCCAGCGTACGGCAGGTAGTACCCTTGCCATTCGTTCCGGCAACGGTAAACACCATCGGCGCGGGTTTTAACAGGTCGAGTTGTTTAGCGACGCGCTGAATGCGATCCAGCCCGAGTTCGATAGCCTGAGCATGTAAATGCTCAAGATAATAAAGCCACGTGGCCAAAGGCGACGTGGCTTGAGGAAGGTGAAGATTATCCATGTGTCCCGTTCACAACGTTACGGTTCATTGGTGAAAGGTACAGTATTGCCGCGTCGACAGAGGCTGTACCTCTCCATCATCTGTCAGGCCTCGTGGCTTTCGGAAGATGCCTCAGTGGCAACCTCTCCCGCTTCCGGCTTCGGCTCTGGCAGATTCATTAACTTAGCGAGGATACTGGCCAGTTTCAGACGCATTTCCGGACGACGCACGATCATATCGATCGCGCCTTTCTCAATCAGGAATTCACTACGCTGGAAGCCCGGCGGCAGTTTTTCACGCACGGTCTGCTCAATCACGCGCGGGCCGGCAAAGCCGATCAACGCTTTTGGTTCAGCAATATTCAGATCGCCCAGCATGGCGAAGCTGGCAGAGACGCCGCCCATGGTCGGGTCAGTCAGTACCGAAATATACGGCAGACCGCGTTCCTGCATTTTCGCCAGTGCGGCGCTGGTTTTCGCCATCTGCATCAGCGACTGCAGCGCTTCCTGCATACGCGCGCCGCCGCTGGCGGAGAAACAGATCATCGGACAGTTATCTTCCAGCGCCTGTTCAACCGCGCGCACAAAGCGCGCGCCGACCACGGAACCCATTGAGCCGCCCATAAAGGAGAACTCAAATGCGGATGCGACAACCGGCATGCCATACAGCGTACCCTTCATCACAATCAGTGCATCTTTCTCGCCAGTCTCTTTCTGTGCTGCAGCCAGACGATCTTTATATTTTTTTGAATCCCGGAACTTGAGCAGATCTTTTGGCTCCAGTTCGCTGCCCAGCTCTACCAGCGTGCCTTCATCCAGCAGGCTGTGCAGACGATCGCGGCCATGCATACGCATATGGTGGTCGCATTTTGGGCAAACTTCCAGATTGCGTTCCAGCTCGGCGCGGTAGAGAACCTGACCACAGCTATCACACTTTGTCCAAACCCCTTCAGGAATACTTGCCTTGCGCGAAGGGGCGATGGTGCTCTTGTTGAGAATTCGTTCAATCCAGCTCATTGATAACCTTTCTGTTTGAACCTGGTGAAACCAGTTTTCTTGTTGCTGCTAAAAGCGACTTCAGCAGGCCGTAAATGTCGCACATTAAACCATAACCTGGCGACGCTGTGGATAGAAATATGGTCGACCAGGCGAGGTAATGGCTATTGTTTTTGCTGACGCACGCTACGACGATGGCGCCAGACTTCAATTACCCCGGGCAGAATCGATACCACAATAATCGCCACAATCAGTAATTTCAGGTTCTCCTGCACCACCGGCAAGTCGCCGAACAGGTAGCCCGCATAGGAGAATAGCAGTACCCACAACAGCGCGCCGCTAATGTTAAATAACGCAAAGTGGCGGTAGGACATATGGCCCATACCGGCGACAAAAGGGGCAAAAGTACGCACGATCGGCACGAAACGCGCCAGAATAATGGTTTTTCCACCGTGACGCTGGTAAAAACCATGGGTTTTATCAAGGTAGCTGCGGCGGAAAATTTTCGAGTTCGGGTTACTGAATAACCGTTCACCAAATAGCCGCCCAATGGTGTAGTTGACCGCATCGCCGAGCACCGCGGCAATCACCAGCAGAGTGACCATCAGATGAATATTGAGATCGTTACCCGGCAGCGCCGCCAGCGCGCCAGCGACAAACAGCAGCGAGTCGCCCGGCAGGAACGGCGTGACCACCAGTCCGGTTTCACAGAACAGAATCAAAAACAGAATGGCGTATATCCAGATACCATATTGCGCTACCAGCTCGGCCAGGTGGACATCAATGTGCAGGATAAAATCGACGACAAAACGAATAAGATCCATAATTCTCCCTATACAGCTTACAGCTCAGGTTTAATCCTCGAGGAACAACGGTCCCATCGGCGGATGTGGTAAAGCAAAATAATCAGGGTAATCGACCGCAACCAGATACAAACCCTCGGCTTTCGCCGTGGCCGCGGCCAGAGTTCGGTCCTTTGCCGCCAGTAGCTCAGCCATCCAGCCCTCATGCTGATTTCCGCAACCAATCTCCATCAGACTGCCAACGATATTGCGCACCATATGGTGAACGAAAGCATTCGCCTTGATATCCACCACAATATAGCTACCGTAACGCGTCACATGCAGATGCATCACATTACGCCACGGCGTACGCGACTGGCACTGCACGGCGCGAAACGAGGTAAAGTCATTCTCGCCCAGCAGACACTGCCCGGCGCGCTGCATTTTTTCTGCATCCAGCGGATGATAAAAATGGGTCACCCCGGCGCCTAAGATCGCGGGGCGCAGCCGCTGATTATAGATCACATAGCGATAGCGACGCGCAGTGGCGCTGAAACGCGCATGAAACTCATCCGGCACCTGCTTCACCCAACGCACCGCAATATCATCCGGCAAATTGGCATTGGCGCCCAGCGTCCAGGCAGCATCTTTCCGCTGCGAGGTGGTTTCAAAATGCACCACCTGCCCGGTGCCATGGACACCGGCGTCAGTCCGTCCGGCACAGAACACATTGACCGGATGATTCGCCACTTTCGACAAAGCCTGTTCGAGGCGCGCCTGCACGCTGCGCACCTCCTGCTGCCGCTGCCAGCCGTAATAACGGCTGCCATCATATTCCACGCCGAGCGCCAGCTTAATCGTGCTGTTAGCGCCCGGCAAAGCCCCTTCAGACATCAGTACAAATACTCCTGCACCAGTTTCTCAGCGGCTTTGATCGCCATCAGCGCCCCGCCGAAGCGGATATTGTCGGCGACTGACCAGAACTGCAGCAGCTCCGGCACGCCATAATCATTACGCAGACAGCCGATGCTAAGGTGAGCACTGCCCGAGGCATCGCCGACCTGGGTTGGATAATCATTTTCATCCGACAGCGCAATATCTTCGGCACGCATCAGTTCATCACGCGCTTCTTCCGCTGACATCGGGCGTAATCCTTCGATATAGACAATCTGCGCATTGCCGTAAAACACCGGCGACTGCACACAGCTGACCGCAATCGGTAAGCCTTCGTCCTGCATCACTTTGCGTACCTGATCAACCAGACGACGTTCCTGCGCCACACTGCCTTCGCTGTCAGTCAGCAGCGGCAGCATGTTAAACGCCAGCTGGCGGCCAAAGTAGTGCTGTTCAGCCGGAACACCGTTCAGTAAGCGCGCGCTTTCACCGGCCAGAGAATCCACCGCGGCCTTGCCGTACGAGGAAGCAGACAGCAGATTAGTGACCTGCAGACGGCTCAGCCCGCCCTGCTCCACCAGCGGTTTAATCGCACACAACAGCTGGCTGGTAAGACTATCGGCCACGCTGATGATATTACGATTACGGTAATCCGCTAACACTTGCGGGTTGACATCCGCCACCACCAGCGGGACATCCGGCTCCAGCGCAAACAGATCGCTACTGTCGAGCACCAGACAACCGGCGTTCGCCGCGTCTTCGGCATAACGCCCGGAGGCCTCACGACCGGCAACAAAAAACGCCAGCTGCGCCTGCGTCCAGTCAAAATCAGCCGCATCTTTCACCAGCAGCGTTTTACCGGCAAACCGCATGTTTTCACCGGCGCTGCGCTCGCTGGCCAGCAAATATAATTCACCAACCGGGAACTCACGTTCCGCCAGTAATTCCAGTAAAGCGTTCCCTACTGCGCCTGTCGCGCCCAAAAGCGCAATATTCCAGCCGTCAGACATGTTGGTTTACTCCAGACAATGACACAAAAACAGAAGGCGGTGATAACACCGCCCGTTGATTCAGATTTTTCCATACGGGCGACATAAAAGCCGCCCCGGGGATCGGGGTTCCTGAAATGCCGCAAGGCCCGATTTAGGTGGCCGGCACGATTAACGAATGGCCTGATACACCGCAGTAAAACCCAGTTTATTAAGCAATGCGGCCGCTTCGGCGTTATCACACTGCACATACAGCGACGACCATTCGCGGCGCTCCGCATAATTTTTGCGCAGGCGATCAAACTCACCGGCAATCGCCGCCACATGACGCAACGGTGCATCATCACGGCGCACATCATACACCAGATGCACCAAACGTTTCAGCGTTGCCTGATTTAACGCGCCATGTAAGGTAATACGGCCAAACTCCGGCGCCGGTAACAGACTATCCAGCGCCACCTGCTGCGCCTGACCAATAAACTGCGTCCAGGCCTCAAACACCTGAGTGGTGCCACGCGCTTTCCCTTCGAGGGTATAGCCGGCGATATGCGCGGTGGCAATATCCACTTTTGCCAGCAGCGGCAGCGATAACTCCGGCTCCGGCTCCCAGACATCCAGCACCACGCTAAGATCGTCGCGCTGATTCAGCACAGCCAGCAACGCCGCATTATCCACCACCTCGCCGCGACAGGCGTTAATCAGAATGGTATGCGGCTTCAGCGCCTGCAACAGCGCCGTATCGGCGAGGTGCAGAGTTTTATAGCGGCCGTCTTTAAACAGCGGCGTATGGAAAGTGAGAATATCGGCTTCGGCCACCAGCTTATCCAGCGTATGGAACTCGCCGGCGTCGCCGCGATCGGCGCGCGGCGGATCGCACAGCAGCGTGCGCACGCCCAGCGCTTCCAGTCGTGCCTGCAGACGACCGCCGACATTGCCCACGCCGACGATACCCACGGTACGGTCGGTCAGCTGAAAGCCATCGCGCTCGGCAAGCAGTAACAGCGCGGAGAACACATATTCCACCACCGCAATGGCATTGCAACCCGGCGCCGCAGAAAAGGCAATGCCCTGCGCCACCAGAAAATCTTCATCGATATGATCGGTACCGGCCGTGGCAGTGCCGACAAATTTTACCGCTTTACCGTTAAGCAATGCGGCATTCACTTTCGTCACCGAACGTACCATCAGGCCATCGGCATCGTTCAGTTCAGCTTCAGGGATTGGACGACCGGGGACCGCCACCACCTCGCCGGTGCGGCTAAACAGCTCGCGGGCGTAGGGCATATTTTCATCTACGAGGATTTTCACGCAACGTTTCCTGCATTCACATAGTGAGGGGCAATATTCTGCCATATTGTCGCCGGTGGTGACAGGGCTGGCCACTGCCCCCACCCGCGGATATTGAGATACCCGTTTTTACTGCCTGAGCGAAAACCGCCTGAGATACCCTGCGCGGCTACCGTCAGCATTTTTATTACTCTGCCGCCGCTGTGGCACGCGCTGACCGGCAGCAAAATCGCCGCCGCTCCGGCGGCCTGAAGGAGTTAATTTAGCGGACCTCTACCGGATCGTCGGCGGGATTGTTATTATAGCGGATTACCATTCTGTTTCTTTTCCGGCGCACCCGGATGTTGACCCGTTTCGAAAGGATTACGCCATGCAACCTCTCAGTGGCCCCGGTGCTCCGCTCCCCGGCGATCGCGCAGCATTAGCGACACAGCCCGGTCAGCAACGTCCAGGCGCTACCGGCGATCAACCGTTGTCGCCCGCCCAACGCACCACGCTGGAACGCCTGATCGTGCGTATTATGTCGCTCAGCCCGCTGAAATCCGTGGAGCTGTGGGCCGGACTGCGCCATGAAGTTGGGGTTAAAAGCGATGGCGAACTGCTTTCGCGCCATTTCCCGGCGGCAGAACAGTTCCTCAATACCCGGCTGGCTCAGGTACAGAATACCCACTCCACCCGTCAGCTGTTTCAACAGCTCACCGATCTGCTGCCGCAGGGCAATAACCGTCAGGCGGTCAGCGATTTTATTCGCCAGCAGTTCGGTCATACGGTACTAAGTTCGCTGACGCAGGATCAGCTGCATCAGGTACTGACCATGTTGCAGAACGGCCAGCTGGCGATCCCGCAGCCGCAGCGCAGCAGTATCACCGACCGCACGCTGTTGCCAGCCGAGCACCATACTCTGAACCAGCAGGTCGCCAGACTGGCGGCGGCAACCGGTGAGCAACCGGTGAAACTCTGGGCGTCCGTGTTGCAGCAGGTCGGTCTGAAAAGCGGCGACCCGATACCGTCACGTCATTTCCCGCTACTGACGCAGTATTTACAGGTGCGCCAGACCTTAAGCCAGCATAGCGCGCCAACTCTGCTGATGCTGGAAGCGTCACTGAAACAGCCGCCGGATCATCTTGAGCAGCAGATGCTGGAACAGTACAGCCAGCAACGTTTCCAGGCGACGCCGCAAACCATCCTGACTGCCGCCCAGGCGCAGGATGTGGTTAATTTTCTGTTTGCGCGCCGGGCGGAAAAATTGCTGGAACAGCCGCTGGCCGATAGCGAAATCAACCCGAAACCGATCTATCATCCGCTGGTCGGCTCCTTACCTTCGGTGCTACAGCCGCTGGCCAACCGCCCGGCCTTTACCGCCTTTGCGGTGGCGGTAGTGCTGGTGGTATTGCTGTGGATCCTGCTCTGATTTAACAGCCGCAGTCGGGCAGTACGGTCGCAGGCGGCCAGCTGCCCGGTTCATCCCCCGCCGCCAGCGGATGATTATCGCGCCGCCAGAAATCCAGCCCGCCAATCAGCTCCTTAACCTGCAATCCGGCCATCGCCAGCTTCCACGCGCCTTTTGTTGAGCCATTACATCCAATACCGTCGCAATAGCTGATATAGACTTTACTGCGGTCCAGTGCGGCAAGGCTTTCCGCCGTCATCAGCCGATGGGGAAAACTGATCGCTCCGCAGATATGCGCACGGCGATAGGCCTCCGTTGAACGGGCGTCAATCACCACAATATCCCCGATACCACGCGCCAAATCCTCGGCCAGGTCCCAGGCATCAGCGTAATAAGCCAGCTTTTGCCGTAACCATTCGGCACTGTCAGAGGCAGGGGGTGGCGGAAAAGCCAGAACGGATGATAATGACGGCATCGTGATCTCCTGAAATGATTTTATTCGATAATACGTCAGATCGGTATTACACTTGATACCCATTCTGCGCTGCAGATAAGACCAATTATGGCCATTATCACCACCCCGCTTATTACGCTATTTGCCGCGCAACAGGCACAAACCCGCCGCGAACGCTTAAGCGCAACGTTGCGTCAGGCGATTGCCGATGGCGCCCTGCAAAGCGGACAACGGCTGCCGTCGTCACGTCTGATGGCCACCGATCTCGGATTATCGCGAGTGACGGTGGAGGCGGCTTACAGCCAGCTGGAGAGCGAAGGCTATCTGCAACGCAAAATCGGCCAGGGCACTTTTGTCGCCATTACCATGAAGCCGGCAGAAAAACGCCCACCCACGGCCGTGCTCAACGCACCACTGTCGCTGCGCGGCCAGCAGATTGTCGCCACCGGCGGCTGTCAGGATCCCCTGTTCCCCCATGCTTTCGCCGCCGGTTCAGCGGATCTGAGCGCGTTTCCGCATGCCATCTGGCGGCGTATCAGCACCAGTCAGCAGCGCCAGCGCGGCGAAGCGCTGATGCGCTATGGCGACGCGCAGGGTTACCCTCCGCTGCGCGCGGCAGTGGCACGCTATCTTGCGCAATCACGCGGTGTGCGTTGTGATGCGGAACAGGTGATGATTCTGACCAGTTCTCAGCAGGCGTTGCAGATGCTCTCTTTACTGCTGCTGGATGCGGGCGATCAGGTCTGGCTGGAAGATCCCTGCTATGCCGGGGCGCGCAATGCGTTTATCGCGGCAGGCGCCCGGCTTACGCCGCTAAGTCTTGACCAGCAAGGCGCTCAACTGAGGACAGGCGCGCCAAAGCTGGTGTACCTCACTCCGTCCCACCAGTATCCGACCGGCGTCACGATGAGTCTGGCGCGGCGCTTACAGTGGCTTAACCTTGCCGCCACGCAACAGAGCTGGCTGATTGAAGATGATTATGACAGCGAGTTTTACTATGGCGATCAGCCGATGCCTGCGATGCAGGGTCTGGATCGGGCGGGACGGGTGATCTATCTCGGCACCTTTTCCAAGGTGCTATTTCCGTCACTGCGGCTGGCGTATATGGTGGCGCCGCCGGAATTAATTGAGCCACTGTGTCGCTTGCGCAGCGTTATTGACGGCCACAGCGCTCAGTTGCCGCAGGCGATTACCGCCGACTTTATCGACCAGGGGCATTTTGCCGCTCATCTGCGCCTGATGCGCCAGCTGTATCACAGCCGTCGCGATCTGCTGCTGGCTCAGCTGGCGGAGAAACTGGCGGACCGTTTGTTGCCGATGGCAAGTCCGGGGGGGCTGCAACTGACGGTGAAGCTGGCGCCGGATCTGGCACCGGATAAAGAGGCGCAGCTAAGCGCTGCCGCTGCGGCGCGTGGCTTGTTGTTACCACGCTTATCGCCGCTCTACAGCCACCCGGCAACCGCGCAATCCGGCTGGATATTGGGATTCTCCGCGCTAACCCGCGCGGAGATTATGCAGGCGGTGGATAAACTGGCGCAGCTGGATTACTGATGGCGGGAGAGTAACAGCGTCAGCACCAAACCACTGGCCGCCGCGACCGCACCGGCGACAAACACCGCGCCATAGCCGGCAGAGGTCGCCAGAATGCCGGTTAACGGCCCGCTGATACCGTAAGCGATATCCTGAAAAGCCGAGTAACCGCCGAGGGCGGTGCCGCGCACCTGCGGCGCCACCCGTTTAATCACTTCCACCCCCAGCGCCGGGAACACCAGAGAACAGCCGCAGCCGGTCAGCGCCGCGCCGGTAAGCGCCAGTAGCACATTGGGCGCGCATCCCAGCAGCAGCAGACCACAGGCCTCCACCGCCAGCGAAACCAGCGCCACGCGGATACCGCCGAAACGATCCGGCATCCAGCCAAACAGGATACGCATCAGCACAAATGACAGGCCAAATGCCGTCAGAGCAAACCCGGCATTTCCCCAGTGTTGCGCGGCAAAATAGAGCGAAACAAAGGTGCCAATGACCGCAAAACCAACGCCCTGCAAGGCCAGACCGAGACCTGGCTGCCAGATCTGTCCAACCACCCGCCACAGTGACGGGCGCTCACCATGATGGGTGGGTACCGCACTCACCCGGAAGCTAAACAGCAAGGCGCAGAATGGCAGTAGCATGGTGCTGACGCCGAGGGCGACAAACCCCCAGCGACTGTTGAGCATTAATCCCAGCGGTGCGCCAATCGCCAGCGCACCATAAATCGCCATGCCGTTCCACGACATCACCTGGCCGGACCGCCGGGGTCCCACTAACCCCATGCCCCAGGTGAGATTACCGGTCAGCAACTGGCTTTCACCAAAGCCCAGGATCAGGCGGCCAATAACCAGCAGCGCAAACTTAGCCATCACGTCGACCGGCAGCAATGCCGCCAGCAGATAGGCAAAACCAGCCAGCGCACAGGAGCCCATTCCCTGCAGGGTGGTGCGTCTGGCGCCGCGCTGATCGGCCAGCCGTCCGGCGTAGCCCCGGGTCAGCAATGTGGCAAGGAACTGAATACCGACCGCGACGCCGACCATCACATTATTCAGGCCCAGCTGCTGGTGCACATACAGCGGGATCACCGGCAACGGCAGACCGACGGTGAGATAGGTTAAAAACGCTGAAAAGACAATAGCGGCCAGCGATGAGGTGTTATGCGTGGAATTTTCAATGCTGTCAGAACTGGACATATGTCACGACTCTCTCTGGTTTACGCACGGCTACGCTGCGGCACCGGCGGTTCCCGACGCGCAGCGTCGGAATCGGGTGCGTTGGTTAACGTAAACGCTTACGCAATATCATGACAATATTGTGGACTGGAAATTTCAAAGAAAATGATAATGGCAATTTCATGCCACTTTGTAAAGCCTTCTGACACCAGCTGTGTAATGTACATTAATTACGTAAGTGAGTAACGATTCACTGGTCAGCTACGCCAACCATTATGGCGATAAAATGCGATTCATCTCACAAATATACGCAATTATTAGCGTTACAGCGCGCCAGATTACGCAGAAACCGCCCGTTGCTGGTGTCTCTTTGCGTCATTGTTAATTAATTGATCGCATAACACCTTAATTTAACCTTATTGTAACTTTATTTTGGTGGATTATTTATTCACCCGCCATCAATTAAACATAAAATTAACCATAAAAACGATAAAAATTAACATAAACCTGCCGCCGTCACATTTTAACGCAAATCCTCCCGATTTCCGCCCAGGCGATTGCTATCGTTGCAGGCGGGCTAACGACCCTGCCCGCGACAATAAGTTGGTTGTTACCAACACCTATAACGAAATGCCCTACAACAAAGGTACTGCTATGAAATTTAACCTCGCATTACTCAATGCATGTGTGGTTTCGGCATGCATGCTGTTAGCCACACCTTCTTATTCAGCGGAAAAACATGATATCGCCGTGGTCGCCAAAGTCACCGGAATTCCGTGGTTCTCCCGGATGGAAGTGGGGGTCAACGAGGCAGCGAAAAAGTTCGACGTCAATGCTTATCAGGTAGGGGGTTCCACTCCCGACCCGGCGCAGCAGGTAAAGGTCATTGAAGATCTGATCGCCAAAAAAGTGGACGCGATTATTGTGGTGCCCAATGACGCCAAAGTACTGGAGCCGGTGCTGAAAAAGGCGCGCGAACAGGGCATTGTGGTGCTGACTCATGAGTCACCGGATCAGCCGGTTGCGCAGTGGGACGTGGAAACCATTGATAGCGAAAAATATGCCGAGAAAAATATGGATGAGTTAGCGGCGGCGATGGATCAAAAAGGCGGCTATGCCATCTATGTCGGCTCACTGACCGTGCCGCTGCATAACGCCTGGGCCGACGCGGCGATTAAATATCAGAAAGAAAAATACCCGCAAATGCATGAAGTCACCTCCCGTCTGCCGGTGGCGGAAAGCATCGATAAATCTTACGCCACCACCCTCGATCTGATGCGCACTTACCCGGATCTGAAAGGCATTATTGGCTTTGGCTCCCTCGGCCCGATTGGCGCCGGTCAGGCGGTAAAAAGCAAACGCGCGAAAAATAAAATTGCCGTGGTCGGCATCGCCATGCCTGCCCAGGCCGCACCGTATTTAGCCAGCGGCGATATTAAGAAAGTACTGCTGTGGGATCCGAAGGATGCCGGTTTCGCGCTGGTGGCGCTGGCGGATCAGTTGCTCGACGGTAAGCAGGTCGATAAGGATTTCACTATCGAAGGCTTCGGCCAGGCGGATGTGAATATGGATCACCATGTTATTCGCTTTAACCGCATTCTTGAAGTGACCAAAGACAATGCCAAATCTTTAGGTTTCTAATCTCACCCCTTCATCCCTCAGGCTGCAGGCACGCTGGCTGCAGCCCGAATGATTCGGGTATTAAACCGGCCGACCGGTTCGGCCCCTGAGAGGAATGTGGCGATGGCAACGCAAGATGTCTTTATCTCGCTGGAAAAAATCAGCAAGACCTTTCCCGGCGTGAAGGCGCTGGACAATATCTCCCTGACGCTGAAAAAGGGTGAGGTGCACTGTCTGGCCGGTCAAAACGGCTGCGGCAAAAGTACGCTGATCAAAATTATCTCCGGCGTTTATCAGGCCGATAAAGGCGCGCAGATCACCGTTGACGGCAAACTGTTTCATCATCTTTCGCCGCAACTCTCGGCCTGGTATGGCGTACAGGTGATCTATCAGGATCTGTCGCTGTTCCCTAATCTGAGCGTGGCGGAGAATATTGCCGCCCACCGCCTGCTGGCCGGCAGTAGCTTCTGGGTAAAGCGTGCGGCGCTGCGCAAACTGGCGCTGGCAACCATGGCGCGTATCGGTATCCGGCTTACGCCGGAGCGCAAAGTAGAAAAACTGTCGATTGCTGACCGGCAACTGGTCGCCATCTGCCGCGCGCTGGCTGCCGATGCCAGCCTGGTGATTATGGATGAACCCACCGCCTCACTGACCCGTGTCGAGGTGAACGGTCTGCTGCGAGTGGTCGGTGAACTGAAAGCCGCCGGGATCTGCGTGGTGTTTGTCAGTCATAAACTCGACGAAGTGATGGAAGTCGCCGATCGCATCAGTGTGATGCGCGACGGCAAACTGGTCGGTAGCTGGCCTGCCAGCGAGCTGAACAGCGACGAGCTGGCGTTCCTGATGACCGGCCAGCGCTTCACTTTCAGCCATCTGCCGCCACTGGCCGACAGCCAGCGGGCACCGCTGCTGGAAGTGCGCCACCTGTCGCGCGCCGGGCAGTATCACGATATTAATCTGCAACTGCATCGCGGTGAAATTACCGCCATTGTCGGCCTGCTGGGCGCCGGGCGCAGCGAGCTCTGTCTCTCTCTGTTTGGCATGACCCGCCCCGACAGCGGCGAAATTCTGCTCAACGGCAAAACAGTGAAACTGCGCAGCAATCGCGATGCGATCGCTCAGGGCATTGCCTATGTCTCGGAAGATCGTCAGAGCGAGGGACTGATTATGGCACAGTCAATTTTCGACAATATGCTGGTGGCGATTTTTAACCGTCTGCGTACCCGCTTCGGCCTGCTTGACCAGCGGAAGGCACGCGATACGGTTGCCACGCTGATCCGCGAGCTGAATATCAAAGTGTCCGACAGTCAGCTGCCGGTGCAAACGCTGTCCGGCGGCAATGCGCAACGTATCGCCATTGCCAAGTGGGTGGCGACCGCGCCGCAGTTACTGATCCTTGACTCCCCTACCGTTGGCGTGGATATCGCTAATAAAGAGGGGATCTATCGTATTGCGCGCAGCCTGGCGGAGCGCGGTATGGCGGTGCTGATGATCTGTGATGAGATCCCGGAAGCCTGGTACAACAGCCATCGTGTGCTGGTGATGCGCAAAGGGGAGTTGGTGGCCAGCTTTACACCGCACAACAGCGACCAGCAACAGATTGCCGGGGTAGTAAATGAATAACCGACTGCGCCACCTGATGACTCTGCACGAATTCTGGCTCGGCCTGCTGATCCTGCTGCTGGTTACCGGCCTCAGTTTACGCACCAATGAGTTTATGACCCTCGGCAATCTGACCGATGTCGCCACCAGCTACGCGATTCTCGGTATTCTGGCCTGCGGGCTGTTTGTGGTACTGATTGCCGGCGGTATTGATATCTCCTTTCCGGCCATGACGGCGATCGCTCAGTACGCCATGGCCAGCTATTTGATCGCCCACGGCGGCAATTTCCTGCTGGCGTTTACCCTCGCCATGTCCTGCGGATTATTACTCGGGCTGTTTAACGGCTTGCTGGTCTATATGCTGCGCGTACCGGCGATCATTATCACTATCGCCACGCTGAATCTGTTTTACGGCCTGCTGGTGTGGTTCACCAATGGCACCTGGCTGTACGGTTTTCCCGAGTGGTTTATGACCGGCATTAACTGGCTGTCGTTTACCGCGCCCGATGGCTATGAGTATGGCATCACTCTGCCGCTGCTCTGCCTGCTGGCGGTGTTGGTGATGACCAGCGTCATGATGAATTACACCCGCCCGGGCCGTCAGATTTATGCCATGGGCGGCAACCGTGAATCGGCGTCACGTCTCGGGATTAACCTGATGGCGCTGCATTTCTTTGTCTACGGCTATATGGGACTGCTGGCCGGGATTGCGGCGGTGGTGCAGGCGCAAATCACCCAGTCGGTGGCGCCTAACTCGCTGGTTGGTTATGAACTGACGGTGCTGGCGGCGGTGGTATTAGGCGGCACCAGCATGACCGGCGGCCGCGGATCGCTGTTCGGTACGCTGCTCGGGGTTATGCTGCTGGCCTTTTTGCAAAATGGCCTGACCCTGCTGGCGGTATCGTCTTACTGGCATATGGTGTTTAGCGGGCTGATTATTCTGGTCAGCGTCAGCGCCACGGCGTGGAACGAAAAACGCAAACTGGCGAAGGGATTGTAATATGAATACCTTAACGCGCATTTTACCGGCGGATCGCATTATCCGTTTGCAACTGGTGATGATTGTGGTGGTGCTGGCGCTGTTCGCCTTAACCCTTGGCGCCCGCTTCTTTAGCCTCGGTAATTTCCAGTCGATTGCCACTCAGTTGCCGGTGCTCGGCATGCTGGCGCTGGGCATGGGTATCACCATGCTTACCGGCGGTATCAACCTGTCGATTATTGCCAGCGCCAACGCCTGCTCGCTGCTGATGGCGGCAATTATCGTCGCTCACCCTGCTCAGCCGCTGTTTCTGTTGCTGGCGCTGCTGGCCGGACTGCTGCTGGCGGTAGCGATCGGCACACTGAATGGTCTGCTGATCGCCGTCATCGGCGTCTCGCCCATTCTGGCAACCCTTGGCACCATGACGCTGATCGGCGGGCTAAATATTCTGCTGTCTAACGGGACGGTCATTTCCGGTTTTCCACCGTTGATCCAGTATCTGGGTAACGGCGATTTGTTCGGTATTCCGGTCGCCCTACTGCTGTTCCTGCTGGTGGCGCTGTTCCTGTGGCTGTTACTGGAGAAAACCACCGCTGGCCGGAGTATTTATCTGCTCGGTTCAAATGAAAAAGCCACGCGCTTCAGCGGCGTGGATACCCGGCGGGTACAGATTAGCGTCTATGTTTTATCCGCGGTACTGAGCTGGGTGGCCGCGCTGTTAATGATGGCGATGTTTAACTCGGCGAAAGCGGGTTATGGCGAATCCTGGCTACTGATTACCATTCTGGCTTCGGTACTGGGCGGGATTAATCCCGATGGCGGTTTTGGCCGCATCATTGGTCTGGTTCTGGCGCTGATTGTGTTACAGATGCTGGAAAGCGGGCTGAATTTATTGGGCGTAAGTAGCTATCTGACGATGGCATTGTGGGGCGCGGTGCTGATTCTGTTTATCGCACTTCAGAATCGCAGCAGTTAAATTTTCGAGGGATAACAGATGGCGAGCTATTACATTGGCATTGACGTTGGCACCGGAAGCGCACGCGCAGGCATCTTTGATATTACCGGCCGCATGATGGGCCAGGCCAGCCGCAATATTGAGATTTACCGTCCGCAGGCCGATTTCGTCGAACAGTCGTCGGACAATATCTGGCAGGCGGTATGCCAGGCGGTACGCGATGCCATTAACCAGAGCAATATTAATCCGGTACAAATTAAGGGGCTGGGGTTTGATGCCACCTGTTCGCTGGTGGTGCTGGATAAACAGGGTAAGCCGTTGACCATCAGTCCATCCGGCCGCGATGAGCAAAATATTATCGTCTGGATGGATCACCGGGCGATAGTGCAGGCGGAACGTATCAACGCCACGCAACATCAGGTGCTGGAGTATGTCGGCGGGATTATCTCACCGGAGATGCAGACGCCAAAACTGCTGTGGCTGAAACAGCATATGCCGAATACCTGGAAAAATATCGGCCACCTGTTTGACCTGCCGGATTTCCTGACCTGGCGCGCGACCCAGGATGAAACCCGCTCACTCTGCTCGACGGTGTGCAAATGGACCTATATGGGCCATGAGAAGCGTTGGGACGAGAGCTATTTTCAACAAATCGGTCTGGCAGATCTGCTGGAGCATGATGCGCAGAAAATTGGACGCGATGTCAAAACGATGGGGGAGCCGCTGGGCCGTGGCCTGACACAACGCGCCGCCAGTGAACTGGGACTGCTGCCGGGCACTGCGGTTAGCGTAGCGATTATTGATGCTCACGCCGGTAGCCTTGGCACACTCGGCGCCTCCGGGCCTTCGGGCGAACACGCTGATTTTGACCGGCGCATCGCGCTGATTGGCGGGACCTCCACCGGCCATATGGCGATCTCCCCCGGGCCACGCTTTATTAAAGGCGTCTGGGGACCGTACTACTCGGCAGTGCTGCCGGGGTGGTGGCTGAATGAGGGCGGACAGTCGGCGACCGGTGCGTTAATCGACCATATTATCCAGTCGCATCCCTGCTATGAAACGCTGCTGCTACAGGCGAAGAGCGACGGCAAAACCATCTATGAAGTGCTGAATGAACTGCTGCGCAAGCTGGCGGGCGAACCGGAAAAGATCGCCTTTCTCTCGCGTGATATCCATATGCTACCCTACTTTCATGGCAACCGCTCGCCGCGCGCTAATCCGACCTTAACCGGCATTCTTACCGGCCTGAAACTGTCACGCACCGCGGAAGATATGGCGCTGCACTATCTCGCCACAATTCAGGCGATCGCCCTCGGTACCCGTCATATTATCGAAACCATGAATCAGAGTGGCTACAGCATCGATACTATTATGGCCAGCGGCGGCGGCAGCAAAAACCCGATCTTTGTCCAGGAACATGCCAACGCCACCGGTTGTGCGATGCTGCTGCCGGAAGAGAGTGAAGCGATGCTGCTCGGCGGCGCGATGATGGGGACAGTGGCGGCCGGCATCTATGAGTCGCTGCCTGAGGCAATGAATGCGATGAGCCGGATTGGCAAAACCGTGACTCCGCAAACCAACGAGATCAAACGCTATTACGACCGTAAATACCGCGTGTTTCGCGAAATGTATCATGACCATATGAAATATCGTCAGATGATGCAGGAGGATCAATGAATCCTGATCAAGCCTGGCAACAGGCGCAGAGCGGCTGGCAGATCTATGCGCATACGCTGGCAACGCTGGAGCAGCATATCGACCGCCAGCAATGGCTGAATGTGCTGGCGGTAATCGCCAGCTGTCAGGGTAAAGTGGCGGTGACCGGCGTCGGAACATCGGCGATTGCCGCGCGCAAAATTGCCCATATGTTTTCCTGCATCGAACGCCCCGCGCTGTACCTGAATGCCACCGATGCCGCCCATGGCGATATCGGTTTTCTGCGCGCGGAAGATTTACTGATTATGCTGTCGCGCGGCGGCAACTCGGATGAACTGACGCGATTGCTGCCGACCGTAAAAAGTAAAGGCAGCGGCCTGGTGGTGGTTAGCGAAAATCCCGCCTCAGCGCTGGCCGCCAGCGCCGACTGGTTGCTGCTGATGCCGAAAAGTCAGGAAATCGATCCGCTGAATATGCTGGCGACCACCTCGATTATTACTCTGCTGGCGCTGTTTGATACCATGATGACGGCGCTGATGACGGAGAGCGGTTTTGATCGGACGCAGTTACTGGCGGTACATCCGGCGGGGAATGTGGGTAAGCAGTTGCGCAAACGCTGAAAACAAAAGGGAGCCATTACTGGCTCCCCGTGGAATAGCGTTGAGGCGGCATTGATGCCGCCCCAGACAGCGATTACTGATATTTACGCATCACCAGCGTGGCGTTGGTGCCGCCAAAACCGAAGCTGTTAGACATCACGGTAGTCAGCTGTTTCTCGGTTGGTTTGGTCACGATATTCAGACCTTCCGCCGCCGGATCCAGTTCATCAATGTTAATGCTTGGCGCAATAAAACCGTTTTCCAGCATCAGCAGGGAGTAAATCGCTTCCTGCACCCCTGCCGCACCCAGCGAGTGACCGGTCATGGCTTTGGTCGCCGACATGGCTGGCGTGTTATTATCGCCAAACACCGCGCGGATCGCGCCCAGTTCTTTCACATCACCGACCGGGGTGGAAGTACCATGGGTGTTGAGATAATCGATTGGCGTATCAACGCCTGCCATCGCCATACGCATACAGCGCGCTGCGCCTTCGCCGGACGGAGCAACCATATCGGCGCCGTCTGAAGTTGCGCCGTAGCCAACCACTTCCGCATAGATATGCGCGCCGCGCGCCAGCGCATGTTCCAGCTCTTCCACCACCACCATACCGCCGCCGCCAGCGATCACGAAGCCGTCACGGCCCGCATCATAGGTACGCGACGCTTTCTCTGGCGTCTCGTTGTTTTTGGTAGACAGTGCGCCCATCGCGTCAAACTCACAGGACATTTCCCAGCACAGCTCTTCGCCGCCGCCAGCAAATACGATATCCTGTTTGCCCAGCTGAATCTGCTCAACCGCGTTACCGATACAGTGCGCAGAAGTGGCGCAGGCGGAGCTGATCGAGTAGTTAACACCGTGGATTTTAAACGGTGTAGCCAGGCAGGCGGAAACGCCGGATGCCATCGCTTTGGTCACCATATAGGGACCCACGCCGCGCAGGCCTTTAGCCCGCATGCCATCAACGCTGGCTGCCTGATAGTAAGGGGAACCACCACCGGAACCGGCGACCAGTCCCACACGTGGGTTGCTCTGGTACTGTTCTGCGGTCAGACCGGAATCTTTAATCGCTTCCAGCATTGAGATATAGGCGTAGATCGATGCATCACTCATAAAGCGCAGTACTTTGCGGTCAATGAGACTGGTGATTTCGTCTTTGGACAGCTTAACGTTACCCCAGACGTGACTACGCATGCCGGAATCTTTCAGCTCTTGCGAGAAGGTAATGCCCGAACGCCCCTCACGCAGAGAAGCCAGAACTTCATCCTGGTTATTACCAATGCTAGAAACGATCCCTAAGCCAGTAATCACTGCACGTTTCATTCAAATACCTCTTCCACTTCAATTTAGTAATTTAGGATACGACGAGCACTTTAGCTTACACTTGTACGCCGAACAAGTCCGATCAGCTTTTAACTTTTGTAAATTTGCGTCATCCCGGCGACATCGTTAAAATCGCGCCACTGCCTGATTAATGAGCCATTCTCGTGAAATTATCCCCGGTTGAACATGCCGAGTTGTCGTGGAATGAACAGGGTACACCTGTATCCCGAGCATTTGACGACATCTATTTTTCCAATCAGAACGGCCTTGAAGAGACGCGTTATGTGTTTCTTGAGGGCAATAATTTACCGGCCCGATTCACCGATCACCCACGTGAACTTTTTATTACCGCCGAGACAGGTTTTGGTACCGGACTCAATTTTCTGGTGCTGTGGCAGGCATTTGAGCGCTTTCGCCGCGACAACCCCGGCGCCACCTTACAGCGCCTGCATTTTATCAGCATCGAAAAATTCCCGCTGACCGCGGCCGATTTAGTCGCCGCTCAGGCCCACTGGCCAGAGCTGGCCCCCTGGGCAGAACAGCTCCAGGCGCAGTGGCCAGTGGCGCTGCCGGGCTGTCACCGCCTGCTGCTGGACGGCGGGCGCGTCACGCTCGACCTGTGGTTTGGCGATATTAACCAGTTAATTGACCATTTTGATGACAGCCTGAACCGTCAGGTTGACGCCTGGTTTCTCGATGGTTTTGCGCCAGCGAAAAACCCGGAGATGTGGACGCCGCAGTTGTTCGCCGCCATGGCGCGAATGGCGCGACACGGCGGCAGTATGGCGACTTTTACCGTCGCCGGTTTTGTGCGCCGCGGCCTGGTGGAGGCCGGCTTTGCCGCCACACGACGCAAAGGCTTTGGCGAAAAACGCCATATGCTGGTCGGCACCCTGAACGAGGCGCCAGAGATTGCCGCTGCCACGCCGTGGTATGCCCGTCCGGCGGCCAGTGGCGAAGATATTGCGATTATCGGCGGCGGCGTCGCCAGCGCGGCGCTGGCGCTGGCGCTGCTGCGCCGCAACAAACGCGTTACCCTTTACTGCGCCGATGACGGCCCGGCGCGCGGCGCTTCCAGTAATCGTCAGGGCGCGCTTTACCCGCTGCTGAACCACCATGACGACGCTCTGAAGCAGTTTTTCCCCGGCGCCTTTACCTTTGCCCGGCGGCTGTATGATGCGCTGCCACCGTCATTTGAACATCAGTGGTGCGGCGTCACGCAACTGGGCTGGGATGAGAAGAGCCGTGAGAAAATTGCCCTGATGGGCGCAATGGGATTACCTGCAGAGCTGGCGCAGATTATCGATCGGCAGCAGACCGAGGCGCTGACCGGCGTGGCGACCGGTTGCGGCGGCATTACTTACCCCGACGGCGGCTGGCTGGCGCCGGCAGAGCTGACCACTCTGTTGTTTGATCTCGCCAGCCAGCAGGGATTGCGCATTCACTGGCTGCACCGGCTGGAACAGCTCGACCCGCTGCAGCCTGGCTGGCAGCTGACCTTTGCCGATGGCCAACGCGTCAGCCACCAGAATGTGGTGCTGGCGACCGGCCATGCGCTGCCCGCGCTGGCGCAAAGCGCTGAGCTGCCGGTCTATGCCGTCGCCGGTCAGGTCAGTCATGTGCCCAGCCGCGCCGGTCTGAGCGCGCTAAAACAGGTACTGTGCTATGACGGTTATCTCACCCCGGTCAGCCCGCAGTTCGGCACCCACTGCATTGGCGCCAGCTATCGTCGCGGCGAAGTGACCGCTGACTATCGCGAGGCGGACCAGCAGGAGAACCGCGATCGCTTAATCCGCTGCCTGCCGGCTTGCGACTGGACGCAGCAGGTCGATGTCAGCGCTGGCGAAGCGCGTTGCGGAGTGCGGTGCGCGACCCGCGACCATCTGCCGATGGCCGGTGCGCTGGCGAATTATCAGCAGACGCTGACGCAATATGCCCGGTTGCGCGATCGGCTGGCTGACGGCGAACAGATTGCCAGCGCGCCACTCTGGCCACAGCTGTTTGTGCTGGGGGCGCTCGGATCGCGCGGATTGTGCAGCGCGCCGCTGGCGGCGGAAATTCTGGCGGCGCAGCTTTGCGCCGAGCCGATACCCATGGATGCCGCCACGCTGGCGGCGCTGAATCCGAATCGCTACTGGATAAGAAAATTACTGAAGGGTAAAGCGGTAAGGTGATCACCGGCGCAACGGTGTGCGCCAGCGGCTGAGTTTACGGGGCGAAAGGGATCCGCCCCATCAGCGCTATGCCGACTGACGCGCCTGCTGGTACAAATTGTCCCACATGCCAGTCACCAGCGCCTGATCGCGCGGCGATAATTCACCGGCATCGATGGCTTTATGCAGGCTTTTCTGTACCTGAATCCGCAACGCTTCCGCCGTATGCTCGCCTGCCAGCTCAACTTCCGCCACGGCCAGCGTGAGGTGACCGCGCAGATAACCGCTGGCAAACAGCTCATCGTCACTGGCGTGTTCAACCATATCGTCAATCAGGGCCAGAATACGCGATTCAAATTCTGCGATCATGTCAATTCCTCTTCTTCAAAATTCATCCCCCGCTCAGCACAGATCTTCCGGCCAGGGAAACTGAGCTGCCGTCAACGGGGGCGTTGAGTAATACGAACAAAGTGCTGCAATAAAGCGTGCCGGGCGGGATGGAATCCCCTGTTGCAGATAAGTCATCACCTGAGCATGCACGTTACGCTGAAACGCGATGCGATCGGGTTCACAATCTCCGCTGAGATTGTCACAACTTACATTGAAGGGAAACCCCGCCGCAACACAAAACAACCATTCCAGCGCCTGAGGTTTAATTTCCACCGCTTCAAACTGATGTTGTGTGCTGGCATCGCGGCCATCCGGGCAATACCAGTAGCCAAAATCCACCCGTTTGCGACGTTCGGCGCCGGCAATACACCAGTGTGAGATTTCATGCAGCGCACTGGCATAGTAGCCATGGGCAAACACCACCCGGTGCCACGGCGATTCATCATCTGCCGGCAGATAGATCGGTTCGTCGTCGCCTTTAATCAGGCGGGTGTGAAAATCTTCACTAAAACAGTGGTCAAACAGGGTAATCAGCTGCTGATAATGATGTGTTGTGGTCATTGAACGGGTCATCAGATAAAAAAGTCACACAATGGTGGCGTTAAGCCGCGGATCCGGCCAACGCCCCTCAGAACAACGCGTGAAACCACGCGCTAATTTGCGCGCCATGGCTGTCATACAGCAACTTGCTGCTCATCACCGCCGAAACCATCACCACCATTGGCCGGATGAGCGACTGACCACGACTGAGTACCAGACTGGCCCCCAGCCGCGCGCCGCAGAAGGCGCCCAGCAGCATCACCAGCCCGGTGCCCCACACCACTTTGCCGCCAAAAATAAAAAACAGCAGGCCGCCAAGATTGGAGGAGAAGTTGAGTACCTTGGCATGCGCGGTGGATTTTGCCAGGTTATAGCCGCAGAGGGTAACAAACGCCAGCGCATAGAACGAACCGGCGCCCGGGCCAAAAAAGCCGTCATAAAATCCGACGCAGCCACCGGCAACCAGGGCAAACGGCAGGCCATACAGGCGACGAACACGATCTTCTTCACCGAGGCGTGGCATAAGCAGGAAATAGAGACCGATGGCGATAATCAGCAGCGGCAACACCTGACGCAGCAGACCGGGATCAATATGCTGGATCAGCGTCGCGCCGGTCACTGAACCGATAAAAGCCATGGCGATATTCAGCTTCTGCGCGCGCAGATCGACCGCTTTACGCCGCACGAAATAGAGGCTGGCGGAGAATGATCCCCCCACCCCCTGCAGTTTGTTGGTCGCCAGCGCCTGGGCTGGCGACAATCCTGCCGCCAGCAGGGCCGGTACGGTAAGTAATCCACCGCCGCCGGCAATTGAATCAATAAATGCTGCCACTACCGCCACCAAAAACAGCAGCCCGACCAGCATCGGGCTGACAACAAACCAATCCATCACAATTCCTAGAGTAAGTGCCTGTCGAGCAAAGCCTGACAGGAAGGAGGGAGCGGCGGCGGTTCACGCTTCACGGGCGCGCCGCTGCCAGGCTTTTTCGGCGCAAACCAGCTTTGCAGCTCCGCGCCGCAGCCATCGCCTGGCGGCGGGGCGGCCTGCTCTTCACACTCCAGACTGTCCGGCGGGCAACGCAGACGCACATGCATATGGGCGCGATGGGCAAACCACGGGCGTACTTTCCGCAACCAGTCGCGATCGACGCCGGCATCGGCACAAAGCTGCTTTTTAATCGCCGGATTGACGAAGATCCGCGTCACATCGTTATCTTGCGCCGCCAGTTTGATCAGGCGGTCAATTTCCGGTTGCCAGTGACGCGCCACGACGTTGCGATCGTCCGCGGCCACCAGATCGAGCGGCTGCGGTTTCAGCAACATCTGCTCGCTCCAGCGCGTTTTCGGCAGTTGTAGCCAGATATCGACGTCCAGACCGGACTGATGGCTGGCGTGGCCGCTGCTAAAGCGACCACCGGCGGCCATACCCATATCGCCAATCAGCACTTCACCCATACCCAGTTTATTCACCTGGCTGCTCAGCCGCTGGATAAACTGGATCAGATCGGGATGACCGAAATAGCGCCGCTGATCCTGGCGCATCACCTGATAGTTCGCCGCATCCAGCGGCAGCGGCCGGGCGCCGATAATACAGCCATTGGAAAAACCGCCAATCGCCTGCGGGCTGCCGCTGATCGGATGGTAAATACTTTGCCATGGCGTGGCGGCCAGCGCCGGCAGGCTAACCAGCAGGGCGCACAGGGTGAAGAGCAGTTTTTTCATTGGTTTACCAACGCGGAACATCGCTATTAACATCAGCACACTGCGCGCGCTGAAGCATCAGATGATCCATTAGCACAATCGCCATCATCGCTTCGGCAATCGGCACGGCGCGGATACCCACGCAAGGATCGTGACGACCACGGGTGATCATCTCTACCTCTTCACCAAACCGGTTAATGGTATTGCCGGGGACGGTAATGCTGGAAGTCGGTTTCATCGCCAGGTTGGCGATCACCGTCTGGCCGCTGCTGATACCACCGAGAATACCGCCGGCATGGTTGCTCTGAAAGCCAGTAGCGCGGATCTCATCGCGATGCTGACTGCCGCGCTGATTAACCACCGCAAAGCCGTCGCCAATCTCCACCCCTTTCACCGCATTGATACTCATCAGCGCGTGGGCCAGATCGGCATCCAGACGATCAAACACCGGTTCGCCCCAGCCTGCCGGAACATTTTCCGCCATTACCGTGACTTTAGCCCCAATCGAGTCGCCCTCTTTCTTCAGCGCACGCATCAGTTCATCCAGCGCTGCCAGCTTATCGGCATCCGGGCAGAAGAACGGGTTCTGTTCCACCTGTTGCCAGTCTTTCAGTTCGCAGGCGACATCGCCAATCTGCGCCAGGTAGCCACGTACTTTGATACCGTGTTTAAGCGCCAGGTATTTCTTGGCGATCGCCCCGGCGGCAACGCGCATTGAGGTTTCTCGCGCCGAGGAACGGCCGCCGCCGCGGTAGTCGCGCAGGCCATATTTCTGTTCGTAGGTATAGTCGGCATGACCCGGACGGAACACATCTTTGATGGCACTGTAATCCTGCGAACGCTGATCGGTATTCTCAATCAGCAAGCCAATCGGCGTACCGGTGGTGACCCCTTCGAACACGCCAGAGAGGATTTTCACCTGATCCGGCTCGCGACGCTGGGTAGTGTAACGCGAGGTGCCCGGACGGCGGCGATCGAGATCGTGCTGCAGGTCGGCTTCCGTCAGCGGGATACCCGGCGGCACGCCATCCACAATACAGCCCAGGGCAATACCATGGGATTCACCAAAGGTAGTGACACGGAATAAACGACCAATCGTATTACCAGCCATGATTTAGTCCTTGTAAATTTTGAAGTGATCGGCAGCAGCAATAATCTGTTGCTTAGTCAGCATAAACACCCCGTCGCCGCCGTTATCAAACTCCAGCCAGGTGAAAGGCACGTCCGGATACTGCTCCATCATATGCACCATGCTGTTGCCGACTTCACAAATCAGAATGCCGTTATCGGTCAGGTAATCGGGCGCGCAGGCCAGAATGCGGCGCGCCAGTTTCAGACCATCGCTGCCGGCAGCCAGGCCCAGCTCCGGTTCATGGCGGTATTCATTCGGCAGATCGCCCATATCTTCCGCATCCACATACGGGGGATTGCTGACGATCAGGTCATACTGCAGTTTCGGCAGATCGCGGAACAGATCGGAGCGAATCGGCGTGACATGGTGGATCAGACCGTGGGCGTCGATATTCTGTTCGCAGACCGCCAGCGCATCGAGCGAGATATCGACCGCATCCACTTCCGCTTCCGGGAACGCATAAGCACAGGCAATGGCGATACAGCCGCTGCCGGTACACATATCGAGGATATGCTGCGGCTGATGGTCGATCAGCGAAGCGAAGTGGTTGTTAATCAATTCACCAATTGGCGAACGCGGCACCAGTACGCGCTCATCGACATAGAATTCGTGACCGCAAAACCAGGCTTTATTGGTCAGGTACGCCACCGGGATACGCTCGTTAACGCGGCGAATCACACGCTCCACGATACGATGGCGCTCACTGGAGGTAAGACGCGCCTGGCGCATATCTTCCGGAATATCTAATGGCAACCAGAGTGTTGGCAACACCAGCTGAACGGCTTCGTCCCACGGGTTATCCGTGCCATGGCCATACCAGATATTGGCTGCTGAAAAACGGCTTACCGCCCAACGCAGCATGTCCTGAATGGTGTGCAGTTCGTTCACTGCCTCATCGACGAAAATTTTATCCAAGTTGCCCTCCGCAGGCGGTTCTGAAAACCCGGCAGCTAGTTTGCCACGAAGCCGCCAATAATTCAGCGCAGAGAGGTGAAAAAGCTGACTTTTGTTATAGTCGCGAGTTAAGGTAGAGATCTGACGAGTCGCGGCCGGTAGTCAGGCTCGCCGTAAATTAACCTGACAGTGAAGACTAATGACCAGGAAAGAAAAACTTAGCGCGGATGATAAGGCACTGTTTCGTCAGTTGATGAGTGGGACGCGTAAACTGACGCAGGACACGATTGTGCATGCGCCAAAGCGTAAAAAAATCAGTGAAGTGCCGCAGAAACGACTGCTTTCCGAGCAGGCCGATAACAGCCACTACTTTTCTGATGAATTTCAGCCGTTGCTGTCGACGGATGGCCCGGTGCGCTATGTGCGCAGCGATGTCAGCCACTATGAAATGAAGAAGTTACGTCGCGGCGACTATACGCCGGAGATTTTTCTCGACCTGCATGGATTAACGCAAAACCAGGCAAAACAGGAGCTGGGCGCGCTTCTTGCCGCCTGTCGGCGGGAACATATCTTTTGCGCCAGTGTCATGCATGGTCACGGCAAGCATATTCTCAAACAACAAACTCCGCTCTGGCTGGCGCAGCATCCGCATGTGATGGCCTTTCACCAGGCGCCGAAAGAGTTTGGTGGCGATGCCGCCCTGTTGGTATTAATTGAAGTGGAAGAGTGGCAGCCGCCGGAATTACCCTAGTTCGGGCAACTGTCCGGTCTGGGCGGAATAAATTCCGCCCCTGGAGCATTGATATTACATGGCTTTGGCTAATTTCTTCGGACTCACCTGCCATTCCAGCTTGCCTTCGCAACTGGCGCCATCAAAATCGATACAGGCAATGGCGGAGGTGGCAAACATCGGCGGCGCTTCCTGCGGACAGAGTTCAGAAACCAGGTAACCTACCAGCGGCAGGTGAGAGATCACCAGCACCGATTTTACCCCTTCGTTCGCCAGCGTCTGCAAATAGCAGGCGACCAGCCCCGGATCGCCGCCAGGGGTCAGCTCCGGCAACACATCCTGCTCTTCGGGCAGCGGAAGTGCTTCACGAACCGTAGCAAGCGTCTGCTCAGCACGGAGATAGGGACTGACAAGGACGCGCTCGATATCCAGCGCCTGGCTGTTAAGCCAGCTCGCCATCTGGCGAGACTCATCACAGCCGCAATGAGTAAGAGGTCTGACTGAATCACTTGCTGCATCTAATGCCGCATCGCCGTGACGCATAATAAAAACTTGCATAATGCACCGCTATTGTTAAACATAATCGCCGCGAACTGGGGTCCGCTGACTCTTCATTCTGCGAATGAACGCTGTGTTGTACCCCAATGCCCTGAGTATAGTCAACCAATTGTGTATTTAATAAGCGCTTATCAGAACAGCGCCACAACCAGCGCTGCGACTGGGATTAGCTAAGCCACTGAATCAATATGGGTATCACTGGCAAGCTCTGTTTTGTAAAACTTTTTATTTTGCTCCGCCATGCGACGCAATGCGTCACAGGGCGCAAAGCGCTCACCATACTGATGCATTAGATTGACTAATGTGTTCACCACCATAGTGGCGCCTAAACGATCGATATAATGGAACGGACCGCCCAAAAACGGCGGAAATCCAATGCCAAATACCGCGCCTATGTCGCCATCACGCGCGTTGCGGATCACCTGCTCATCATGGCAACGCACCGCCTCATTCAGCATCATCATCACACAGCGCTGCGCGATCAGCGCTCCCTCAAGCCGCGCTTTCGGTTTGACTTTGATCAGCGGATAAATGCGGCTATCCACCCGTTTTTTCCGCGACAGCGCCGCCGTTGAATAACGATAAAAACCGCGTCCGTTTTTGCGCCCTTTACGGTTGTCCGCGAGGATCGCCGCAAAGGCCTCAGGGGCAGCAAAACGCTCGCCATATGCCTGCTGCAGAATCGGCATGATTTTGCTGCCGACATCAATGCCGACTTCATCCAGTAACTGCATCGGCCCGACCGGAAAACCAAATTCCACCAGCGCGTTATCAATCACCCCAACCGGTTCCCCGGCCAGCAAACAGTGCATTGCTTCATTAATATAGGGAGCAAGAATGCGATTGACGTAAAAGCCCGCGCGATCCGCCACCACAATCGCGGTTTTCCCCTGTTTCTTCGCCAGCGCGACGGTAGTGGCAATCGTTTCCGCACTGGTTGCGGCATGGGGGATCACTTCTGCCAGCGGCATTTTGTCGACCGGGCTAAAGTAGTGCAGGCCGATAACATTTTCCGGTCGCTGCGCCTGAGCGGCAATTTGGCTGATAGGCAGTGATGAGGTATTGGAAGCAAAAATAGTGGTGGCGGCGCAGTGCTGTTCCACTTCGGCCACCATTGTTTGTTTCAGCGCCAAATCTTCAAATACCGCTTCAATTACCACATCGCGCTGCTGAAAACCGCGATAAGCGGTATCGCCGGAGATCAGCGCCATCTGACGCAGGCGTTCGGCAGGCTTAATATGGCGCCGTTTGACCTTTTTACCCAGCGTGTCCCAGCTATATTTCAGCGCATGGTTAATTCCTTCGGCGCTGATATCTTTAATCCGTACCGGCAAACCGGCGCGTGTTGCGGTGACACAGGCGATACCGCCGCCCATCAGCCCCCCGCCCAGCACGCCAATCGCCCGTAGCCTGCGCGGCTCCGCCTGCGCGCCATGCTCTTTTTTCAGCGCCGTGGTGGCAAAAAACAGGCTGCGCAGCGCCACTGACTCTGGCGTCATCACCAGGTCGCCAAATGCCTGCGCTTCTGCGGCATAACCACTGCTGCTGCCCTGCTCCAGTCCGGTACGGACCACCGATAAAATATACTCAGTGGCCGGATAGTTCCCCCGGCTCTTCGCCCGGGTGCGACGGGTGGCGAGAGTAAACAGCAACGCACGCCCCAACGGACCATTGGTCAGGCGTTTACCCACCGGCAAACGCGGACGCGACTTCTGCCCGGCCAGCACCAGGGCGACGGCGGTTTCCAGCAAAATAGTCTGCGGCACGACATCATCCACCAGACCGATTTTCAGCGCCTGGCGCGGGCGCAGCGTTTTACCGCTCAGCATCATCTCCAGCGCCACCGGTACCCCCACCAGCCGCGGTAAGCGTTGCGTGCCGCCGGAGCCGGGCAGCAGACCGAGCTGAACTTCAGGCAGCCCCAGCCGGGTTTTATCATCCGGCGTGCAGATTCGCTGACTACAGGCCAGCGCCAGTTCCAGCCCGCCGCCGAGGCAGGCGCCATGAATCGCCGCCACCACCGGAAAAGGGAGCGCCGCGATCTCGCTCATCATTTTCTGTCCCTGCTTCGCCAGCGCTGACGCCCGTTGCGCGCTGTCGCAGGCGGCGATCATGCTGATATCCGCCCCGGCGATAAAGGAGTCAGGTTTACCGGAAATAATCACCACCCCGGCCAGATGAGGATTTTCCCGTGCGCGCTGAATCACCTGGCGAATCTGTCCGGCAAAGGCGGCTTTCAGCGTATTCATTTTCTCGTCCGGCACGTCGATGGTGATAACCGCGACGTTGTCCAGACGCATCTGTAAGTGAAATGCAGATGGCTGTTCCATTATTCGGCCTCCAGAACCATTGCCGCGCCGAGTCCGCCAGCAGCACAGGCTGTCACCAGCCCTAACCCGCCGCCACGTCGTTTCAGCTCGTTCAGGGTTTGCGTAATCATGCGCGCGCCGGTAGCGGCAAACGGATGGCCGTAAGCAATCGATCCGCCCAGCACATTAAATTTCTCCTGATTGACTTCGCCCAGCGCATGAGGCCGTTTCAGCACCTCACGGGCAAAGCGTTCGTCACTGAACATCTTCAGATTTGCCAGCGTCTGGGCCGCAAAGGCTTCGTGCATATCGATTAGCGTCAAGTCGTCCAGGGTAATACCCGCCCGATCCAGCGCCAGCGGTGAAGCCCAGGCGGGGCCGAGTAGCATATCCTGCCAGACATCAATGGCGGTAAAGGCGTAGCTGCGCAGATAGCCGAGCGGCACGATGCCGAGTTCGCGCGCGCGCGACTCGGTCATCAGGATCACCGCGGCGGCGCCATCGGTTAATGGCGTACTGTTGGCGGCGGTAACGGTACCGTGTTTGCGGTCAAAGGCGGGACGTAAGCGGGCGTAATCTTCCGGCTTCGAGTCGTGTCGCACATTGTTGTCCTGCTGAAAAGCGGCGCGCCATGGCGGTACAAAGGCGGTCATTACCTCTTCCGCCAGCTTGCCTTCTTCCCACGCCTTTGCGGCATGCAGATGGGAGCGATGCGCCAGGGCATCCTGCTGTTCGCGGGTAATACCATGGGTTTTCGCCATCTGCTCTGCGGTATCCCCCATGCGCAGGCCGGTAGAGTATTCGGCGACGGCGGGCGGCACCGGCAACAGGTCACGCGGACGCAGCTGGCTGAACAGTTTGATTTTTTGCGTCAGGCTGCGGGCTTTGCTGAGATCAACCAGCGCGCGTCCGAGTTTTTTACTGACGCCAATCGGCAGTACTGAGGAGGAGTCGGCGCCACCGGCAATGCCCGCCTGAATCGTGCCGACCAGCAGGCTCTCGGCCACACTGGCCACCGCCTGAAAACTGGTGGCGCAGGCGCGACTGACGCTCCAGGCGTCGGTATGTACGCTCAGGCTGCTGCCCAGCACAATTTCACGCGCGATATTCGGCGCTTCCGGCATCTGCACCACCTGACCGAACACCAGCAGCTCAATCACTTCCGCCGGGAGATTGCTGCGCGCCAGCAGTTCACCCACCACCATTTTACCGAGTTCCACCGCCGGAATACCATGCAGCGCGGTAGCCTGACGGGCAAAAGGCGTGCGTAATCCGTGTGTTATCGCGATGCGTTCACCCTGACGCGTCAGCAAAGATAGCGCTTTGCTCATTATTATCACCTGTTAACCGAGATCGGAGGCATCATTGCCAAAAGAGGTCAGACCTGATCATCAGTGTTAACCAGAATGTTACATTGCGCCAAGCGCGGTGAGAGAAAAATGAGAGTACAGACACGAATTGAGGGGAGAGTGGCAGCCAGGCCGCCACTTTTTTACTGCAGACAAGGATTAACGCAGACCCAGCTGGAAAATCAGCGTCTCCGCCTCACAGGCAAAGACAAAATCCACATCAAGCTGCACGCCATGGCTCAGCTCAGTAAAGCGGGCGCGAATGTCACACGGGTCAGATTCCACGGAACGCGCTTTCTGCGTTAAGCTCGCCAGCATCGCTTCGGCTGCTGCACGGCTGTCAAATACCCGACTGTAAGCGGCAGAGCAGTCGGTGTTATCCATAATGGTGCCAACATCGACACAGCAACAGGCTGCGGTTTCATTAGCGCTACATTTATTAATGGCATCGGTCATGGTGATCTCCTGTGTTATGCCGCCGCAATGGCAGGCAAACTAATTCAATATGTAATAGTTTACTCCCGCCTAATTTTCGGCACTACCTTTACCCCGGCTTAACGCCGTTAAGTGATGAATATCACAATTAAAATTGATCCAGAACAAACTGGGGGGTTTGCGACAATTTTTTTTACCCGCTAATCGCGCATTTTTTGTTAAGCAGATCTTATTTCGGATATCATTTTGGCAATATTTTAAAAACAATATTGCAACATGTGTACAGGTCGGACCTATACTTGCCGCACTGGTCTGATTTGTTAGCCGTCTGTCAGTCCCTACAATCCGCGATCCTTGTTACGCTATGTAACATAGTTTCATAAAATCAGATAATGAGGTTGTGGTCATGAACCATAAAAACCTGTTCGCAAAGTCAGCTGTGGCAGCTGCAGTGGCGCTCGTCTCTTCTCAGGTGTATGCCGCGGGCTTTCAACTCAATGAATTCTCTTCTATTGGTTTAGGCCGCGCCTATTCAGGCGAAGGCGCAATAGGAGATACCGCAGCCTCAGCCAGTCGTAACCCGGCAACCATGGCATTAATGGATCGCCCTCAGCTTAGTATTGGGGCGGTATTTATCGATCCCAATGTAAATATTGATGGTACCAGCAGTTCCGGAAATAGTCTGAACGCGGATAATATTGCGCCAAACCAATGGATACCTAATATTCATTACGTTCACCCGATTAACGATCAGTGGTGGGTGGGCGCATCCGCAACCAGTAATTATGGTCTGGCAACCGAATTTAATAGTGGTTATACCGCGGGCGCTTATGGCGGTAAAACCGATCTGATGACCAGTAATTTTAATATCAGTACCGCGTATCGTCTGAATGAACACTTCAGTTTTGGTCTTGGCTTTGATGCGGTTTACGCCAGAGCGAAAATTGAGCGCTATGCCGGTGAAACCGGCTCTTTGCTC
This sequence comes from Pantoea sp. B65, assembly GCF_047308185.1. Lineage (NCBI taxonomy): Bacteria > Pseudomonadati > Pseudomonadota > Gammaproteobacteria > Enterobacterales > Erwiniaceae > Pantoea > Pantoea sp. B65. The sequence continues at coordinate 103,114 of NZ_JAHXPU010000040.1, forward strand.
GGCGTCCCGGCGGATACGCAAATTGCTTATCTGAAAGGTGATAAATGGGGTTACGGCTGGAACGCCGGTATTTTGTATGAAGTGGATAAAAATAACCGTTTCGGTTTCACCTATCGCTCAGAAGTGAAAATCGACTTTGACGGCGACTATAAGAGCAGCCTGCCTTCTTATCTGAATGGTACCCCATCGGCCAGCGCTTTTGGCCTGCCTTACGGCACCGACGGCAATACCATTCCGGGTTCTCTGACCCTGAACCTGCCGGAAATGTGGGAAGTGTCCGGTTACCATAAAGTGGCGCCGCAATGGGCAGTGCACTACAGCATGTCTTATACCAGCTGGAGCCAGTTCCAGGAGCTGAAAGCCACCGGTTCACAGGGCCAGACCCTGTTCTATAAAGATGAAGGCTTCCGCGATGCTTACCGTATCGCACTGGGCACCAGCTACTTCTACGACGATAACTGGACCTTCCGTACCGGTATCGCCTTTGATGACAGCCCGGTACCTTCCGATAAACGCTCGATCTCCATTCCTGACCAGGATCGCCTGTGGCTGAGCGCCGGCGCCTCCTACGCCTTTAACCCGGATGCATCGGTTGATGTCGGCATCTCTTATATGCATGGTCAGAAAGTACGGGTCGAAGAAGGCAACTATGTGTTCCAGTCTGAAGGTACCGCCTGGTTGTATGGCGCGGGCTTTAACTACAAGTTCTAAATGTGGCGTGTGCCATTAATGTAACGGGGGCCATGTATGGCCCCCGTGCTGCATCAAACGCCAGACGAAATATATCGCGGTTATTCGGCGTCAATATCTTTTATATCACCCTGAATCGCCGACGCATTCGGGTTCTCTTGCGGTTTCAGCTTGCCACCGCTCGCCAGGAAATCATGACGCTGGAAATAGGCGTTGCGAACAAAGGCGTACGGATCTTTGCTATTACGCAGTATGGCATCGGAATCCAGCAGCTGTGCCCGCGTCTCGACGCCTTCCAGCACCCATTTACCCGCCGACATCCAGAAAGTCAGCCAGCTCAGCGCCGGGTAGAGATTGTCAGCATAGTCGCCGCCATCTTCACGCAGGGTAAAACTGCCGTAGGCCGGTAATTCGACATACGGACCATAGCCAACGCCATACGAACCGAGCGTACCGCCGAAACGAGGAGGTTCTTCGCGCGCCAGTTTCGGGTTCGCCATCCCGGCGACATCAATAAAGCCGCCCATCCCTAACAGGGTATTCAGCCAGAAACGGTTAAAGTGCACCATACCGCGATACGGGTCGCCGCGCAGGAAGGAGTTAACCATCGCCGCCGGTTCATCAAGGTTACCGAGGAAGTTACCCATGCCGGTACGCGCCGGGGTTGGCACGTAATCACGCCAGGCTACAGCCACCGGACGCAGTACATAGGGATCCAGCACGTTATAGTTGAAATCAAACATCGTGCGGTTAAAACCTTCCAGCGGATCGGAACGCTGTTGCGGTGCATTCGTATCCTTCGAACTGGCGCAGCCAACCAGTAACACACTAGCCAGTGCCAATGCCGTCAGGCGGAAATTCATGTTGTGCTCCCTGTACTGGTAAATTATTTAGCGCCTCAGGGCTGCTGCCGATCAATTTCAACAGACAGCTGCTGGTAACCATCATATGGCGTCGCCGCACTTTCACCCAGCCAGTCACCCGGCTGAGGGTTGGCACTGCCATCGCGCGAAATGCGAACCCGTACCTGAACCTGATGCTGCGCCGAAAGCAGGCGCTCTGGCATCATGGCATTACTGTCATCCAGCGTTAGCGCTAACGGGAAATGACCGAGCGGCAGTTTTTTCACCGCCACCGGCAGTGGAGAAACCCCGTCAGAAACAGAAATATACAATACTCCGCCGTCAGGCAACATTTTTTCTGCCGCCGGCGATAGCTTAATGCTTAGCACCAGCTGGCTGGTTTGTACGCCGGAATCGGTTTTCGCCTGCTCAATGCTGTGCTGGATCGGCGTTACGCGCGGGTCGCCAGCGGGCAGCAGGGTTAGCAACCGCTGCCAGTCAGCGATAGCCGCAGCGTAATGCTGTTGCTGATAGGCATTGAAAGCTAATAATCCCAGTATCCGCAGATTATGGCTATCCTGTTTTTGCATTGCCTGCAGCATCTCTTCCGCTGCACGGTTATCCTGCGCATCGCTGGAACGGGTCAGCACTTCAGCATAGCTAAGTTTAACGTCGCTATTGGTCGGTTCCAGTTGCAATGCGTGCTGAAACGCCTGGCTGGCGGTAGTGACATTATTCAGTACCATGCCAATGCGCCCCAGCATCATCCAGTCATTGATATTATTGGGTTCGGCCTGCAGTTCGCTACGAATACCTAAGCCGAGACGCGCCAGCTCCTCCAGCGACAGCGGCTTGCCATTGGCATCCATTACCCGCTCTCGTAATGCCGGCAGCTCGCTTTGCACCTGCTGCCAGGCCAGCAACTGCGGCAGTCCGCCCACGTTTAACCACAGCCCGAGGCTGACAATAAAAATCAGCAACACGCCCGGCAGCAGCACCCAGCGACTGACGCTGCGCGCCGCTGGATAAGCGCTATCCGGGATATCGGTTAACAGCGTTTGTTGCAGTTCACGCACCATCTCTGCGCGTCCGCTCACCACGCCCTGCGCTTCATCCTGCTCCAGCTCCTGCAACCGCTGATGATAAAAGGCGGTGTTCAGGCTATCGCGTTGGTCCGCACTGGCATGCTGGCTGCGCCAGCCGGCCAGTAACAGTAACGCGCTGGCCGCCAGTAATAACGCCAAAAGGGTTAACCAAAACAGGCTCATGATGACTTCCGGTTGTTCTTCAACAGCTTATCCAGCCGCTGCTGCTCAGCGGCGTCGGGCGGCGTCTGCTGATCCGGCAGCGATTTTCTGCTGCGTACCATAATCAACAGTGCGCCCAGCAATACAAACAGGAGCGGCCCGGCCCACAGAATCAGGGTCGAGGCGGTCAGCGGCGGCTGATAACTGACAAAGTTGCCATAGCGCGCCACCATATAATCAGTGATCTGCTGCTTGCTCTGGCCCTGTTTCATTAACTGGTAAACTTTCAGCCGCATATCGCCGGCGATCATCGCATTGGAATCGGCAATACTATTGTTCTGGCATTTCGGGCAGCGTAGTGATTCGGTTATCTGGCGATACTGCTGCTCCTGCGCCGGCGAATCAAACTGCAGGGTATCAATAGCGGCAAACGCGCTGCAGGCCAGCAGCAGGCCAGATACTAGCGCAATAAGGGATTTCATAAGCCTGACTCCTGACGGTATTTATCCCACAGCGGTTTGAATTCCTGCTGCCAGACCTGCTGATTAATATCGCCCGTGTGACGATAACGGATAATGCCCTGACCATCGATCAGAAAAGTCTCCGGTGCGCCATACACGCCCAAATCCAGTCCCAGCATGCCGTTGCCGTCATACAGACTGAGTGCGTAAGGATTTCCCAGCGTATTCAGCCAGGTGATGGCTTTCTGACGACTGTCTTTATAGTTCAGCCCCACCACCCGAACCCCCTGCTGCGCCAGAGTATTGAGATATTGATGCTCGGCGCGGCAGGTGGGACACCAGGTGGCCCAGACATTCAGCAACAGCGGCTGACCATCGCGCAGCACCGCCTGATGGTAAATCTTACCGGGCTGATCCAGCGATTCCAGTTTAAACTGCGGCACCGGCTTGCCAATCAGCGCCGATTCGAGGCGCGTCGGATCGTCGCCATCGGCATTGCGCGCCAGTTGATACAGCAGCGCCGCCGCCAGCAGCAGAAACAGCGCCAGCGGAATATAGAGGAACTTATTGTTCATACCGGCTCCTGTCGGGCTTTTTTACGCGTGCGATAGCGCGGATCGAGCAGGCATAACACCCCGCCCAGCGCCATCAACAGCCCGCCAAACCAAATCCAGCGTACAAACGGTTTGTAATAGATACGCACCGCCCAGGCGTTGTCGTCCAGTTCCTCGCCCAGGGCGGCATAAAGATCGCGGCTCAAACCGCCGTCGATCGCCGCTTCCGTTATCATGGAACGCGTCACGCTATAAAAACGTTTTTCCGCACGCAGCGTCGCTTCATGCCTGCCATTACGCGTGACATCAATCAGCGCCACGCCGCCGCTGTAATTGGCGCCCTGCAGATTGCGCAGCTCGCGGAAGACAAAGTGATATTGGTGAATATCCACACTGTCGCCGGCCTTCATCCGCACATCACGCTCAACGCTATAGTTCTGGCTAAAAGCGATACCAATAATCGTTACCGCCACCCCAAGATGACCGAGCACCATGCCCCAGTGGCTGCGTGACAGCAGGCGCAACCCGTGTAGCAGCGAGTGGCGATGCGTAGCGCGTTCATGCAACTCCATAAGCGTCAGAATAATCACCCATAACGACATCATCAGGCCGACTACCGCCATCGCTTCAATACGATCCTGCATCAGCCATGGCAGCACCATGGATAAAACCAGCGTCGTGATCAGCGCCAGCGCCAGCCGTTTCCACAGTTTTTGCGGCTCGTCACGACGCCAGCGCACCAGCGGCCCGATGCCGAGCAGCAGCGCCAGCGGCGCCATCAGCCAGCTGAACATCGTATTAAAGAAAGGTTCACCGACCGAGATGCTGCCCAGCCCAAGCAGCTTATGTACCAGCGGCAACAGAGTGCCGAGTAATACCACCAGCATCGCGGCAATCAGTAATAGGTTATTGCCGAGCAGGAAGGATTCGCGTGACCACATCTCGTTAAGCACCCGACTGCGCACCTTACCGCCTTTTACCGCATACAGCAGCAGCGAACTGCCGATGACCACCACCAGCAAGGCGAGAATAAACATGCCGCGCGCCGGATCGGAGGCAAAGGCGTGAACCGATACCAGCACCCCGGAACGCACCAGGAAAGTGCCCAGCAGGCTGAGAGAAAATGCGCTAATCGCCAGCAGTACCGTCCAGGCTTTGAAGGTGCCGCGTTTTTCCGTTACCGCCAGCGAATGGATCAGCGCGGTACCGGCCAGCCACGGCATAAAAGCAGCATTTTCCACCGGATCCCAGAACCACCAGCCGCCCCAGCCCAGCTCATAGTAAGCCCAGGCGGATCCGAGCACGATACCGATAGTGAGAAACACCCAGGCGGCAGTGGTCCATGGTCGCGACCAGCGCGCCCATGCGGTATCGAGGCGACCGGCCATCAGTGACGCGATAGCAAAAGCAAAGGCCACGGAGAAACCGACATAGCCCATATACAGTAGCGGCGGATGGAAAATCAGCCCGATATCCTGCAGCATTGGATTAAGATCGCTGCCATCAATCGGGAACGCCGGCAGGGTACGGGTAAACGGGTTGGATGTCAGCGTGATAAACAGTAAAAAGCCGAGGTTAATCATGCCCATTACCGCCAGCACGCGGGCAATGGCATCCAGCGGCATCGCGCGACTGAATAGCGCCACCGCCAGCGTCCAGCCGCTGAGCAGCAGTACCCATAACAGCAGCGAACCCTCATGAGCGCCCCAGCTGGCGGCAATGCGGTAATAGACCGGCAACAGGGTATTGGAGTTGGCGGCCACATAGGCGACGGTGAAATCGTTGACGATAAACGCCTGCACCAACAGCGCAAAAGCGCCGAAAATACAGGCAAACAGCCCGTAACTCAACGGACGCGCCAGCGCCATCAGCCGCGCATCCTGGCGGCTGGCTCCCCACAGCGGATAAATACTCAACAGCAGTGACAGCGCCAGCGCCAGACAGAGCAGAAAACTGCCGATTTCCGGCATCATAAGCGGCCACCGGGCGCAGACGGGTAAAGCGCCGCCACCGGCTTATGCGCCGGTTTCATTGCGTCTTCAATTTCCGGCGGCGTGTATTTTTCATCATGTTTTGCCAGCACTTCCCTGGCATTGACCAGGTTACCTGGCTCCAGCACCCCTTGCGCGACCACTCCCTGCCCTTCGCGGAACAGATCCGGCAGGATGCCCTGATAGCTGACGCCGATGGTTCCCCTGGCGTCATACAATTTAAATGACACGCGCAGCGTCTGCGGATCGCGTTTGACGCTGCCAGGCAACACCATCCCGCCAACGCGTAAACGCTGGCCAGCTACTGGTTTCTCCTGCGCGGCGCCTTTTCCATTAATAATTTCACCGGGAGTGTAGAACAGATCGATATTGGAACGCAGGGCATACATGACTAACGCCGTGGCCAGACCGACGCCAGTTAAGATCGCCAGCACCAGATACAGGCGATGTTTACGACGGGTATTCACTGTTGCTCTCCTGCGTTTGCAGAGGCGGATGATTTGTTTTTGGCGGCGCGAATACGTTGCTCACGCCACTGGCGCTGACGAATTGCCGCCAGCAGCCGACGGCGCTGCCAGTGGCTGTGTAAAAACAGAGCGCCCAGCGGGATCAGGGTAAAAACCACCGCCAGCCAGACATAAAAGGCATAACCGCCCATGGCGAAGAAATCCTGCCAGCCAGAGAACGCGGGCGTCATCACTTATCTTCTCCCTTTGCCGCCACGCTGACCACCCACGGGCGGTGGCGTTCGCTAAGCAATAGCAAATTGCGCAGGCGCATGAGCGTCAGGGCGATAAATACCAGCAGATAGCCGAGGATTGACCAGCGCAGCGGGGTACGCATCGCCGGCGCAATCGCCTGTTGCAACATGCCGGAGGATCCCTGATGCAGAGTGTTCCACCACTGAACCGAATAGTGAATAATCGGCAGATTGATCACGCCAACCAGAATCAGAATACCGGCGGCCCGGCCAGCGACGCGACGGTCGTCAAAAGCGTGGTAGAGAGCGATCACCCCAATATAAAGAAACAACAGCACCAGTTCGGAAGTCAGGCGCGCATCCCAAATCCACCAGGTGCCCCACATTGGCTTCCCCCAGGCGGAGCCGGTGACCAGCGCAATAAAGGTAAACACCGCCCCCACCGGCGCCATGGCGGCGGCGGCGAGGTCAGCGGTTTTTATTTGCCACACCAGCCCGACCAGCGCCGCAATCGCCATTGAGGCATAGATCCCCAGCGACCACATCGCCGCAGGCACATGTAGGTAGATGATGCGATAACTCTCCCCCTGCTGGTAATCCGCCGGGGCAAAACCAAACCCCCACCCCCAACCCAGTAGCAGGCTTGCCAGACCGGTCAGGGTAAACCAGGGCACCAGTTGCCCGCAGAACTGATAAAGCCGTTCCGGCTTTGCCAGCTGTTGTAGCCATTTCCACATGATTTATTGCCCACAATAAAAAATAAATTTTCGTTTTTATAGGGTTATCGTGTCGTTATCGACAGCCGGGGGTATTTTCGGCCCCGGTCACTGCACGCTAATCCGTAAGGCGGCAGCGGCAGCAAAGGGCGCCAGCGTGGCGCTGCCAGCCAGCATGGCGCCGAGCAGCGCCAGATAGCCGTCAATCGCCAGTCCCGCCGCGGCAGCATCAATTGCCGCAGTGGCAAAAATCAGTACCGGTATCGCCAGCGGCAGCACCAGCAGCGTTAACAAGACACCGCCACGCCGCAGACCGACGGTTAACGCCACCCCAATGGCGCCGAGAAAGCTCAGGGTCGGCGTTCCCAGCAGCAGCGTCAGCGCCATCGCGCGCCAGCTGGCAAAATCCAGTGACAGCAGCAGTGCCGCCAGCGGCGATAATACTAACAGCGGCAAACCGGTAATCATCCAGTGTGCCAGCACTTTGGCGACGATGATCACGGGCAGCGGCGTTGGCAACAATAAAAGTTGATCCAGCGAACCGTCGAGAAAGTCATCACGGAACAGGCGTTCCAGCGCCAGTAACGAGGAGAGCAGCGCCGCTACCCAGACAATGCCGGGGGCAATACGCGCCAGCAATTGTGGTTCCGGACCAATACCCAGCGGGAACAGCGTAATCACCATCAGGAAAAACCACAGCGGATTGATAATTTCCGCCGCGCGGCGAAAAGCGATTTGCAGTTCGCGCTGAATAACCCGCCACAGCATTAATTCGCCTCCGCGTCGGCCAGACGAATTTTACGTACCGGCAGATTGAGAGCCGGCAGATCCTGATGACTGGTGACGATCAGCGCCCCACCCTGCCGGGCATGCTGAGTAAAGCGCGCCATCAGCTTTTCAACCCCTGATTTATCGATAGCCGTTAAGGGCTCATCGAGGATCCATAATGGCGCGCGGCTAAGCCATAAACGCGCCAGCGCCACACGCCGCTGTTGCCCGGCGGAAAGCTGCGCCACCGCCAGATCCTCGAAGCCGGTCAGTTCGACCGCGTCCAGCGCCGCCAGCAGCTGATGCCGATCGCCATCCGGATGGCAGAACGCCAGGTTTTCCAGCGGCGTTAACAGCGCTTTCACCCCGGGTTGATGACCGAGGTAGAGTAACTCGCTATGCCATTGCTGGCGCTGATGACGAATATCCTGCTGACGCCAGAGTACGTTACCGCTTTCGGCCCGGCTAAGGCCCGCCAGCAGACGTAATAATGAGGTTTTACCGGCGCCATTTGGCGCGTCAATCTGCACAATATCACCCGCTGAAACGATAAAGCTCAAATCGCTGAACAAAAATCGCTCATCACGGAGACAGGTGAGATTCTTTACTTCCAGCATCGGGGAGAGAGTCACACTAATAATGAAGATCAGAATAGTAACATAAGCAATGGTTGGTTAGCAGCCTCAGCGTCCTCGCCAGCGGTGGCGTCAGGAAGGCCGGATGACGATAACCGGCCGCTTTAGTGTAAAAAATCAGCGAAGTTAAAGTCTTGTTACCTTTCTTCTACTTTGACGTTACATTTTCATCGCCTTGAAAAAAACCGCTACGCTTAACAACGGCAGTAGCCCACACACCGCTGCTGCCTGGCATCACGGCTATAATCATTTGCGGGGAAAATCATCGTGCAGTCAGATAACAATAGCGCCGGTAACGGGAAAGTAGATAGCGAAGAACATCAGCAGGGAACCGAGATCGAAGTCGATGAGGAAGCATTGCCGTCAGCCGCGGCGGCAATTCATGAGCAGATACGTCAGGATGGTGAAAAAGAGCTGGAACGCGATGGGATGGCCCTGCTCTGGTCAGCGATTGCTGCCGGTTTATCCATGGGCGCCTCGCTGATGGCGAAAGGTATTTTTCAGCTGCATCTTGCCGGCGTACCCGGTGGTTTCCTGCTGGAGAACCTCGGCTATACCTTTGGCTTTGTGATTGTCATTATGGCGCGTCAGCAGCTATTTACCGAAAATACCGTCACCGCCGTATTACCGATTATGCATAAACCGACCGGCAGCAATTTTCTGCTGCTATTCCGGCTGTGGGGCATTGTGCTGGCAGGCAATCTGATCGGTACCGCTCTGGGTGCGCTGGCCTTTAACCATATGCCTGTTTTTGATGATGCTACCCGCGCCGCCTTTAGCCATATCAGTGAAAAAGTGATGCTCAATTCGCCAGGGGAAATGTTTGCCAATGCGGTGATCTCCGGCTGGATTATTGCCACCATGGTATGGATGTTTCCCTCGGCGGGGGCAGCAAAGATCGTGGTAATTATTATGATGACCTGGCTGGTGGCGCTGGGCGATTTAGCACATATCGTGGTCGGCTCGGTCGAGGTGTTATATCTGGTATTTAACGGCACCCTCAGCTGGTATCAATTTTTCTGGCCCTTTGCCCTGCCCACGCTGGCAGGCAATATTATTGGCGGCACCTTTATCTTCGCCCTGATCAGTCATGCACAGATCCGCAACGAAATTAGCCTGAAAGCAAAGGCGCAGGCGGCCGCAAAGAAGAAACAGGCCGAACGTCAGGCGAAGGCGACAGAAAATAGTCAGCGCTAATTGCTGACAGAATGAGCAAACAGTTGGGTAAGTGGTTAATCTGCGTGTAAAAATGCGTTATACTCCCGGCCCAGGTCCCCTTAGTTAAATGGATATAACGAGCCCCTCCTAAGGGCTAGTTGCAGGTTCGATTCCTGCAGGGGACACCATATGTTAGCCTGCCAAAGTATCTCAAAGTCTACTTTGCCTCTTATTTTTAGCCAGTGACCTCTGACCTCTTCCAGCAGCAGCGAATCTGCACCCCAGCGGAAACGGTATGTCTCCACAGGCCGGTGAACAGGCGCGGTCCGCCGCCGAAGTGGCAGCACTATATGGCAGGGATCGAGGCCTCGCCGCAGGCACGGCAGAAGATGATTGCGGAGATGCCGGACGCGATGAACGCCAGGCCGCAGGAGCAGTTTTTTAACGCGGTGGTAAAGGGCTGCAACCCTCTGCCACCGCTGACCACAGCAACGAAATGAGGCCGTACCTTGTGGGATACCGGCCGCAAAGAGGCGATACCAGCACGCCGGCAGTGAACCTGTCCGGCAAGTGGCTGCGTGAAGCGGGGTTTGAGACCGGCAGCACGGTGAACGTCAGGGTCGAGGCGGGTTGTTTGATCCTGAGTACCGGCGGCTAATAATAAAAAGGCCGGAAGGATCTTTAGAATCGTCTCCGGCTTTTTAATTAATTTTTCCTTAGTTTTCCATATTGATAGGCAAGATTAACTAACTCATCGATAAGTCCATCTTCATCAGGCCAGTCTAAGATAAAACGAGGATAGCCCGGCATAAAAACCTTCGGATCCATCACCCTAATCATTTCTTCCAGCTCTTTTTTTACCTGAATCAATGCCTGTATTGAAAGAGGTGCATCTTCGTTACGCTCATGCCGACGAATAGCATAAAGCACCTTTTTAAGAGCATCGTTTAATAATAATTCAAAAGAAGAAATCATAATAAAGATCCATATTTCCAAGGCTGAAGAACAAAAATTTGTTCTGCTCCACCACTAAATTGCGCACCATACTCAAATTGCGGTGCTGCTCTACCCCTGATCATTGTTGTATCTGGTTTTATCTGCCATTGCTTGATTCCAGTCATGCCATTCCATTCAGGAGGCAATGCCAGACCAGCCCTGTTCGTCTGAGGAGTGAATGTTTCAAAAACATATTGGCCTTCTGCTCTGGCCATTTTCCCATAATCATGGAAACGTGTTCCAAATTGATTATTTCCAGCCTTTTGTACAGATAAGGTTTCTAAATCGAAGGAATCAATTATCTGTTTTCTCTGTGCTCTATTTACACCCATTGAATGAAGATATGCAGATGCATCTTTTGCACCTTGATAAGGATTTGGTCGATTAGAAGCTGAGTGGCCATTACTTGAACATTTGCTAAGCCCCAGCGGATCGATCCAGCTAAGAGGGTTAGGAGCGTAACTATAGAGATTCAGCCCACCTTCCAGCCCTATCGGATCCGGCTGGGTAAACCGCCCGGTCACCGGGTCATAATAACGGAAAAGATTGTAGTGCAGCCCGGTTTCTCTGTCCAGATACTGTCCCTGAAAGCGCAGATTCTGCGGCACCACCAGCTTAGCGGTATGGCTTTCATACAGGGTCCCGCCCCAGCTGCTGAAACGTCCCTGCCACACCACTTCACCGTGTTCGTCGGTCAGTCGTTCCGGCAAACCGTTCAGTTCGCTGTGATACCAGCGGATCTGCCGGCTGTCACCGGTGATATCCACCCGCGCCAGCGGCTCCCAGCTGCCTTCACTGTACAGATAGCGCACGCTGCGATCCGGCGTGCGGCTGCTCTGCTCGCCCACCATCTGCAGACCCTGCCAGTGGAAAGTAATCACTTCAGCGTCAGATTCTGCCTGCCCGTGGCGATACAGTATTTTATGCGTGCGCCGGCCCAGTACATCATAGCGGTACTGTACCCGCTGGTATTCCGGGTGCCCGCTCAGCCGCACTCCGGTGACCTGATGCTCCGCGTTATAACTGAAGTGCTGTTCCGGTGCGCCCTGTTCAGCCCTGCGCCACAGCAGACGACCAAAGCCATCATACTGCTGGCGCGCGCCTTTCAGCCTGCGCAGCAGGTTATGCCACACCACCTCACCGGCGGTGTCGGTACGGTTACCCGCCGGGTCGTAATAACAACGCTCTTCCAGCCCGTCTGCAATGCGGTGAGTCAGCTGCCCCGCCGCATCATAACCAAAGCGCTGCTGACTGAAGGCTGGCGCAGGATCTCCCGGTGCCAGCGACATCAGCATCTGCTGCGCCACCTGATCGAGACGATCCCACTGATAACGGCGTTCCAGCACCGCATTCCGGCGCATTACAATACGGCCTGCCGGATCGTAGCGCGTTTCCAGCGTCAGCGGCCCCTGACTGCGACTGATTTCACGATGCAGACGGTCACGGCCATAAGCGGCAATTTCAGCCTGCTGCCCGCCATGCTGCCAGTTGTGCTGCAACAGATGCCCGCTGCCGTAACGCAGGAAACTCTGCGTGCTGCCGTCCGGCCCCTGACTTTGCTGCAGATTGCCCAGCGCATCGTACTGATACTGCCAGCTGCCGCTGTGGTTCTGCTCACTCTGCAGACTGCCCAGCGCATCCGCCGTCAGGCTCAGCTGCTCATCCCACTCCGGCTCCACGGCCTGCTGCTGCGCCGCCTGCCATTCAGCCTGCGTGGTGCGCTGAATGGTGACGCTGCGCCCGGCATACTGATAGCGGGTGACACTCTCCGCGTTGCTTTTTGTCGCCAGCCGGCCCGACAGATCATATTCCAGCCGCGAAACCAGCGGCGCCTGCGGTTCACCGTTCTGCGCCAGCGGCTGCTGTGTCACCGAGGTGACCTGACCACGCGCATTATAGCCATAACTTTCCCGCCGTCCGGCGTAATCGGTCTGCGCCAGCAGGCGTTCGCCGCTGTCCCAGGCAAAATGCCAGCTGTCATTGTTCGGGTTAATCAGCCGGGTCAGGCGGCCAAAACGATCATAATCAAAACGGGTGTGATGACCCGCCGGATCGGTCTGGCAAATCACCTGTCCGCGCACGTTGCGCCGTACTCTGCGTTCGGAAAAACCGTCAGTATTCTCACCGACCAGCTGTCCGTGCATATCGTATTCGTAGCGGGTTTCGCGGTTATCCGCACGTATAATCGCCTGAATACGCCCGGCGGCGCTCCGGCGACAGGAGGTGGTGTTGCCTTCCGCATCGGTGGTACTCAGCAGCCTGCCCGTTGCGTCATACTGCGAATGGCTGCGGTAGCCTGAACAGTCCTCAGCGCTGATCATCTGGCCGCGCTGGTTCCAGCCGAAACGGCGCGTATTGCCCGCCGCATCGGTTTCGGTAATCAAATCCCCCTGCGGGTTCCATTCCAGGCGCGTAACGCCACCCAGCGGATCGGTTACCGCCACCACATCGCCCAGTGCGTTATGCTGATAACGCCAGCAGGCGCCGCCGGCCAGCACTTCCTGTTGCGGCAGTGACCAGACCGGATGCCAGACCGTCAGCCGGGCTTCCCCCAGCGGATTATGCATGGCAGTCAGATTGCCGCGCTCATCATAGTCATATTCCCAGCGCCCGCCGTCGGGAGCGGTGACCGCCTGCAGCAGCTCGCCCTGATCCGCCCACTGATAGCGCCACTCCGCGCCATACATATCTGTCCAGGCGGTAATACGATGCTGCGCATCCCACTGATGGTGGCTGCTGCCACCGGAAAGACAGGTCACCGTCGCGTTACGCGCCAGCTCATCGCTGTCAATGATCCAGCTTTCCAGCGTCTGCTGCCGGTCGTCCACCACCTGATAACCGGTCACCCGCCAGCAGCTGCCATCCGCTGCCGGTCGCCACTGGTAATTTACTGTCAGGCCGGTCACATAGCGGTGGCTGGCCAGCATATCGCTGGCGCGATCCCAGCTGAAACGTCGGGTGGTGACGTCATCAGCGTCGGTGACGCTGACCAGCTGTCCCTGCTCATTATAGCCGTAACGTACCAGCGGATAACGCTGCCCCTGAACCCGCTGATGCACCGCCGCCAGGCGGCCATGCACCGGTTCATAGCTGAGCTCTGCCACCATTGCCTCATTATCACCGGCGACAGCAATCAGCTGGCCCGCTTCATTCCAGCTCAGATGCTGGCAGTTGTCGTGACGGTCATAGATGCGGGCAATGCGCCATTCGCCCTCACGTGTCGGATCCGGTTCATACAGCTGATGCTCACCTTCACTGGTCTGTAACACCACCACGCCCTCAGACGTGCAGTAAAGCGTCAGGCCGTCCTCAGCGAACTGAATCACATCCCCCGCACGCACCGCCCCCATCTCCAGCTCGCGACCCGCCATATCCCGCCAGCGAAAATGCAGTTCCCCGCTGGCCGCACGATAGCGAATCAGCCGGCTTTCAAACGGCAGCATCCACCCCTGGCCCAGCATTCCGGTCGCCGGATTACGGCTGTGGTAAACACGCTGCCAGTAAAGCGGGATACGATCTTCCAGTACAAAATCAAGATCTTCAGCGCCGGCAAGGATCTTGGCGCCGGTGGCGATACTGACCGGATGGAGGGTTTGCACCGCACGGGCGGCAATGCCGCCTGCCGCTTCGCCCGCCGCGGCGGAAAAGATCGGGCAGGGAATACTGCGCAGCAGCCTGCGCACCATCACCCGGTCAAAAGCGCGGCCCGCCAGTTGCAGCAGCTGTTTCAGCTCACCGCCGCCAGCCATCCCGCCGATAAACCAGGCCAGAAAGTTTTTACCGCTGCGAATATCCCGGACCACAATGCTGTCGCCACCGATACGCACCCGCGGATCGTCGCCGACCTCGATTTTTGCCTCGCAGGTGCTGCGGTCGCCATTGCGCGCGGCGGGATGACCATTAATCAGTACCTTTTTAGATCCTTCGGCGAGGAAAATCCGGCTGCTGTCCCTGTGCTTTTTGCATGACACGGTATCCCTGTCGGCTGGCGTACTCTCAGGGCTGGCAGCGGCGACCATCGGCTGAGAAAGGTCTGTCCACAGCGTGCTGAAGAAGTCAGCGACATCCGCTGCGGCGGCCTGGCTGATTTTCTCCCCCAGCGCGCTGAAAAAAGCGCCCGGGCGGGCGACGGTCGCGGCGATACCCGCCGCCATGCCGACAGCAATTTCCCATGCGGAAGGCCCCTGCTCCTGTTCAGCACCGGCGGGCGCATTAAGAAAGGCATGATCGACGGTGCCGGCGGCGCGCGCCGCCAGCCTGCCCTTAATACGCACATTGCCGGAACCACTGGTGATCACCGCATCCGGTGGCCCGGTCAGACCCAGTGCGCCGATAAGGCGCTCCACCGCCCCGCCGGCGGCATTGCCCCAGCGTTCAGGAAAACCAGTAGCGATGGCGCCAATGGTCAGGCCAATTCCCAGCGCAATACCCACGCCGCCCGCCACCATGGCGGTACTGGCAAGAAAAATCCCGGCGTAGATGGCTCCTTCCACCACCCCGCTGACAAAGTCACTCAGTAGTGAGCTGTGGATCAACGGATCATCGATTCTCGCGGCGACCTTATCTGCCATCAGTCAGACTTCCGCCATACCGGGAATAAACGCCTGCCGAATCGCCTGCCAGGCCAGACGCTGCTGCGCAGTAAACTGACCCGCGGTGCTGAAGGTTAATGCCAGTAAATGATCCTGCGCCCAGGCCACCAGCAGCTGTTGTTCCACTACCACACCCTGATTTTCAAAGCGCATCGCCACCTGCTGCGCGGGTAGCGGGCCCAGCGTGCTCTCTTCGGGTAACTGCGCGCTAAACTTTTTCATCTTGCGCTTCACTTTTTGCAATTGCTGCTGCAAAAAGGCATCCATCTGATCGGCCGTTACCTGCCAGTCGCGGGTAACCACCAGCGTTGCGCATAAACCGGCAAGACGCAGGACGGTGATACTCTGATCCTGGACGACGGCGGGCAGATGCAGCGAGCCCTCAGATAAGACATATTGCACGGGCAGGTTCATTTGCTCCCCCCGGCATCTTTACTGGCGAACACCCTGCGGACTTCTGCGGCAATTTCCTCCGGCGTTGGCGCCGGCGCCGGCGCCGCGGCTGGCTGATTGATATTCAGATCGAGTGTGCCGCCGGTGTTGATTTCACCCTGCCCGGAAGCATTGATCTGGAAGTTTCTGCACTGTAATGAAATGGTGCCATTGGGGTTCATGACCAGCAGGCTGTCACCGGTGACAAAGGTGATGCCGCTGCTGGCCGCCAGCATAACGTTGCTGTTCGATTTCAATATATAGTCAGTGCCGACCAGCTCGCTGCGGGCGTATTGCGTCTGCTGGGCGTACTGGCCGCTGACTTTGCTGGCAAAGCTTTTCTCAATGCTGATGGAGTGATTACCGCCGACAGCATGGGTTTCATCATTCTTCACCCGGGTATCCATATTGCGCTCAGCCTGCAGCCACAGCTGTTCCGCACCGCGTTTATCTTCAAAACGCAGCGCATTGGCATTGTCCGCCGTGCCGTTTTTACTGCGGCTGATAAAGCCCATCTGGGTGGCGGCGGCTGGTAATGTCCACGGCGGCATACTGGCTTCGTTATACAACCGACCGGTGATAATCGGCCGATCCGGGTCACCGTTAATAAAATCGATCACCACCTCATCACCGACGCGCGGGATCTGTACGCCGCCGAAACCCTGACCGGCCCAGGCGCTGGAGACGCGCAGCCAGCAGGAGCTGGTGTCGTCGCCTTTTGCCAGCCGGTCCCAGTGGAACTTCACCTTTACCCGGCCATATTTATCCGTCCAGATAGACTCCCCCTGCGGCCCCACCACCCGCGCGGTTTGCGGGCCGCAGGTGCGCGGCCACTCGCTGCCCTGCAGCGGACGGAAGGTGACATCCGCCGGGATCACCATAAAGTTGATCTGATAAACGCGGCTGCCATCATCACCACTGGCGTAGCTGTTCTCTTCCAGTTCGTAACTGGCGCTCACCACCAGATAGTCATCACTGTCGCTGGCAAAGGGCGGATTGCTGAGCGTAAAAGTGTACCCCGGCGCCACCCCGGGGGCGTTGCCCCGCGCATCAATGCGCTGATACTGCGTCTGCCATGCCTGCTGGCGGATACGGGCATAGTATTCGCCCTGGGCATGGTGCACGAAACGCCCCGGCCATTCGTAGTAGTCAATCTGCCCCGGCGCGGTGGACGCCGGATTCTGTCGTGCCTGAAACAGCCAGGCGTTTGGCTGGCGGAAGTCGTAGTCATCAAGGCTGTAGAGACCCGGCGTCACCTGCTCGCTGATCGCCCACTGCGTAATGCCCTCTTCCCCGATGCGGCCTGCGGACGGGGTGGCGTAATAAGGGATAACCTCATAGCCGCTGAATGGCTGCCGGGATGCGGAGTCCATCAGCACCAGCGTATGCCTGTCGGCTTCATGACGGAAAAAATAGAAAATCCCTTCCAGCTCCATTAGCCGCGAAATAAAGTTATAGCTGCTCTCCTGATACTGTACGCAGTATTCCCAGCAACGATATTCGCCGGTCAGATGGTCTTCGACCGCAACGCTATATTCGCCCAGTACGGTTTTAATAATATCCGGCACCCGCTGTTGCTGAAAAATACGCTGATTGCGATCGCGCTGCAGTGGCCATAAGTCCGACTCCATACACAGGCTATATACCGTATAACGTGTCCCGCTCAGTTCAGTGCTCTGCACATTCACCGCGGTGATTTTACCGTTAAGGTAGCGTGACGCGGCCAGCACCGGCTGGGTGGGGAGGGTCAGAGTGATCGGTTGCCCGAGCAGTGTTTTGCGATCAAGGTCCGCATTGCTGCTCAGCAGGCAGACATTCAGCGTAAACGGGCGGGACAACTCCTCGGTACCGGACAGTTTCCAGAAAAGAAGTCCTTCGGCAGGTAATTGCACAGAAATACGTTCAGGCATAGGATTCCATCCCGATAATAATTAATTCCGTTTTATTTATATGGCATA